>JAQBYC010000001.1 GCA_027623205.1 Pseudomonadota bacterium | reverse complement strand
TCCTTGCGCGCTGCTACACCGGCGCCTTGACACGGACCCGGCGGCGGTCGGCCTTGGCGCCGGCCGGTCCGGTGCCGGGCAGATCGCGGGCATTGGGCACGAGATACACCGCCATTGTCCCGGCCCGGCCGCGAACCGTTACCTGGCGCACCTCGAAGGCGGCAAGATCGGCGCCCGCACGCTCGGCCACGAAGCTGGAGATTACCGCCTGAACCGCAAATTCCTTGGTCATGGTTTCCAGGCGCGAGGCGGTATTGACAACATCGCCCACGGCGGTGACGGACGTCGCCACGCCATAACCCATTTCGCCGACGATGGCGGCGCCCGCATGCACCCCGATGCCCATGCGCAAGGGCTCGTCCAATTCCTGATGCAGTTGATCGTTCAAATGTTCCAGGGCCCGGGCCATGCCCGCCGTCGCCGCCAAGGCCTGGCTGCAACCTTGTTCAAGACCGGATTCCACACCGAACAAGGCCATAACACCGTCACCGATGAACTTATCCAGATGGCCCCCCGCGGCTTCCACCGCCTGCCCCATGCCACGGAAATACTGGTTCAGGGCAAAAACCACATCGTAGGGCAGCTTGGCCTCGGCAAACTTGGTGAAGGCGCGCAGATCGGCGAACAAAACGGCTATTTCCCGTTCGCTGCCTTGTAGATAGGCGGGTCGGGACTGACCGCTTTGCGGGTTGACGTTGGACGGCAAAAGGGGGACCACGGCGACATCCGCCGTGGGGCGCAATTGACAGGCCAGGCGCACGCTGCCCGGCGCGCCAAGCCGGGCCAGCACCTTCAGTTCGTCCTCGTCGGCCGGCGGCAAATCCGCTTGACCGGCTGCAATGCGGACCCGGCAGGTGGAACATCGTCCGCGCCCGCCGCAGACGGAGGCATGAGCGATCCCGGCCAGGCGGGATGCATCCAGCACGCTCAAGCCCGGTTCGATAGCGATCTCGCGGCCATCGGGATAGGCGATGGTAACGCGGACGCCGCGGCGGGCCCACAGGCCGCGCGCCCAGCGTCCCAGCAGGATCAGAGCCACAATGATGATCGTGCCAAGCATGATGTAGTCCAAGGTACCATAGACAAAATCCGACAACGCCGATAGGGAATTGCCGATCCTGAAGGATGCCATGGCCGCCGCCATCCAAGCTTCATCCTGGGCCCAGACGGCGATCTGCTTGCCAACACCGGCAAAGCCCGACAACGCCAGGCTGGGCAGCAACAAAGCAGCGGTCAAAAGCCAGGGTCGGACCCGCGCATACCAGGGTCGCAGGCGCAGCCATTGATGCAGGCCGATACACCCATGGCTCCAGACCACCAAAAGTCCCGCCGCGAGAAGCCAGCCATTTTGCGGCAACATGACCCAGACACTCAGAATTTCGAACAGATAACTGTCATTGAGCCCGAAAAATTCATGCCCGCCCCGCGTCGCCAGAACATGGGCCGGCATAAGAAACGGAATAAAGAGCGCCAGCAGGATCTGAAAGCCCTCGGTCCGGGACATGCGCAAAGTGCGCCGCCGCCACAATGCCAACAATGCCATCAGGACATGCAGGAATATCGCGCCATAAAGCAAAATGGTGGCGGGCCAGTTGCGCCAGATGGCAATGAACACTTCTCGCCCGGCTTCCATGGCAGCAAGCGAGATATTGCCCAAGGCATGATTCAGAAAATGGCTCGTGACAAAAACAAACAACAGCAAGCCGCTACCCAAGCTCAATTTTCGCGGCCAGCCCAAAACTTAGTGCGCCTCGGCCCAACTATCGCCGATGCCGGCATCCACGGTCAGGGGAACGGATAGATGGGCCGCGCCTTCCATCACCCGTCTGACCACCGCCACGGTTTCGTCGATCTCGGCCACGGGCACTTCAAAGATCAGTTCGTCGTGCACCTGCAACAGCATGGGCGCGCCAAGACCCGCCTTGGCCATGGCGCCGGGGATCGCCACCATGGCCCGGCGGATCACATCCGCCGCCGAACCCTGGATCGGGGCGTTGATGGCGGCCCGTTCGTGGAAGCCGCGCCGGGCCGGGTTCTTGTCATTGATGCCCGGCATATGCACCCGGCGGCCATAGATGGTTTCCACATAGCCCAGTTGCCGGCAACTTTCCTTGGTTCGCTCCATATAGTCGCGAATGCCCGGATAGCGTTCGAAATAGGCATTGATATAGTCCTGGGCCTCGCCCCGGCCAATGCCCAGGTTATTGGCCAGGCCAAAGGCGGAAATACCGTAGATGATACCGAAGTTGATCGCCTTGGCCCGACGCCGGACCATCGGATCCATATTTTCCATGGGCAGGTTGAAAACCTGAGCCGCGGTCATGGCGTGAATATCGTGGCCGGCATGAAAGGCCTCGCGCAGGGCAGTTATGTTGGCGATGTGGGCCAGGATGCGCAATTCGATCTGGGAATAATCCGCGCTTAACAATTTGTGTCCCGGCGCGGCGATAAAGGCCTTGCGGATGCGCCGGCCCTCCTCCGTACGGATGGGAATGTTCTGCAGGTTTGGGTCGGTCGATGCCAGACGCCCGGTGGAAGTCGCAGCCATGGCATAGGAGGTATGGACCCGGCCCGTGACGCTGTTGATCTGGTTTTGCAGGGCGTCCGTATAGGTGCTTTTCAGCTTTGCCAACTGGCGGTATTCCAGCACCCGAACAGGCAGGTCATGGCCCCGGGCCGCCAACCCTTCCAGCACATCCGCGCCAGTGCCATAGGCCCCGGTTTTGGTGTTTTTTCCCCCTGGTAGGGACATTTTGTCGAACAGGATTTCGCCCAGTTGCTTCGGTGAATTGACGTTGAAGGTCTCGCCCGCCAGTTCATGGATTGTCGCTTCCAGGCCGGCGATCCGGATTGCAAAGTCCGCGGACAAGCGTGCCAGCTCCGCACGGTCCACCAGTATGCCGGCCTGTTCCATGGCCACCAGGACCGGCACCAGGGGCCGCTCCAAAGTTTCATATACCGTGTGCTTGCGCGCCGCCAGCAACTGCGGTTTCAGGTATTGGTAAAGGCGCAGGGTCAGGTCCGCGTCCTCGGCCGCATACTGGGTGGCCTTGTCCAGGGGCACCAGATCAAAGGTGATCCTGGATTTGCCGCTGCCCGCGACCGCCTTAAAGGGGATCGGTTCGATGTCCAGGTGCAGCTTGGACAACTCGTCCATACCGTGGCCATGCAGGCCGCCCTCGGTCACGTAGGACAACAGCATGGTGTCGTCGAATGGCGAAATTTCAACGTCATAACGGCGCAGCACCAGCATATCGTATTTCAGGTTTTGCCCGACCTTCAGGACCGATGGATCGGCCAAAAGGGGCCGCAGCAGATCCAGTGCCTGATGCAGGGGGATCTGTAGCGGCGCCGCCGAGGCCGCACCGTCCAGATCCAATTCGCCCGCCGGCACCGGGCCCTGGTGCCCCAAGGGAATGTAACAGGCCTGTCCCGGCTGAACCGAGAGCGAGACGCCGACCAGTTTCGCCACCATGCCATCCAGCGACGTCGTCTCCGTATCCACCGCGACCACGCCGATGGCCCGGGCCCGGTCGACCCATTGCGCCAGTTCAGCCAGATTTTGTATGCATTGATAATCCAGGATTGGCGCATCACCTGGCGCGACGGCGGCTGTCGTTTCGGGCGCAGTATTGATCGCGGGCGCGGCGGCACCGCGGCGCCCCAGGCGTTGGGCGATACGTCCAGCCAGGCGTTCCAGGCCCATCTCCGCCATGAAGCTCAGCAATACCTCTCCATCCGGCTCCCGCAGGCGCAATTCATCCAGGGGCAGTTCCAGTGGCACATCCACCTTCAAGGTCACCAGCTGCCGGCTGACCCGGGCCAAGTCTGCATGCTCGATTATATTCTGCCGTCGTTTTGGCTGCTTAATTTCTCCGGCCCTTGTCAGCACGCCGTCCAGATCGCCGTATTCGTTAATTAACAGAGCGGCTGTTTTGATGCCGATACCCGGTACCCCCGGCACATTATCAGTGGCGTCGCCGCACAAGGCCTGGACATCGATCACCCGGTCCGGGCCGACGCCAAATTTCTCCTGCACCTGATCCGGACCGATATTTCGCTGTTTCATGGGATCGTGCATGATCACACCACCGCCGACCAGTTGCATCAGGTCCTTGTCCGAACTGACGATGGTAACCAGCATGCCGGCTTCCCGGGCCTGCCGGGCATAGGTAGCGATGACATCATCGGCCTCGTACCCCGGCATTTCGATGGTAGCCAGGTTAAAGGCCTGGCTGGCGCGCTTGACCAGGGGAAACTGCGGCACCAGGTCTTCTGGCGCCGGCGGCCGATTGGCCTTGTATTCGGGATAGATATCATTGCGGAAAGTCTTACGCGCGGCGTCGAAAATCACCCCGAAAAAATCAACCTCGCCGGCATCGCGCACGTCATCCACAAGCTTGGCAAGCATATTGCAAAAGCCCGACACGGCGCCGATGGGCAAGCCGTCGCTTTTGCGCGTCAGAGGTGGCAGCGCATGGTAGGCGCGAAAAATATAGGCCGAGGCATCGATCAGAAAAAGATGGCCGGGTTGGCCGTTGGTCCCGGTGATGGGCGCCACGTCGCCTGGGCTGGCATCCGGGTCGGATTTGGCATTTTGCTTGTTCATGGCGCCACTATGCCACGCCTGGACCAAAGGTGGAATGATGACAATTCGCGAACAGCATATTCCATGGCGTAGCCTTTGACTGAGCGTCGCGGCGAATGCCGCGGCAGCCATTTATTCGCCGCTGCGCTTCAGGAGACTTCGACAATCAGGCCATCGTGGGCGGGCTCCACCCCTGTCGGCAGTTCGCGGCAAAGGGTCTGATAGTCCATGTCCCACGTCATGTGAGTTAGAATGGCCCGCTTCGGCTGCAACCGTTCGATCCATTCCAGGGTCTGCGCCACATGGGCGTGGGTCGGATGCGGCCGCGGGCGCAGGGCATCGACAATCCAGACATCCAGGTCCCGCAGCAATTCAAACGAGGCTTCGGGCAGGTCGTTCAAATCCGTGGAATAGGCGATAGAGCCAAAGCGAAAGCCCAAGCTTTCCATGGAGCCGTGGATCTGCCGAAACGGCACAATGTCAATATCGCCCACGGCGAATGGTCCGGTGATGTTATGCGCCGTGGCGATGGGAGGATAATTCTTGGCGCTGGCGAAAACATAGCCAAAACGCTGCCGCAGGCTATCCATGGTGTCGGCGTTGCCATAGACGGGTATGCGCTGGCCCTGCAACAGGGTAAAGCCGCGCAGATCGTCGATACCGTTCACATGATCCGCATGATCATGGGTGTAAAGTGCGGCGTCCAGATGCTGAAGATTAATCTCCAGGCATTGTTCCCGCATGTCCGGCGTGGTGTCGACAATCAGGTTCGTCGTGGTGCTTTGCACCAGAATCGAGGAACGGCGGCGGCGGTTGCGTGGCTCGGCGGGATCGCACACACCCCAGACGTTGCCAATTCGCGGGACGCCGCCGGAAGTGCCACAGCCCAGCACGGTTATCCGCATGGCTGACCCGCCGCCGTGACGCTTGCCGGCCCGGGGGCCTTGGTGAACAGACGATAAAAATTAGCCGACGTCAGCGCCGCTATCTCGGCGCTGCTCACCCCATGCAGGCCGGCAAGTTTGGCGGCGGTGTTGGCGACAAACGCCGGCTCGTTGGTTTTGCCACGATGGGGTACGGGCGCCAGGTAAGGCGCATCGGTTTCCACCAAAAGGCGGTCCAATGGGGTCGCCGCCGCGACGGCGCGCACCTCATCCGCCTTATTGAAGGTCACTATACCGCTGAAAGAGATATAGAAATCCAGGGCTAGCGCGGCCTGGGCCAATTCCGGGCCGGAAGAGAAACAATGCAGCACCCCGGGGAATGGACCTTTCGCCGTCTCGTCCCGCAGGATCGCAATCATCTCGTCATCCGCGGCCCGGCTATGCACAATCAAGGGCAGCCCGGTCTGCCGTGCGGCGGCAATATGGCGGCGGAACAGTTCCGCCTGCAGCGCGCGTGGGCTGTGGTCGTAATGAAAATCCAGGCCGGTCTCGCCAATACCGATGACTTTGTCATGGGCCGCCAGTTCGACCAATCGGGCCGTGGTCAGATCCGGCTCCGATTCTGCATCATGGGGATGCAGGCCGACCGAGCAGAAGACATTGTCGAAACGTTCGGCGATGGCCAGGATGTCGGCAAAGCGGTCAACTCGGGTGCAAATCGTCACCATTGTTGCGATGCCGGCCGCCGCCGCGCGTGTCATCACACCATCCAGGTCTTCCTGCAAGCCGGGAAAATCCAGATGGCAGTGGCTGTCAACCAGCAGACTCAAGCGTCCTCCTCCGGTCCGCTATAACGGGGGAAGACGCCCTCCGGCTTCGGCAGCGCCGTACCCGGCAACAGCATGCCCGCGTCGTCCAAGGCGGCGAAGCTGCGTTGCGCGTCGGGTATCGCCAATTGATCCAGCATCCTGGCTGTCGCATCGGGCACGATGGGCTGCGCCAGAACAGCCAGATGGCGGATCACCTCAGCCAACACATACAGCACCGTGGCCATGCGCTCGGGATCACTCTTCTTCAAGGCCCAGGGGGCCTGGGCGTCAACATAACGGTTGGCATCGCCGATCACCTCCCACAGCGCGGCGAGCGCCTGATGGATAGCCTGCTGGCCAATCGCCAGGCGCAGTTTTTCCAATAGCCCACGGGCCGAACGCATCAGGCCGGCGTCCTCGATACTCAGCAATCCGGGCGTTGGCACCGCGGCAGCGCAATTCTTGCTGATCATGGACAGCACCCGCTGGGCCAGGTTGCCGAAATCGTTGGCCAGATCGCTGTTCATGCGATTGACCATGGCGGTGTGGGAAAAGTTGCCATCGTTGCCGAAGGGCAACTCCCGCATCATGAAATAACGCGTCTGATCCAAGCCGTACTGCGCGACAACTTGCTGGGGCGGAATAAAATTACCCAAGGATTTGGACATCTTTTGCCCTTCGACAGTCCACCAGCCATGGGCGAAGATCCGCTTTGGCGGGTCCAGACCGGCGGACATCAGAAAGGCCGGCCAATAAACCGCGTGAAAGCGCAGGATGTCCTTGCCGACCATGTGCACATCCGCCGGCCAGTAGGTCTTGAAACTTTCCGAGGCTGTATCGGGATAGCCGACGGCGGTCAGATAATTGGTCAGGGCATCGACCCAGACATACATGATATGGGCGTCGTCGCCCGGCACCGGCACGCCCCACTTGAACGAAGTACGGGAAATCGATAGATCCCGCAGGCCGCTTTTCACGAAGCTGATGACCTCATTGCGCCGGCTTTGCGGCAGGATGCGACCGGGGTCTTCTTCGTAGTAGGCCAGCAGGCGGTCCTGCCATTGCGAAAGACGGAAGAAATAGCTGGGCTCTTCCACCCATTCCACCGGCGCGCCGAAGGGCGATAGTTTTTCGCCGTGGGCGCCGTCCTGCAATTCGTCCTCGGCATAATAGGCCTCGTCCCGCACGGAATACCAGCCGGCATAGCTGTCCAGATAGACATCGCCGTTGTCCGCCATGGCCTGCCAGATTGCCTGAGACGCTTTTTCGTGCCGAGCCTCGGTCGTGCGGATGAAGCCGTCGTTGCTGAAATTCATCAACGGCGTTAAATCGCGAAAGTTCTGGCTGACGTTATCGCAAAAATCTATCGGATCCATGCCCGCCGCCTGGGCTGATTTCTCCACTTTCTGGCCATGCTCGTCGGTGCCGGTCATGAACATCACGTCATAACCATCCAGGCGCATGAAACGGGCGATCACGTCACAGGCCAGGGTGGTGTAGGCATGGCCGATATGGGGCTTGTCATTGACGTAATAAATCGGCGTCGTGATGTAGTAGGCTTTGGCCTCGGCCATCGCTGTCACCTTTTCCAACTAATAATAGACTCTATTCGATCTTCATTAAGCGGGCGATCCAGCCAATTTCGAATATGTACTGAACGTACTAATGGCGCGCGGTACTCTGCAACGCCATGAAGACGTTCAGAACCACCTGCTTTCGATCCAGATTGACCCGCTCGGCCCGCATCGCCAAGGCGCCAATCTTTTCCCATAGCTCGACCCAGCGATCAAGGCCAACCGCCATCGTGAGGCGGCTGGCCAGGGCAACCTCGCCCGTTACGGCATCGCTCATTTGGTCCAGGCCGGCGCCACCGCGGGCCAGCCGCGAAAGCCACAGACGCAATAGGTCAACCCAGACCCTGTAGGCCCCCTCGTTATTGGCGCGGGCCAGACGATCGCCCAAGGCATGCACCGCCGCATAATCCAATTCGGGCAGATCCCCGACCAGGGCAAGCAATTCGCCATAGGTCTGCAGCCCTCCTTCCGCCGCCATCGCTACGGCCCGGCCGGGGCTGCCTTCCGCCAGCCGGACCAGACCCAGGCATTCGTGCTGATCTAGATCCGGCAATTGCTGGGCCAGCACGGCGATGGCGTCCGCTTCCTTCAGGGGGCGGAGGATCAGCTGACGGCAGCGCGAGCGGATGGTCGGCAGCAGCCGGCCCGGCCCATGGCTGACCAACAGCAGCAGGCAATGTTCGGGCGGTTCCTCCAGCAACTTCAACAGGGCATTGGCGGCGTTCGGGTTCATTTCCTCGGCCCCGTCGATGATGGCGATGCGCCAGCCGCCTTCAGCACCGGTCAAGGAAAAAAACCGGCTCAGACCACGGATTTGGTCGACCGCGATTTCAGTGCGAAGCTTTTTGGTCGTCGGATTGACGATCCGCTCGATCAGCCGCAAATCGCCGTGGCCACCGGCCAGGATGCGGCGAAACAGATCGCTTTCAGGAGGCATCTGTAAACTGCCGGGGCCGCCGAACAGATCGCCCCCCGCCACACCTCGGGATAGCAGGCAGCGGGCCATGCGGTAGGCGAGGGTCATTTTGCCGATACCCCTAGGACCGGACAGCAACCAGGCGTGTGGCATGCGGTGGGCCGCCGCCGTCTCCAAAAATGCTAACTCGGCCGCCTCATGGCCGATCAACGTTGCGGTGGCGACGGGCCCCGTGGCTTGCACCGATTGCTCTGCCATGACTGAAAGCTAGTTGGAAACACTGCCGAACAGCAGATGCTCCAGAGCCGCGCCCAGACGGCCAAAAAAGCCCTTGCGGGCTACATCGGCGCCGGCGATCAGGGGCCGTTCGATCGTCGCCATGTTGGGCGCCTCGATCCGCAGGGTGGCCACGGGCTGACCCTTGGCGATGGGCGTGGTCAAGGGACCTTGATAATTGACGCTGACTTTCATGCTGCGGCGGGCCTTGCGCGGAATGATAATGGTCAGGGCGTCCTCGATCAAAAGCGCTACCGCGCCGGCGTCACCCAGCCAAACCGGCGCGCTCGTCACCTCTTCACCAGCCTTGAACAGGGCATAATTGCCGAATTCCCGAAAGCCCCAGGATAACAGCCGTTGCGATTCCTGGCTTCTTTGATTGACGCTGTGCAGACCGTTGACGACGAGATCCAAGCGCCGTCCATTGCGTTCGGCGGAGGCAGCTAAACCATAACCCGCAGCTTCCGTATGGCCGGTTTTCAAGCCATCGGCGCCGATGTTCTTATAGAGCAGGGGGTTGCGGTTACCCTGGCGGATCTTGCTGTAGGTAAAGCTGCGCTCGGCAAAAATAGCATAGTGTTCGGGAAACTTGTCGATCAACCGCCGCGCCAGAATGGACAAATCCCGCGCCGTCGTCACGTGATCGGGGTCGGGCCAGCCGGACGCATTTACGAAATGACTGTCCACCATGCCCAATTCACTGGCCGTCCGGTTCATCAGTGCGGCAAATGTCGCTTCGTCGCCGCTAACGCCTTCCGCCACTACGATACAGGCATCATTGCCCGATTGGATAATGATGCCGCGGATCAAATCGGCAATCCGAACCCTGGTATTCACCCGAACGAACATTTTCGAGCCGCCCATGCGCCAGGCTTTTTCGCTGACTGGAAATGTATCGTCCAGCTTCAAGTTGCCGGCGGCCAGACGTTCGAACAGGACGTATAACGTCATCAACTTGGACATTGATGACGGCGGCATGGCTTCCCCGGCGTTTTTTTCAAACAACACAGTCCCGGTTGCGTGATCGATCAGAATAGCCTGCTTTGCCGGAGTATCGATCAAGCCTTCCGTCGCAGCCCAACCTTGGGCGCCGCTCAACGGCAGGATCATGGCGGCGAGCAAAAACGCCCGCAAACCCGGACCAAATACGCCGGCGGCTATAGTCTTCATGCTGCTACTTTCCTTCCGCCGCCCATGTTCAGACGAACTTGATCCTGAAATATAGCGAATTTGCGGCGGGATGGGGGCCTCGCAACAAAATTAATTCGCGCGTTCAATCGTCCGCCACGGCACATTGCTCCCGCAAGGTAAACTTTTCCACCTTACCCATGGCATTGCGCGGCAGGGCGGCCATGAAAATCACCGCGCGTGGATGCTTATAATGCGCCAAGCGCCCCTCGAACAGGGCCAGAATGTCCGCTCCCTGGATGACGCTGCCCGGTTGGACCACCACGCAGGCCACGGGAATTTCGCCCCACCGCGGATCGGGCCGGCCCACCACCGCCGCCTCGGCCAGTTCCGGGCAATCGGCCAGAATGTTTTCCAACTCGGCCGGATAGATATTTTCGCCCCCCGATATCACGACATCCTTTTTGCGCTCATCCACGTAATAATAACCATCGCCGTCCTGATGCCCGATATCCCCCGTATGAAACCAGCCGCCCGTGAATGCGTCCGCCGTGCCGGCCTCGTCTCGCCAGTATTCGCGGAACAAATTCCGTCCGGCCAAAACAATTTCACCGCGCATGCCGGCGGCGACCGGTTCACCGTTATCGTCCACGATCCGGGCCTGGCAGTGCAGGGCCGATTTGCCGCACGAGCCCATCCTGGACCACGCATCGGCGACGGGCAGGCAAATGGCCACCGGGGCGCTTTCGGTCAGGCCATAGACCTGAGTGGCCGGTACCCCTCGGTCCAAAAAGGCGCGCAAGACGGCCTCCGGCACGGCCGACGAGCCCAGGCCCACCAGCCGCAGGCTGGATAGATCCACGCCGGCCCAGTCGGGATCCGCGGTCAAGGCCATGGCCATGGCGGGCACAGCCAGAAAGATTGTCGGCTTGCGCCGTTCAATGGCCGCCAACGTGATGCCGGCATTAAACCGCGGCAGGATGGTAATGCGGGCGCCGGCGTGGATCGCGGGGGTGGTCTGAATATTCATACCGCCCACGTGGAACATGGGCAGCACAGTGAGGACATGATCCTGCCCGGTGATATCCTGCGCCGCAATGGCATTGACGGCATTGTAAAAGATCGCTTCCTGGGTCAGCACCGCACCTTTCGGGCGCCCGGTGGTGCCCGAGGTATAGACAATGGTCACTGGGTCGGCGAGGCTTCCGGCCGCGACCAACCGGTCCGTTTTGGCGGCGGCCAGCAGTTCGCCATAGGACCGCCAATCCGTGCCCGGCGCCGGGCCATAGGCGATCTTGCGTACCGCCGGCACTTCAGCCCCCAGGCAATCCAAATGACGGTGAAAATCCGCCTCTACAAAAATAGCTTTGGGCTCGCAATGCCGTAGAATCCATGCGTGTTCCGGGGGCGCCAGGCGCCAGTTCAGGGGTACCAGCATGGCGCCCAGATGGGCGCAGGCGAACAATAATTCCAGCAATTCGGGACTGTTATAGCCCAGATGCGCCAAACGATCGCCATGGCCGACATCCAATTGTTGTTGCAACATGGCAGCCAGTCGCCGAACCCGGCCGTCCATTTCGCCATAGCTGATATCCCGGCCGGCGAAATGCACCGCCGTACGCGCGCCCTGCCAATCGGCCCAGTGGCTGATCCAGTGGGAAATATCCATCCGCAGTTAGCTTTCGCCCGCCTCGAACAGGCTTTCCCGGCCCAAACGCTCGATGCAGATTTCCGGCGTCCAGGGCAACATCAAGGCGCCGCAGCGGGAATCCCGATACAATTGTTCTAGGCGGAGGGTACGAAAAATCGCCCGGCCGCCGCAGGTGCGCAATGCCAGACGGCAAATATCGTTGGCGTATTCCATCACCGTATATTGCGCCACATAGGCCCGCAGGCGGGCGTCCTTGGTAGGATTGACGCCAGCCTCGCCAATGGCGCGCAGGAACATGGCCCGGGCCTGTTCCAGTTTGATACGCATTTCCGCGACCGCCATCTGCTTGGCCGGACTATGCCGCGCGTTGCCGGCCGGTGGACCGCCCTCAATCTCGCCCCGCAGATACTGGCAGGTAAAGTCAAACGCCGCCTGGGCGATGCCCATATAGGTCGGACATAGGCTCATGAACATATGCGGCCAGTTCAGGGCCGCCTGATAGTACTTGCCCCTTGGCAGCAACTGGCAATCGTCGGCGACGAAGACATCGCTGAGTTGCAGGTTGTTCGACGCGGTGGCCCGCATACCGAGGACGTCCCAATCGCCGCTGATTTCGAAGCCTTTTGCCCGGCCATCAACAGCCAGATAGATGGTGTCTCGTACATCCGCCTCACCGGTCTCCTTGGCTTCGGTACACAGTACGCCATAGTAGTCCGCCGATCCGGCCAGCGAGGCGAAATGCTTGCGGCCATTGACCAGCCAGCCGCCGTCTACTTTGCGCGCCGTAGTGCCAAAGGGCGCCTTGCCGGCTGCTGCCGCGCTGTTCGGTTCGGAAAAGGGCTGCGCGAAGATGGCGCCGTCTTCAATCACTTTGCGGTAGATGCCGCGGCGCCGCTGTTCGTGCGCTGCCCGCTGTGCCGGCGTCATCTCCAGATCGTCGGCCATTTGCGAGGACCACAACATGGTGGCGCAATGCATGTTGAAAGTCAGCGCCGTGGCTCCGCACCAACGGCCCAATTCAGCCGATATCTCCATGTAGTTGGTGTAGTCCACCCCCAGACCGCCGTAACGTTCCGGGATCACCAGTCCCAGAAACCCGGCGGCGCGCAAATCAGCGTAATTCTCGGTTGGGAAGCGCCCCTCACGGTCATATCCGGCGGCGCGGGGCAGGAAGTTCTCCCGGCCCAGCCGCTGCGCTATCGCGAGCAAATCTTCCTGTGTCGGCATGCGCGGCATCCCTATCGAGCCATCCTTAAGTCACCTCGTCCAGGAAGCTGCGCACGGCCAGATTGAATTGTTCCGGGTCTTCCAGGTTCGCCAGATGTCCAACGCCGTTCAGGCAGCAATAGCGGCCATCGGGTATGTGACTGGCCATTTTCTCCATCATCGCCGCCGGCGCCGCTTCGTCCGCGTCGCCGGCGAGGGCCAAGGTTGGACAGCTGATTTCGCCCAACTTATCCCGGCGATTGAACTGCACCAGGCAATGCAGGGCGGCGCGATAGGTATCCGGTGACAAGGCAGACATGGAGGCCATGGCCGCCGCGACGGCAGCGGCAGGCGGGTTGTCCCCCATCATGGCGGGCACCAGTTCATGAGCAAAATCGGCAGGGCTAAGTCCTCGATCCAAGGGCGCCAGACGCTGGCCCAGAAACCATTCCTGCCATTCGCCGCCAGGCTTGCCGAACGATGGCGAGGTGGCCGAAAGCACAAGAGCGGACGTCCGTCCCGGATGCCGCACGACAAATTCCTGGGCTACCATGCCGCCCATGGAATGGCCGACGATGGCGGCCCAGGGCGCGTCAAGATGATCGAGCAGCCGGGCCACGGCGTCAGCCAGGGCGGGATAGGTCATCTCGGCCAAAGGTGCGCTGTCGCCATAGCCGGGCATGTCCCAGGAAATGGCGCGCCAGCGATCCGCAAAGGCCGGCAATTGGCCATCGAAGGAATGGCGATTACCACCAATGCCATGCAAGAACAGTAATACAGGGCCCGCACCCAGGCTCTCAAAACTTGCCACGGCGGTCATCCGAGTTCTCCTTGCAAAACGCCCTTATTCACCACGGTCTGGCCATCCAGTTCGACCGTGCAGTTGCGGATGGGCAGATCAAAATGGCCAAGCGTCCGCCGGCCGGCCACCTCGTTCGCGCCGGTGGAATAGACTACGTTGCCGGCAAAGGCGCGCAATTCAGTGCCGTTGAAATCCTTGCGGTCGTACATGGTCATGGCGTCCCAGCGGGCGCCCTTGTTCATGCCCCAACCAATATGCGAGGTGGCATAGGCGTCCCGGTCGCCCCAGGCGGCGAAATAGCTGCGCATCAAGTCCGCATCCACGCCGTCGCCTTCGATAGCGGTAACGTAGTCGTCTTCAATCACCAGGCTGATGGGTGCGTCCAGATAGCGCTTGAACGTCAGGTTCACATCGCCCCGATCCAGCACCAGAGTGCCATTCACGGTGCCGGCGGCGGGAAAGCACAGACACAGCCCACCCGGCCAATGGGACATGATGCCGGGCCGTGTGACCCAACCCCAGCCGCCGCCCGCCACGGCGCCGGACAGGTCAACGGACAGATTGCTGCCGGCGGCGGAGGTGATGCGCATGGCGCTGGCCTGACGCAGCATCTTCATGCCGATTTTGACCTTGCCTTCCAGGGCGTCGTCAGGGGCCAAGCGCTCCAGGGCCTCGGGATGTTCGTTGGAAACCATCAATACCCGTGCCCCGCCCTTGAGAATTTCCGGTAACTCCGGAGCGTGCAGCAAGCCTTCGACGGTGCAATCCACCACCATTGTGGTGCTGGCCAGCGCGCCGACCACGGGACGGATATTCTGAATGACATCGGAAGCACCGGTGGAACGCACCGGCACCGGGGCCGATTGGGCCGGCGTTGGGATGACGATGTGGAACGGTTTTGCCCCCAATTGGTGCAGGGCCAACTCCGCCAACTGCACATTGATGGGCCGAGACTGGCTTTCCGACAGGATCGCCACGACCTCGTCCGGTTCGACCTTGCAGCGCGCGAAGACGCGCGCAAAGCAATCAATCCATTTCCCCTCAATGCGTTCCTGCAGCATATCCACCCCATTTTTTTCAGCCTGATGATATACCAATGGTCCCTGGTATTGGTGCACTATTGTGCCGCTGCCAAAGGATAAAGCATGACCTTGATTTTCGAACACGCCGTCTGCCTGGAACATGACATGGGATCGAACCATCCGGAGCGGCCCGACCGCCTGCGCGCCATTCGCCTGGCGCTGGCCGAGGCCGAATTTGCGGCCCTGGAATGGCGCCCCGCGCCCCTGGCCAGTTGGCCGCAGATCGCCCTGGTGCATCCGCAAAGCCATATCGACAGGATCGTTGCGGCGGCGCCCCGGCGGGGCCGGGTACCGCTGGATCCCGATACCGCCATGAACCCGGCCACGCTGGAGGCAGCGCAACGCGCGGCGGGCGCTGTTTGCGGCGCCGTGGACGCGGTTATGGCGGGGCAGGCCAGCAATGCCTTTTGTGCCGTGCGTCCGCCCGGCCATCATGCCGAGCCGGAACGTTCCATGGGCTTTTGCATTTTCAATTCCGTGGCCATTGGAGCCCGGCACGCGCAGGAGTCCCATGGTCTGAAACGGGTGGCCGTGGTGGATTTTGACGTCCATCACGGCAATGGCACCCAGGCGGCGTTTTGGAATGACGGCGATCTGTTTTATGGTTCGACCCACCAAATGCCGCTTTATCCAGGTAGCGGCGCCAGATCCGAGACCGGCGTCGGCAATATTCATAATTTCCCATTGCCGCCAGGCGCCGGAGGGATGGCGTTTCGCGATGCCTTCACCGACGGTTTGCTGCCGGCCCTGGATGCCTTCAAACCGGAATTCCTGCTGCTGTCCGCCGGCTTTGATGCGCACATGGACGATCCGCTGGCGCAATTGCGCCTCGAGACCGAGGATTATGCCTGGGTCAGCCGGGAATTATTGGCCCTGGCGGAGCGGCATTGCCAAGGGCGGCTGGTTTCCAGCCTCGAAGGCGGCTATGATCTGACGGCGTTGGCGACGGCGGTGGCGGCCCATATCCGGGCTCTGATGGCCGTATGATGGGCGCCGCATTTGGGAAACCGCATGAGGTGATTGGCGATGGCAAAACAGACGAAATCCGAAACCGACGTGATCCCCGAGGAGGTCACCGCCATGAGTTTTGAAGCTGCCATGGCGGCATTGGAGGCTATTGTCCACGACCTGGAAGGTGGCCAGGTTGATCTGGATGCCTCCATTGCCCTCTATAGCCGTGGCGCCCTGCTGAAACGTCATTGCGAAGCCAAACTGAACGCCGCAAGTGAACAGGTCGAGAGAATCGTCACGGACAGCGCCGGCAATGCCCAGGCGACCGAACCCGCCGACATTCAGTAAGCATCCGATATAAAAGGCATAAGAAACAACCATGATCGAATTCGAGGTCAGGCTGGCTAAGGCCGCCAAGGCCGTTAACCGTGAACTGGAAAACCTGCTGCCAACGGTTCCGGAGTTGGAGCATCGCCTGTTCGAGGCCATGCGCTATGCGGTGCTGGGCGGCGGCAAGCGCCTGCGCCCGTTCTTGGTGATCGCCGGCGGCGAAATTTTTGATCTGGAAATGACCCGATGCCTGCGTGTTGCCGCGGCGGTGGAATTGGTGCATGCCTACAGTCTGGTACATGACGATCTGCCCTGCATGGACGATGACGACATGCGTCGGGGCCGACCGACGGTGCATATGCAGTTTGACGAGGCCACGGCGGTGCTGGCCGGCGATGCCCTGTTAACCTTGGCTTTCGAAGTTTTGGCTGACCGCAAGACCTCGCCCGATCCGGAAGTGCGCACGGATCTGGTTGCCGGCTTGGCCCGTGCGGCGGGTGGGCATGGCATGGTTGGTGGTCAGATCCTGGACCTTTGGGCAGAAGATAATCCCTTGGACGAGGCCGGCACGGTTCGTATGCAGCGATTGAAAACCGGCGGGATGATTGCCTTTGCCGGTGAGGCCGGGGCCCTATTGGCGCGCGCCCGGCCGCAGCAGCGCCAAGCCTTGCGCATGTTCGCCCACGATCTGGGCCTAGCCTTTCAGATCACCGACGACCTGCTGGATGTGGAAGGCTGCGCCAAGGCCGTGGGCAAGGCCGTGGGCAAGGATGCCGCGGCGGGCAAGTCGACCATTGTCTCGGTGTTGGGGGTTGAAGGCGCCCGCGACCGGGCTATCTTACTATCCGGTCAGGCGGCGGCGCACCTGGATCATTTCGGGGAAAAAGCTAACGCTTTGCGGGCTTTGTGCAAATTCGTTATAACGCGGACTAATTGATCGCATTTTTGCGGCGGGGAACGACGTGTCGGAAAGCAGAACACCCTTATTGGATACGATTGTCGGGCCGGCGGATACGCGCGGCCTGTCCATCGCGCAACTACGCCAGCTGGCGGACGAGTTGCGCATCGAAACCATCGATGCGGTGGCCCATACGGGCGGTCATTTAGGGGCCGGGCTGGGTGTGGTCGAACTGACGGTCGCCCTGCATCACGTTTTCGACACGCCGGACGATATCCTGATCTGGGATGTGGGCCATCAGGCCTACCCCCACAAAATTCTCACCGGCCGCCGGGATGCAATTCGGACCTTACGGCAGGGCGGCGGCCTGTCCGGTTTCACCAAGCGGACGGAAAGTCCCTACGACCCGTTCGGCACGGCGCATTCCTCGACCTCGATTTCGGCGGCTTTGGGATTTGCCGTGGCCCGCGATCTGGACGGCCGGGACAGCAACGTGGTGGCGGTGATCGGCGATGGCGCCATGAGCGCGGGCATGGCGTTCGAGGCGATGAACAATGCCGGCTCCTCGGATACCCGCATGGTGGTGATCCTGAACGACAACGATATGTCCATTGCCCCGCCGGTCGGCGCCATGAGCGCCTATCTATCGCGGCTGCTGTCCTCGCGTCCCTATCGCGGCCTGCGCTATTTCGCCAAGCAATTGGCGCAAAAGATGCCCGAACCCATGGAACGGACGGCGCGGCGGGCCGAGGAATATGCCCGCGGCCTGATTACCGGTGGCACCTTGTTTGAAGAACTGGGCTTTTTTTATGTCGGGCCCATCGATGGCCATAACCTGGATCATCTATTGCCGGTGCTGAAGAACGTGCGTGAGGCCCGGCGGACCAATCCAATCCTGGTGCATGTGGTCACACAAAAAGGCAAAGGCTATGCCCCGGCCGAGGAAGCCGAGGACAAGTTTCACGGTGTCTCGCGCTTTGACGTCGTGACCGGGACCCAGGCCAAAGCCAAGCCCAACGCACCCAGCTATACCAATGTCTTCGCAGCACAACTTGTACGCGAGGCAGAACGGGATGACAAAGTGGTGGCGATTACCGCGGCCATGCCGTCCGGCACCGGCCTGACGGAATTTCAAAAACGTTTCCCCGAACGCTGTTTCGATGTGGGTATCGCGGAACAGCATGGGGTGACGTTCGCCGCCGGTCTGGCGGCGGCCGGCTACCGCCCTTTCGCGGCGATCTATTCTACTTTTTTACAGCGCGCCTATGACCAGGTCGTGCATGACGTCGCCATCCAGAAGCTGCCCGTGCGCTTTGCCATTGATCGGGCCGGATTGGTTGGGGCCGATGGACCGACCCATGCGGGCGCCTTTGATCTGACCTATCTGGCCAGTCTGCCTAATTTTGTCGTCATGGCGGCAGCCGACGAGTCGGAGTTGACCCGGATGGTGGCCACCGCCGCCCTTATCGACGATCGCCCGTCGGCCTTTCGCTATCCACGTGGCGAGGGCGTGGGTGTCGAGATCACCTTGCCGGCCGAACCGCTGGAAATAGGCAAGGGCCGCATTGTGCGCGAAGGCCATACAGTCGCCATCCTGTCCTTGGGTACGCGCCTGGGCGAATCCCTGAAGGCGGCGGAGGATTTGACCGCCAAGGGTTTTACGACCTCGGTCGCCGATGCCCGCTTTTGCAAACCGTTGGACGAAGATCTGATCTGTCGGCTGGCCCGTAGCCACAAAGTCCTGATCACCATCGAGGAAGGCGCTATCGGTGGTTTTGCCGCTCATGTCCTGCGCTGCCTGGAACATCACCAGTTACTGGATGACGATCTGAAAGTCCGCACCATGATGCTGCCCGACCGCTTTATCGAGCATGATTCGCCAATGGCGATGTACGCCGCCGCCGCCCTGAACGCGCCCGATATCGTCGCCACGGCCCTGGCCGCGCTGGGACAGGCGCACGAGATCGAGACACCAAAGCTGGCGTAAGCGGATATGCCGTCCCAAGCCAAAGGAAAACATCCAACCCGGCAAAAATCCCGAATGAAATCCGGGATGCGGCTGGATCAGTTGTTGGTGGCGCGCGGCCTGGCGGAAAGCCGCAACCGGGCTCAGGCACTGATCATGGCCGGCCGGGTCCATCAAGGTACGCCGGGTGCGGACCGGCGGCTGGACAAGGCTGGCCAGGAGTTACCCCTTGATGCGGATATTTCCGTGCGCGGCCGGGATCACCCCTGGGTCTCCCGCGGCGGGATCAAGCTCGCCCATGGCCTGGCGGAATTCGCCATTTCGCCGGCGGGCCTGATTTGCCTGGATATAGGCGCTTCCACGGGCGGTTTTACGGATGTGTTGTTGCAGGGCGGTGCGGCGCGGGTCCATGCGGTGGATGTCGGTCATGGCCAATTGGCCTGGTCCTTGCGCAACGATGAACGTGTCGTTGTTCTGGAGCGCACCAACGCCCGCCATCTGACCGTGGCCGAAGTGCCCGATGCAATTGACTTGGTCGTCTGCGACGCTTCCTTCATCGGATTGCGCACCGTGTTACCCAACCCCATGGCCCTGGCCGCGCCGGGTGCCGCCCTGATTGCCCTGATCAAACCGCAGTTCGAGGTTGGACCGGATCGGGTGGGCAAAGGCGGGGTGGTAAGGGACCCCGCCTTGCATGACGAGGTCAGATCAGAGATCGCCGCCTGGCTGGGCCAACAACCGGGCTGGTCGACGCTTGGTACGGCAACCAGTCCTATCAAGGGGCCGCAAGGCAATGTAGAGTTTCTCCTTGCCGGACGCAAAGACGGCTGACGCATTGGTAAAACTGAGAATAGAGAGTCTGGGCGCCCGTGGCGATGGTATCGCCCATGATGGCACCGGGGTCCTCTACGTCCCCTATAGCGTGCCGGGGGACCAGATTGAAGCGACCATCACCGGCCATCGAGGCGTGGCGCGTTTGGCGCGCCTGGATCATCTGCTGCACCCAGGCCCCGACCGGGCGGCCCCACCTTGTTCCCATTTTGGCGCTTGCGGCGGCTGCGCTCTGCAACATCTGAATGCCGGCGCCTATGGCAATTGGAAACTGGACGTCTTGCGGCAGGCCATGACGCGCCGAAGCCTGGATGTGGGCACTATACAGGATTTGATCGCCGTGCCTCCGGCCAGCCGCCGCCGCGCCCGTTTTGCGGCGCTGCGCACCCGTGATAGGGTTCATCTGGGCTTTAATGCCGCCGGCAGCCACAAGATCGTCGATCTAACTTCCTGTCACATCCTGCGCCCGGCCATCGTCGATCTGCTGGACGATTTACGGGCCTTGCTGTTCGATCTGCTGCCCGCGAACCGGCGGGCCGACGTGCAGGTTACGGAAACCGAGACCGGCTTGGATCTGTGGCTGGTGACTGATATCCCCCACCAGGCCCAGGTCGATATGCGCCTGGCCGAGTTTGCCCAAAACGCCGATTTAGCCCGCCTTTCCATCGGTACCCGGCCGCAAATCGCCATGCAACGCCGGGTACCACGGGTCACTTTGACCGGCGTCGCGGTGACACCGCCGCCCGATGGGTTTCTTCAGGCCACCCTGGCCGGCGAACAAGCCCTGGTGCGGTTGGTGCGGCAAGGTGTCGGTCAGGCGGCTAGGGTCGCTGATCTTTTCGCCGGTGTCGGTACCTTCAGTTTTGCCCTGGCCGGTGGGGCGGAGGTATTGGCGGTGGAAGGAGCCGCGGATCAGGCCCAGGCCTTGATCGCCGCGCGCAACGCCGCCCGGCGAAGTAAGATCGAGGCGCAGGTGCGTGACCTGGAACGCCGCCCCTTGGCGGCGGACGAACTGGCATCCTTCGCCGCCGTGATCTTCGATCCACCACGCGCCGGCGCCCCCCACCAGGCTGCGGCCCTGGCTGCATCGGGCGTGCCGACGGTGGTCGCCGTGTCCTGCAATCCCGCGACCTTTGCCCGCGATGCCCTGGCCCTGGTACAGGGTGGCTACCGTCTACGATCCGTCACGCCAGTGGATCAGTTCCCCTGGAGCCGGCATTTGGAGCTGGTCGCGCATTTTCAGCGCTGAACGCATCGTCCAGGGCGATGCAAGATCGGTTTGAGGTGCGGCTGGACTTATGCGGCCGCCTGAGGGAGCATGCTCAAGGATTCCGGTAAAATGATCGGGAAGGCACGGATGGCCCTGCCGAATTTTATCCGCCGCGTCCTGAACTGGGACCGTCGGAAGCATGCCCGTTCGCGCCGGCCAAGACTGCGCGTACAGATTTCCGGCCGCAAGATACGCGCCCTGGATTGGTCACTTGGCGGTTGTCTATTGCCGCCTTTTGATCCACCCATGGATCCGCCCTTGCGGACCGGCGACACCTTTGAAGGACGTATTAGCGGCATCGGACTGGGCAATTCCGGTGATTGCCTGGCCGAAGTGGTACGTTTTACCAAGGCCGGTGAAATCGGTGTGCGTTGGCTGGAACTGGATGCCCACGTCTTTCTGGTCCTTGCAGGCTTGAATATCAAATAGCGAGCCGCCATGCTGGCGGCCAAAAGGCAAACGACAGCAATCCGAAAGCCAGGGAGGCAGGACAAATGGGCACGATGATCGACTACCCAAGACCCGACGGCGGCACCACCAAAGGTTATCTGGCGGCGGCGGGGGCAGACCGGCCTTCAGTGGTGGTCATTCAGGAATGGTGGGGCCTTAACGACCAGATTTGTGGCGTTGCCGACCGCTTTGCCCGCGCCGGCTACAACGCCCTGGCGCCTGATTTGTATGAGGGCCGTGTGACGCAGGCGCCCGATGAAGCCAACCATTTGATGAGTGGCCTGGATTTCCCCGGTGCCACCCATCAGGATCTGCGTGGCGCGGCGCTGCATCTGCGTGGCGTTGGCGGCAATGTCGCGATCATGGGATTTTGCATGGGCGGCGCCTTGACGATCGCCAGCGCCGTGCACGTGCCCGAAGTGACGCTGGGTGTTTGCTTTTATGGCATCCCGCCGAAAGATTTTGCCGATCCGGCCAAGATTACCATGCCACTGCAATGTCATTTCGCAAATCAGGACGATTGGTGCACCCCGGACGCGGTGAACGAACTGGAAGCCACCCTGAAGGCGGCCGGCGCCAATGCGGAAATCCACCGCTATGACGCAGCCCACGGTTTCTTCAACGAAACCAGCGAGGCGGCCTATGATGCCGCCGCCGCCAATCTGGCCTGGCGAAGAATGAGCGATTATCTGGCGGCAAATTTATAGCTCAGGGATCGGCGCCAGCTTGCAGGCTTTGCCGCACGCCATCGGGGATCGGAGCCGTATTTGCGCCTTTCAGGAACACCATGACCGAACGGGCCGTGGCGATGCAGCGTTCCCCCTCGAACAGGCCGGCGCCCAGGGTCACCGATTTGGTGCCCAAGGCCAAAAGGCGCGTCCCGATCCGGATTTGACCAGGCGGTTTTGCTTCGGCCCGAAAGTCGATATCCAGATGGGCGATGACCCAGCGTTCTTCGGGGCCCCGTAGTGCCATTGCCGCGCGCAGGCGCGCCACCCGGCCCGTTTCCACATAGGCCGCATAGGCGGTGTTGTTGATATGGCCGCCGGCATCCGTATCGGCGATGCGGATATTCTCGCTGGCCCAGAATGCAAAATTGGCGGCATTGGCTAGATCCACAGGGTGATTTATTTTGCCGGTTGTCTCTTTTGTCATTTTGATTTGTCCCGGTACCAGGCCAGCAACAGCAACAGGCCGGCAGTCACGGTACAGGCCAGCCCAGCGACGGCCGGCGGCACGGTTTCGGTAAAGATGAACAAGCCGCCGCCCGTAATCAAAAGCAACGCAGCCAGTCCATGCAACTGCTGTCGTGTCATGGGTAATGCCTTCGCTTAGCGCACATTTGGCCAAATGCGCTCCGTATCTTCAGAATAGAGACATTGAACCAATTATTATGTCGCATCCGCGACTGCAATTAATTGAACACTGCGCTAGCCGGCTTGACCCATCTGCGCCCGGTGCCGCAACATATGATCGGCCAGAACGCAGGCCATCATGGCCTCGCCCACGGGTACGGCGCGGATGCCGACACAGGGATCGTGCCGCCCCTTGGTCACCACTTCCGTTTCGGCACCGTTCTTATCCACGCTGCGCCGGGGGATAAGGATGGACGAGGTGGGCTTGACCGCGAAACGCAGCACGACGTCCTGACCGCTGGAGATACCGCCCAGAATGCCGCCGTTGTGATTGCTGGTGAAACCGGGGCCATCATTGCCGGGCAGCATCTCGTCCGCCGCATCCTCGCCCCGCATTTGGGCGGCGCCGAAGCCGCTGCCGATTTCCACGCCCTTGACCGCGTTGATGCTCATCATGGCGGCCGCTAAATCCGCATCCAATTTGCCATAGACCGGCGCGCCCCAACCCACCGGTACGCCCGACGCATGGACCTCGACCACCGCCCCGACGGAGGACCCAACCTTGCGGATGCCGTCCAGATAATTCTCCCAAACCAATGCCATGGCGCTGTCGGGACAATGGAAAACATTGCCCGCCACCGCGTCCCAGTCCCAGTTGGTATCCGCCACGGCGTGCGCGCCGATACGCCGCAGCGCCCCGCGGATCACGATGCCGTCGCCCAACACCTTGCGGGCCACGGCGCCGGCGGCAACCCGGCAGGCGGTTTCCCGGGCCGAGGCACGGCCCCCGCCACGAGGGTCGCGAATGCCGTATTTCTCTTGATAGGTGTAATCCGCATGCCCAGGGCGAAAGCTGTCGGCAATGGCGCTGTAGTCCTTGGAACGTTGATCCACATTCTCGATCAGCAGACTGATCGGCGTCCCCGTGGTTCGGCCTTCGTAGGTGCCGGACAGGATGCGCACCTGATCGGTTTCCTGGCGCTGGGTCACAAAACGCGAGGTGCCGGGACGGCGGCGGTCCAACAACGGTTGAATATCTGCTTCGGCCAGGGGTAGCAGCGGCGGCACGCCGTCAACGACGCAACCAATCGCCGGTCCGTGGCTTTCGCCCCAGGTGGTGACCCGAAACAGCTGACCGAAAGTATTGTGCGACATATTTCCATGGACGCCGTTGGGCGCCGCGCCCTCTATATGGTATCGGTCCTAACAACGGCGATCTAGACAGTAGAGATATCCGGGGCATCCACGGCCTTCATGCCGATGATATTGTAGCCGCAATCCACGTGATGGGTTTCACCGGTGACGGCGCTGCCCAGGTCGCTTAACAGATACATTGCCGCGCTGCCGACTTCGTCGATGCCGACGTTGCGGCGCAGGGGTGAGTTATACTCGTTCCATTTCAGGATATAGCGGAAATCGCCGATGCCCGAGGCGGCCAGAGTCTTGATCGGACCGGCGGAAATGGCGTTGACGCGGATATTGCCAGGGCCCAGGTCGGCCGCCAGATAGCGCACGCTGGACTCCAACGCCGCCTTGGCCACGCCCATGACGTTGTAGTGGGGCATCACCCGTTCAGCGCCGTAATAGGTCAAGGTAATGATGGAACCACCGTTGGCCATCAGTTTTTCCGCCCGCTGGCACAGTGCGGTAAAGGAAAAACAGGAAATATCCACAGACCGGGCGAAGTTCCCGACCGTCGTATCCACATAACGGCCTTTCAATTCATCCTTGTCGGCATAGGCGATGGCATGGACCATAAAATCCAGGCTACCCCATTCGCTCCCGATCCGTTCGAATACCGCATCCATGCTGGCATCGTCAGTAACATCACAGGGCATGATGAAATCAGAGCCCACGGATGAAGCCAAAGGCCGCACCCGCTTTTGCAAAGCTTCACCTTGAAAAGTGAAGGCCAGCTCCGCGCCTTGTTCAGCGGCCGCCTTGGCCACGCCCCACGCGATCGAGCGGTCGTTCGCCACACCCATCACCAAGCCACGCCGGCCCGCCAACAAACCTGCTCCTGACATGCCCTGCCTCGCAAAAAATACTGAAATCTCAACTGCTTGGCGTATTCTACACCAACTGAAGGATGGGGCAAATCATTCAATTATACGGAATCAGCGGTCTGATCTCCGCTCTGACCCCCAGTCCGATCCCCAGTCCGATCCTTTGCCCCCATGATCTGCTTTTCCGCCCATTGTTCCAGCAGGGCCGTCAGTTCCGGGTCCGGAGGATCGGGCAGCGTCAATTGTAGATGAATATATTGATTGCCGGCCTCCTTCGCCTTCGGCGGCTTGATGCCCTTGGCCTTCAGGCGCAACACCTGGCCATTATTGGCGCCTTTGGGGATGGTCATGGTGACCGGGCCGTTGATGGTCGGCACCTGTATCTTTGCCCCCAGGACGGCGTCCGCCAGCGCCAAGGGCAGATCCAAATGGATATCCGTTTTCTCGCGGCGAAACTGCGGATGGCTGCGCACGTTGACTTCGACCAGAGCATCGCCCGGCCCTGCGGGGCCGGGGTCGCCTTGGCCGCGCAGACGGATCTGTTTGCCGTCAACCATTCCAGCGGGAATCTGGATGTCCAGCATCTTGCCATCAGGCAAGGTAATGCGGCGGGTCGAACCCTTGGCCGCATCCAGGAAATCCACGGTTATCTTGTAGGAACGATCCGCTCCCTTTTGCGGCGTCGCCTGCCTGGCACGGCCGCCGCGCATGTTGGAAAAGAATTCGCCGAAAATATCCTCTGCGTTGTAACCGCCCGCGCCAGGTCCGGCACCCGGCCCACCGCGGCCGCCGGCATATTCATAACGGTAGCGTGCCTTTTCCTGGCCATCGGCGCCGATCTCGCCATTGTCATAACGCTTACGCAATGTCTGGTCGCTCAGCAGGGAATAGGCCGCCGACGCTTCCTTGAAGCGATCAGCGACAACCGTATCGTCCGGATTCACATCCGGATGCAATTCTTTTGCAAGGCGGTGATAGGCCTTTTTTATCTCGCTCTCGCTGGCATTTCCTGCCACACCCAACACTGTGTATGGATCACGCATAATCGTCTATTCCCAAGCATACGTTCCGAATTGCTTTAGACACAGGCAAACTCACCCCTGCTGCTGAACGATCTTAATATGGCAACGATAGGGAAAGGTTAACAGAGATAAACTATTGCTGCGCCCCTTCGTCCCGGACAGCCTCCTGCACCAGCAACCGCGCCGCCAAGCGTTCTTCCTGGCTCATTACGCTATCCAGGGTTTTTTGACTAGCCACGGCACCGGGATGTTGTTGCGCTGCCGCCCGGTTGAGCCAAAAAAATCCCTGCAGCCTGCTGGCTTCAGCAAAACCATTGTGCAGGTATAATTTTCCCAATTGATATTGCGCCTCGGCATGGCCGCCTTCGGCCAGCGGTTGCCAACGGGCCTTGGCGGCTGCGAAATTGGCGGTGTGCAGCGCCACCAAACCAGCGGCAAAATCGCGCCGTGCCGTTTCTTCGCGGCTGCCATCAGCAACAACATCAGAATCGCCATGATCATCAGGCGTTGGTTTGGGAGCGAAAAAGGCGGCCAACACTTCAAGCAGGGAGCCCGCTTCCTCCGGTTGCGTCAATCTGCGCGGGACCGCGCCCGCTTCGGCCTTTTCCGGCCCGATCCTGCCCGGCTCCATCGCCGGCTGTTCCAACTCAATTGTTTCTGTCTCAAGCAGGTCTGGTGTCTGCATCGGATCAGGACCGCCCCGCGTGGTCACCGAGGATTGGCTGGCAGCATGGACTGGTTCTTGTAGGCTGGCCGGCCGGTCGGGAGGATTTGGCGGTCCCGCCGGGCCGGAAATGACCCCCACCAGATTGCTCAGAGCCTGGATAGCGGGCTTGTGCCCGGCCTTGGCCGCCCGATACAACCAGCCCGCCGCCTTCGCCTCGTTCCGCTCCACGCCCTCGCCGCGCAGATAGAGCAAAGCCAGATTATATTGCCCCAGGACATGGCCATTGACCGCGGCCGACGCATACCAATAGGCGGCTTGTTGGGCATCTTCTTCAACCCCCTGGCCGCGCAGATACATGGACGCCAAATTCGCCTGGGCCCGCGCCAGCCCGCTATCGGCGGCCAGACGATACCACGCGGCAGCCTGGGTAAAGTCCTGCGAAACGCCCAGGCCCATGCGGTAGAGATGGGCCAGGTTGCGTTGGGCCGCGGGATCACCCCGATGCGCCCAGGGCAGCCAAATCTCGTGCGCCTTGCCGAATTCGCCTTGATCAAAGGCGGCCACGCCCGCCGCGAAAGGCACGGCCGGCATCCTGTTTGGCGCGATCTCGGTTGGATCCCGCTCGTCCTCCGAGGCGGCCAGGGGAGTCCAGGCAAACAGCAGCAAGGACAAAGCGGCAATAACCGCGCGAGACAGTCCCAACCTAAAGAAACCAGCGGCAAAAAGCCTAGCCGTTGACAATTTTCCAACTGCTGTCTGGCTGCCTGCAAGCCGTACCATAGGCCGTCTCCGTCTTGCCATTCACGGTTATCGTCTGCTGATACTCGCGGCAATATTGACCAGAAGCATTTTGATACGAGGGTTGCGGCGTGACGGTGCCGGAATGGCCGCTGTCAGGATTGCGCCAACTGACCGGATCGCCGGACGGCGTCGTCTCCAATGTCCGTTGGGTGGTTTTTTCCATGGCAAGGCGATCGGCGCGATCCAGGGATTTGCCAACCTCGCTGCCCAGAAATCCGCCCAACAAGGTACCCGCGGCCACCGCAACCAGCGTGCCGCTGCCGCCGCCGACTTGTGAACCCAATAGGGCGCCACCGGCAGCGCCAAGAAGCGTGCCCACGCCCTGTTTCTCGCCGGCATCCTGACAGGCCGCCGCGGACAGGGCGATCAATCCAATCGCCATATATCGTGCGTTTCGTATCATCGTCGTTCCCATTCGATGGCTACAGTGCTTGAATCGTTAGGTAATGCTTGAATCGTAAGGTTTTATCCGCCTGCTATTTTACACCTGAATTTCCCCCATCTTGGTCAAGACTGATGGACCAAAATGTACTGCTCATTATATTGCGACACCGCACCGCATGCGCGCAGCACGTCGGCAGTCTATATATAGGGCGCACAGGCTGGACGACCAGAGCTAATTCCAGCCTTGGCCGGCGCATTATGTTAATATTTGGCGCGCTGAATATGGAGATAAAATTTGGATAACGCGATGAACAGTCATCGCTTGGCTGATGGCGGGCGTGGCGCCGGAAACATTCCGGATACCCGGCTATTGCGGTTAGCGACCTATGCCGCGGTCGCGGTGGCGGCGCTGTTGATTTTGGCCAAGCTGATTGCCTGGTTTCTGACGGATTCCGTCGCCATTCTGAGTTCGCTGATGGATTCGGTCCTGGATGTGGGGGCGTCCCTGGTAAATATGTACGCCGTTGCCCATGCCCTGGTGCCCGCTGATCGGGAGCATCGGTTCGGTCATGGCAAGGCCGAGGCCCTGGCGGGCCTGGCGCAATCGGCCTTTGTTTCCGGATCGGCCCTGTTCCTTGTGGCCGAGGCCGGCCAACGCCTTTTTGATCCACATCCGATCGTCCGGGAAGAGGTGGGCATCATAGTCATGGTGTTTTCGCTGGTTCTGACCATCGCCCTGGTCGTGTTCCAGCGCCATGTGATCAAGCGTACGCGCTCGGTCGCCATTTCAGCCGATTCGATGCATTACACGGCAGATATCCTGGCCAATCTTGGGGTCATTGTCGCGCTTGTCCTGGCCGGCCGTTTCGGCTTGATTTATGCCGATGCCATCATTGCGTTGATCGTCGCGGCCTATATCCTGTTCGGCGCCTGGGGCATTATTCGCAACGCCCTGGATCAATTGATGGACCGCGAACTGCCCGAGGAACAGCGGGCGCAGATCCGGCAACTGGCCCTTGGTCATGCGCACGTGGATGCTGTTCACGATCTGCGCACCCGCTCTTCGGGTCTGCAATCCTTCATCCAATTGCATATGGAACTGGACGGCGATCTAACCCTGCTGCGGGCCCATGAAATCGCCGACGAGGTCGAGGCCTCGATTTGCGCGGCCTTCCCAGGCTCCGAAGTCATCATTCATCAGGATCCAACGGGGCTGGAAGAATGGCACCCTCCCTTTCAAAGCTGACGCAGCAGGATGTTGTTGCCTTCCTTAAACGCCCGGAAAGCCATGGGCTGGATAGGCGGGAGGCGGTACGGTGCGTGCAAACCCACGGCGCCATGATATTTTTGGCCGGGCAGCATGCCTACAAATTGAAGCGGGATGTCCGCCTGCCGTATCTGGATTTTTCCACCATCGAAAAACGCCGGCTGGCCTGCGAGAACGAAGTCCGTCTGAACCGGCGCACGGCGCCAACGCTCTATCACGGCGTCGTGGCAATTGAGCGCCAGGCGGATGGCCAGCTGACCATTGGCGCCGGCGGCGGCGAGACCGTGGACTGGCTGGTCAGGATGCGGCGCTTTCCCGACGACGCCCTGCTAAGCCGGATCGTCGCCGAGGGATCTCTTTCGCCGCGGATTATGCGTGATCTGGCGGACACCATCGCGGATTTTCACCGGGCGGCGGAAAAATCCAGCGCCTGGGGCGGGGCTGATGAACTGCTCCGTATTGCCAAGGGCAACGCGGATCGTATCGCCCACTATACGCCGCAACTATTCGAAGCGGAACGCGCCAAGGATTTGGCCGCGGCGACGTTGGCGGCGGTTGCGGCGCATCGGGAATTGCTGGAATGGCGCCGCGCCAACGGTTTTGTGCGCCACGGCCATGGCGATCTGCATTTGGCCAACATCTATCTTGATGACGGACGGCCACGACTGTTCGATGCCATCGAATTCGACGATCGGCTGGCGCAGAACGATGTGCTTTATGATCTGGCCTTCCTGTTGATGGATCTATGGCACCGGGACCTGGCGGGTGCGGCGAACCGGGTCTTTAGCCGCTATCTGTTGCGGACCGGCGACATGGCCGGCCTTGGTGCGCTGCCCCTGTTTCTGTCTTTGCGGGCCGGCGTACGGGCGCATGTGACCGCGACCATGGCCGCCGGCAGCAAGGAGCACGCGGACCTGCGGGCGGAAGCCGCCGGTTATCTGGATCTGGCCATTGCCGTTCTGCGGCCGCGGCCGCCGGTCTTGCTGGCCGTCGGCGGTTTCTCGGGCAGCGGCAAATCTCATCTGGCGGCGGCCCTCGCGCCCCTATTGGGCCCGGTGCCCGGTGCGGTGCATCTGCGCAGCGATGAATTGCGCAAAGTGCTGCTGGGTCAGGATCCCGAAGCCCCGCTTGGACCATCGGCCTACACCAGCGCCGTTAGCGCCCAGGTCTATGAGCAATTGCGGCAACGGGCCGGACAGGCCCTTTTGTCCGGTCATGCCGTCGTCGCCGATGCGGTGCATAACCACGCCGGGGCGCGGGATGCCCTGGCCGGGTTGGCGGCGCAAAGCGGCGTGCCCTTCATCGGGCTCTGGCTGGACGCCGATCCCGCCCTGATGGCGCAGCGGATCACGGCCCGGCATGGCGATGCCTCGGACGCGGATGCCGCCGTGATGCAAGAACAAGTGGCGGCCGGCGCCGGCCCGGTCAATTGGCACCGGATCGATGCCGCGCTGCCGCAGACGGAGAAAATACGTCAAATCAAGGTCCTGCTTGGCGAATGTTGATGGATCCGCTACTCATTGCCTGGGTTTTTTTACCAGACGCGATGGGCCTTTCCGGCACTTGACCGGGGCAGAAGTTGATACGATTTTTAAACCGGAATTTTCGAGCAATATGTTGATGTCATTAAGCAACGGATGGGGGTCATGAACAAGCAGCGGTCCTTCGGGAAAAAAGAGGAACTAAAGGGTTTCCTGTTTTTAACTGTCGTTCTGGCGCCGGCCGTGTCGATCGCTTTGGTTGGCGGTTATGGCTTGGCGATCTGGATCTATCAGATTTTGGCCGGACCCCCGGGCGGATCGTAAAGCGCCGCACACGAAGATTTCAGCAAAAGCAGGAGTGACGTAAACATGAAGGCACATGGAAATGTGGCGCAGGATCCCTCGCGCCGCGACCTGATAACCGCGCGGTTTGCAAAACCCGGTCACGCGCAATCCGGCGGCCATATCGCAAGCCTCATGGTTCAGGCCCGGCCCCGGCATATGGCGCAATTGACGCCTGTCCTGGTCGCCATCCCGGGGGTAGAGGTGCACGGCAGCAATGACCAGGGTCGCATGATCGTGACGGTCGAGGCTGACAATGACGGCCATTTCATGGCTATCCTGTCGCGCATTGAAGGCACCGAGAACGTTGTCTTGGCCTCGCTCGTCTATCACCAGGTTGAGGACTGACCCCATGGACAAGCAAAAACCCGCTTCGGTCCTGTCGCGCCGGGACTACATCAAGGCCAACGCCATCGCCGCCGCCGCCGTGTCCGGCGTGGCGGTCCCGGCGGCGGCCGCCAACCTGGTGACGGATCGGGAGAGAACCCAGCTCACCTGGTCGAAGGCCCCCTGCCGGTTTTGCGGCACCGGCTGCAGCGTCATGGTCGGCACCAAGGAAGGCCGGGTTGTCGCCACCCACGGGGACACGAAATCTGAAGTCAACCGCGGCCTCAACTGCGTCAAAGGCTATTTTCTGTCCAAGATCATGTATGGCAAAGACCGCCTGACGACGCCCCTGCTGCGCATGACCAATGGCACGTATGACAAGAATGGCGACTTTGTCCCGATCTCGTGGGAGCAGGCATTCGACATCATGGCCGCCAAATTCAAGCAAGCGATCAAGCAGAAGGGACCCACGGCGGTGGGCATGTTCGGTTCCGGTCAATGGACGGTCTGGGAAGGCTATGCCGCCTCGAAGTTGATGAAGGCGGGTTTCCGCTCGAACAATATCGACCCCAATGCACGCCACTGCATGGCATCAGCCGTGGGCGGCTTCATGCGGACCTTTGGGATTGACGAGCCCATGGGTTGCTACGATGACATCGAAGCCGCCGACGCCTTTGTGCTGTGGGGTTCCAATATGGCGGAAATGCACCCCATACTCTGGTCGCGGGTCGCCGACCGGCGCCTTGGCCACCCCCATGTCAAGGTCGCGGTCTTATCCACCTTCGAGAACCGTTGTTTCGATCTGGCCGACAGCGGCATGGTGTTCACGCCGCAAACCGACCTGGCGATCCTTAACTTCATCGCCAACTACATCATCGAAAACGGCCAGGTAAACTATGATTTCGTGCAGCGGCATACGAACTTCCGTCTGGGCAATACGGACATCGGCTATGGCCTGCGGCCCGACCACCCGCTGCAGAAAAAGGCCACGAACGCCGACAAGGCGGGGGGCTCCAAAGCCATCTCTTTCAAAGACTATGCCGCCTTCGTCCAATCCTACACGGTTGAATATACGGCAAAATTATCAGGCGTTCCAGAAGACAAACTGATCGCGTTGGCGAAGCTGTATGCGGATCCGGGTACCAAGGTGACGTCATTCTGGACCATGGGTTTCAATCAGCATACCAGGGGCGTCTGGGCCAATAACCTGATCTACAACATTCATTTGCTGACCGGCAAGATTTCCCAGCCCGGCAACAGTCCGTTTTCGTTGACCGGACAGCCGTCGGCCTGCGGCACCGCCCGTGAAGTCGGCACATTTTCCCATCGGCTGCCGGCCGATATGGTGGTGGCGAACCCCAAACACCGGGCCCTGGCCGAGAAGATCTGGAAACTGCCCGCAGGCACCATTCCAGGCAAACCCGGCTATCATGCCGTCCAGCACAACCGCATGCTGAAGGATGGCAAGATCAATGCCTATTGGGTGCAGGTAAACAACAACGTTCAGGCCGCCGCCAATCTGAACCAGGAGACCCTGCCGGGTTATCGTAACCCGGACAATTTCATTGTTGTTTCAGACGCCTATCCCACCGTCACGGCGCAGGCGGCCGATCTGGTGCTGCCGACCGCCATGTGGGTCGAGAAGGAAGGCGCCTATGGCAATGCCGAACGGCGCACCCAGTTCTGGCGCCAACTGGTCAGCGCGCCGGGGGAAAGCAAATCCGATCTGTGGCAATTGATGCAATTTTCCAAACGTTTCACCACGGATGAAGTCTGGCCGAAAGCCCTGTTGGACAAGAACCCTGAATACAAGGGCAAGACGCTATTTGAGGTGTTGTACAAGAACGGCAATGTTGACCGTTTTCCGTTGAGCGAAGCATCACCGGACTACGACAATGATGAGGCGAAGGATTTTGGCTTCTACGTCCAAAAGGGCCTGTTCGAGGAATACGCCCAATTTGGCCGCGGCCATGCGCACGATCTGGCCTCGTTCGACACCTATCACCAGGTCCGCGGCCTGCGCTGGCCCGTGGTCGACGGCAAGGAAACCCGCTGGCGCTTCCGCGAAGGATCGGACCCTTACGTCAAGGCTGGCGCGGATTTCCAGTTCTATGGCAAGACCGACAACAAGGCGAACATCTTTGCCCTGCCTTATGAACCTGCCGCCGAGTCTCCCGACGCGGAGTATGATTTGTGGCTTTCGACCGGGCGCGTTCTGGAACACTGGCATTCGGGTTCCATGACCCAACGGGTGCCCGAACTGTACAGGGCCTTTCCCGATGCCGTTGTCTTCATGCATCCCGATGACGCCGCGTCGCGGGGCCTCAAACGCGGCAGCGAGGTGCGGGTTATTTCCCGGCGTGGCGAAATCAAGACCCGTGTCGAAACCCGCGGCCGCAACAAGCCGCCCGTGGGGCTGGTCTTCGTGCCCTGGTTCGATGCCAGCCAGTTGATCAACAAGGTTACGCTGGATGCCACCGATCCCCTCTCTAAACAGACGGATTACAAAAAATGCGCCATCAAAATTCTGCCCGTCTAGCCTGGTTTAGCGGTGCCGTGAAAAACCGCTTCGCGGTGTTCGTTGGCGTCCTGGCGTTGGCCGCCCTGACGATTTCGGCGGCCGCGGCGGCCGATACCCTGGCAACTCTTCGCGGCAATGCCATCAATCAAGAGGCAAGCGCCCCCGCGATGGCCAAGGAAATCAACACGGACCTGCGCACCGTTCGCAATTACCCGGAACAACCCCCCACCATTACGCACCAGACCCGGGGTTACGCGATCAACCTGCAGGCCAATAAATGCCTGAGCTGCCATAGCCGGCGGGCCGTCGAACGATCGCAGGCGCCGATGGTCAGCGTGACCCATTTCATGGACCGAGACGGTCAGGTCCTATCCTCGGTCACGCCCCGGCGCTATTTCTGCGATCAGTGCCATGTGCCGCAACTGGACGCGAAGCCCCTGGTCGCCAACGATTTCATCGATGCCGATGCATTGATCATGGCAAAGGGAAATTAGGGCGTGGGCATCTTCACCAAATCGATGGATTTGCTGCGCCTGCTCAACCGCCCAAGCGGCCATTTCAGCTTGGCGTTTCTGACCTTTGGCGGATTCATCGCCGGCATCATGTTTTGGGGCGCCTTCAATACCGCGCTCGAACTCACCAATACCGAAACCTTTTGTATTTCTTGTCATGAAATGCGCAATAACGTCTATCAGGAACTGCGCGAAACGATCCACTATTCAAACCGCTCCGGCGTCCGCGCCACCTGCCCGGATTGCCATGTCCCGCATGACTGGACGGACAAAATCGCCCGCAAGATGGCGGCCACGAAAGAGGTATGGGGCAAGATTTTCGGCACCATCAGTACGCGCGAAAAATTCCAGAACAAACGCCTTGATCTGGCCATGCATGAATGGGCGCGGTTCAAGGCCAACGATTCACTGGAATGCCGCAATTGCCACGAATATGTCTACATGGATATTACCCTGCAAAGCCCGCGCGCGGCCGATCAGCACGAGCGGCTGCTGGCCAACGGCGAGAAGACCTGCATCGATTGTCACAAGGGTATCGCCCATCAATTACCGGACATGTCAGGGGTCAAGGGCTGGAACTGATGCCAGACCAGGACGAGCGCGGGCAGGGCCAGATGATCGCCCGTGCTTGACAGTGGGCCGGGCGCCATAGGAGAAGGGACAGCGCCCGGTTGGCGGCGGCCCCGCCGGCGCGCCGCACGGGCCCGGACCCTGCAACGATATAGTGCGATCTTCAATTCATGCCCCAACGCGGCCCCAGTATAGAGATCAGCTATGGCTGGGTGATCCTGTTCGCCTCGCTCCTGATCCATAGCATCGGTCTTGGCGCGCCCAATATTCTGTTCGTGACCCTCAAGCCCATCGCCAACGATCTGGCGTCCGCGCGGGCGGTGCCGTCGTTGGCGTACGCGCTGCTGATGATCGGGACCGGAATCGGCGGCATCGGCATGGGTTGGTGGCTGGACAAGCGCGGCGTCATGGAGCCCGTGCTGTTCGGCGCGGTGATGATCGGTCTGGGATCTTTTGTCGCCAGCCAGGCCGAGGGCAAGTGGGGCCTGTATCTCGCCAACGGCGTGCTTATGGGTCTGCTGGGCAAGGCGGCGATGATCGCGCCGCTGGTCGCCAATGCCACCCGCTGGTTCGACCACCGGCGCGGCCTTGCGGTCGCGATCATCGCGTCTGGTCAGGGGGTCGCCGGAATCGTCTGGCCACCCCTGGTACGCTATATCAATGATGTCGCCGACTGGCGGACAGTCTATCAGTATTACGGTGTCTTCGTTCTTGTCACCATGATCCCGCTGGCCCTGCTGCTCAGACCGAAACCGCCGGCGCAACCCGCCGGCACGGCGCAGGGCGGCAATGGCGGCGAAAACGCCGTGCTCGGCCTGCCGTCCAAGGTGGTGCAAATGGCGTTGTGGGCCGCGGTGATTGGCTGCTGTACCGCGATGGCCATGCCGACCGTACATCTGTTCAGCCATGCGACCGATCTGGGTCTGCCGGCGGCCCGGGCGGCGGAACTGCTGTCCGTACTATTTGCGGCGGCGGTTTTCAGCCGCATCGGGTTCGGCATGCTGGCCGACCGTGCCGGCGCCATGCGCACGCTGCTGATCGGTTCGGGCTGCCAGGCGATCATGCTGCTGGTTTTCGCACAGGTGGAGAGTTTCGCCGGGCTTTATATTGCCGCGCTTTTATACGGCCTGGGTTTTGCCGGCATCATGCCCTGTTATGCCCTTATCATTCGGTTGCTGTTTCCCGCCAACCAGGCGGGTTGGCGGATCGCCAGCCAGTATCTATTCGCCGGCCTTGGCATGGCCTTGGGTGGTTGGATGGGCGGCGCCATTTACGACCTTACGGGCAGCTATGCCCCTGCCTTCCTGACCGGGCTCGCCTTCAACATCATGAACCTTGCCGTGATCGGCTTTCTCCATATGCGGCAGCTCCGCATAAGCCCCCGCGTCGTGCCCGCCTGATCCGCATTCAGCTGCGGGGCAATTCGCCGCGGCCATGGCGCATTGCCAGGGATCGGGATTGACCGCATATTCGGAGTAGCGGCAGCTTGTCCGCGCGGGGTCGAGGAGAATCTATTGTGAGTTACAGACGTATCATGGTGCCCGTCAACGGCTTGGACGACGCCGGCCATGCCCTTGGTCTGGCGTTTGATCTTGGAAAACGTTTCGGTAGCGAAGTGATCGGCCTGCATGCCGCGACGGAAACCAGTTCCATCCTGCCCTACATGGGCGAAAGTATGTCCGGCGCCCTGGTGGAGACGATGATCTCGGCCTTGGATAGCGCGGCGGACTCCCGTTTAAGGGCGGCCCAGGCGGCCTTTGCGGCAGCCCGGAAGGCATTCGGTGGTGTGGCGGGGCAATTGGCGGTGCATCTCGGACTGGAAGACGACATTGTGGCCCGGCATGGGCGTCTCGCGGATCTGGTCATCGTGCCGCGGCCCGCAAGTAAAACCGCACTGAGCGAAAGCCCAACCATGCAGGCTGCGATCATGGATACAGGCCGCCCCGTGCTGGTCGCCCCGCCAGGCGGGACGACGGCCCTGGGCCGAAAAATCATGGTCGCCTGGAACGGTTCGTCCCAGGCGGCGCGCGCCCTCAGCGCCGCCATGCCCTTGCTGCGCGAGGCCGAGGCGATCACCCTGCTGCATATCGAGGAAGGCTCCGGCGACGCTCCGACGGCCGAGGATGCCGTGGACTATCTGGCCGTTCATGGCTGCAGGGCGCAGGCGGTGTCGCAGTCCCGCGGGCATCATCCGGTCGCCGATGCCCTGTTGCTGGCGGCTCTCAACCAGGGGGCGGATCTGTTGGTGATGGGTGCCTACACCCATAAGCGCATTCGAGAACTGATTTTTGGCGGCGCCACTCTCGAAGCCCTTTTGGATGCCCCGATACCGGTGTTGATGGCCCATTGAGGTGTTTCCGTTCGACTGGGATCGGCCGGCCGCTTGCGCCTGCGCGCTGATTTGCCGCCGCGCGGCGCAAATACGGGTGCCCGCGAAAGTTTGTCCGGGGCAAGCTTAAATGAGCAAGCCACGGCTTTACTGGCATTATCGGTGAAAAGTGGTAGATAATACGGATTATGAGCGCAACATTAGCGAACGACCGCCGCACCCTGGTCCTGACCGGGGCCAGTAGAGGTATCGGCCACGCCACGGTGAAACGTTTCTCCTCGGCCGGGTGGCGGGTCATTACCTGTTCCCGGCATCCTTTTCCGGAAGATTGCCCATGGGAGGCCGGACCCGAGGATCATCTACAGATTGACCTGGCCGACCCAGCGGATTTGGAGGCCGGCATTGCCGAATTGAAGGTGCGCCTGGGCGGTGGGCCATTGAATGCCCTGGTCAATAATGCCGGCATCTCACCCAAGGCGGACGACGGCGGCCGTTTATCCAGCCTGACCACGGATCTGCAAACCTGGCAGCAGGTTACCCAGGTTAATTTTTATGCCCCGATCATGCTGGCCCGCGGCTTGTTGGATGAGCTGCGCCTCGCCAAGGGTTCCGTGGTGAATGTCACCTCCATCGCAGGCAGCCGGGTGCATATGTTCGCCGGCACCGCCTATGCCACATCGAAGGCCGCGCTTGCCTCCCTGACACGGGAAATGGCGGCGGATTTCGCGCCGCTGGGCGTGCGGGTCAATGCCATCGCGCCGGGCGAGATCAAAACGGAAATACTGTCCCCGGATACGGAAAAGATGCTGGCCCCGACAATCCCCATGCGCCGCCTGGGCACGCCGGAAGAAGTGGCGAAAACCATCTATTTTCTGTGTACGGAACAATCCAGCTATGTGAACGGCGCGGAAATCCATATCAACGGCGGCCAGCACGTTTAGGCGAAATAATGCGCGTTGTTCATAGTGCAAAGCATCAGGCGCACGACCCCAAAAATTTTATCAGCGCGGGTCGTCTGGCGCCCTCGCCGGAATGTCCGGAACGGGCCCACCGTCTGTTCGCCGCCGTGGAGAAAGCCGGCTACGAGATACTGCCGCCGCAAGCGCATGGTTTGGCCGCGATCGCCGCCGTGCATTCCGACGACTATCTGGACTTCCTGCGGAACGGCTTGGCCGCGTGGCAAAAACTGCCCAATTCCGGCCCGGCCATAATGCCGAATATGCATCCGGGACGCCATATGCACGGACGGCCCCAGTCCATTGTCGGCAGGGCCGGCTATTATATGGCCGATACCGCCTGCCCCATTGGGCCCGGCACCTGGCAGGCGGCGGAGGCAGCAGCGCACGTCGCCTTGACTGCCGCCGATCTAGTCTTGGCGGGCGAGAACGCAGCCTATGCCCTGTGCCGTCCGCCTGGCCACCATGCCTATGGCGATCAGGCGGGCGGATTTTGTTTTCTCAACAATGTCGCCATCGCGGCCCAACATATGCGCGCCCAATCAGACCGCGTCGCGATCCTGGATGTGGATGTACATCACGGCAACGGCACCCAGGGGACATTTTATGACCGGGACGATGTCCTGTTCTGCTCCCTGCACGGAGATCCGTCGGTGTTCTATCCCTACTATGCGGGCTACGGCGAGGAACGAGGCGCGGCAGCGGGGGAAGGCTATAATCTCAACCTGCCCTTGCCGCCCGGCACCGGCGACGATGCCTATCTGCGGGCCCTGGCCACTGCGATTGCGTCCATTGTAGAGTTCGCGCCGGACTATCTGCTTGTATCCCTGGGTCTGGATGCCCAGGAAAATGATCCCCTGGGTATTCTATCCATCACCACCGATGGCTTTGCCCGGATGGGGAAGGCGATTGGCGCCCTGGGCCTGCCAAGCGTGATCATCCAGGAAGGCGGCTATCTGTGCGACGAAATGGCCGACAATTTACTGGCTTTCCTAAGCGGCTTTCAAAGCAACGGCTAGCTCAACTTATTAAACGCTCGCAGTATCGGTCTTGATCATCCGGCCCAGAATCGGCCGGCCGCCGAAAATGTGGACGTGGAAGTGGGGAACCTCCTGGTGGGCGTCGGCGCCGTTGTTGGCGACCAACCGGTAGCCGGATGCCTCGACCCCGGCCAGCTTCGCGCATGCGGCCACGGCCCTCATGAAGCCGCCCATCTCCTCCAGGCTGGCGCCGGCATTGAAGGCCTCCAGGTTGGCATAAGGGCCCTTGGGAATAACCAGGACATGCACGGGCATCAGAGGGTTGATGTCATGAAAGGCCAAGGCGTAGTCGTCCTCGTATACCCTCTTGCATGGCAGCTCACCGCGCAGAATGCGGGCGAATATATTCGTCTCGTCATAGGCCATGGCGCGTCGCTTTCTACCTTATCTGGTCTTTCTTTTGCTTCTTTCGCTTCTTTTTCTTCACGTCCCCGGCCCCGATGCGCCGTTGATACAGGACATTGTAAACTTCATCCGGCTGCACCCCCTTGGCTGCCCATAGGACCAACAGGTGGTAAAGCAGATCGGCGCTTTCTTCCAACAACGCCTCGCGACTTTCCGCCAGGGCCGCGACAATGGTCTCGGTCGCCTCTTCCCCGACCTTCTGGCAAATTTTCGGCAGGCCCTTCTGCAGCAAGCGCGCGGTCCAGGATTCGGCTGGATCGGCGTCGCGCCGCTGCTCGATAACCGCGTAAAGCTGATCGAGAATTCCGCTACCTTGCGCCGCGTCCGGCGCTTCTTGCTGTGACATATTCGAAGGCTTTCGTTTTGTTGGAGGGCCGCTGGGTCAGTCCAGATCGCCGGGTACAACATAGCATTGCAAGCACCCCATGTGATGGCGCAATTCGGCCCAGGGCCGTTCGAACCGCAAGGCCACCAAACCGGCCGGTGAGTAATCCAGCTGCAATTTGGCCATCGCATCTCTGTCACCAATGCCGCTATAAAACAGGGCGGCTTCATGCAGGTCCGGATTATGGGAAACGATCATGGCTGTTTCCGCCTCGTTGGGCAGCGCGCGGATACGCTGCCGCATGGCCCGGGCACCGCAAAGATAAAGCGCGCGCTCGAAGCGGGCATCGGGCGGATGGCGCAGACACGATGCCACCAGCTCCCAGGTTTGCCGGGTGCGCTGGGCAGAGGAACACAGTACCAAATCCAGGCGCACCAACAATTGCGCCAAATATTGGCCCACCAACAAGGCTGCCCGTTCACCAGCCTGATTGAGGACGCGGTCATGATCGGTCTGTTCCGGGCTGCCAAAACAGGCGTTGCCGTGCCGCAACAGGTACAAGGTCGGCATATTATTCTTCCAACCTTACAGGCAGGCCCGCCGCCCGCATGGCCCGCTTGGCATCGGCAATGGAATAGGTCCCGAAGTGGAAGATCGAGGCCGCCAGGACCGCATCCGCATGGCCGCCGACAATGCCATCGACCATGTGATCGAGAGTGCCGACACCGCCCGAAGCAATAACCGGTACGCTGACCGCATCGGCCACCGCGCGGGTCAATTCCACATCAAAGCCTTGTTTGGTGCCGTCCCGGTCCATCGAGGTGAGCAGAATTTCCCCCGCACCCAGTTCCGTCATGCGCCCGGCCCAGGCGACCGCCTCAATCCCCGTGGGGTTGCGGCCGCCATGAGTAAAAACTTCGAAACCGCCCTTGCCATCCCGTTTTGCGTCGATCGCCACGACGATGCATTGGGTGCCGAATTTGCGCGCCGCCTCGGCCACGAATTCGGGTCGGCTGACGGCGGCGGTATTGATGGAGACCTTGTCGGCTCCAGCCAGCAGCAGCTTGCGCACATCCTCTACTTCCCGTATGCCGCCGCCCACGGTCAGGGGCATGAAGCAATGCTCTGCCGTGGCGCGGACCACGTCATAGATGATGCCCCGGTTGTCTGAGGACGCGGTGATGTCGAGAAAACAAAGTTCATCCGCCCCGGCCCGGTCATAGATCCGGGCCTGTTCCACCGGATCGCCGGCATCGACCAGGTCCACGAAGTTGACGCCCTTGACCACCCGGCCATCCTTGACGTCCAGACAGGGTATGACGCGCTTGGTCAGCATGGCTGCGCTTCCCCGCCCGCCAGCAGGGCCAAGGCCGCGCCCACGTCGATGGCGCCATCGTACAGGGCCCGGCCAACAATGACGCCTTCGATACCGCATGCGGATGCGGCCAGCAGGGCGCGCAGGTCACCCAGGTCCGTCACGCCGCCGGAGGCGATCACCGGCGTGCTCAACACCTCCGCCAGGGCCGCGGTGGCCGCTACATTATGGCCCTGCATGGCCCCGTCCCGATCAATATCCGTATAGATAATCGCGCCGGCACCCGCGCCTTCGAAATGCCGCGCCAGATCGATGACCGGCCGTTCCGATTGCTCCACCCAGCCTTCCACGGCAACCCGCCCGGCACGGCCGTCGATGCCGATGGCGATACGGCCGGGATGACGGCGGCATAGATCCGCCACCAGGTCGGGCTGCCGCAACGCCAGCGTGCCGATGATGACCCGCTTGACGCCGGCTTCCAGCCAGGCCAGGGCCGTCGTCTCGTCCCGGATGCCGCCGCCCAGTTGCACAGGGATGGATAGCGCCGCCAGGATTGCCGCCACAGCCTCGCCGTTGACCGGCCGCCCCTCGATAGCGCCATTCAAATCAACCAGGTGCAGCCATCGACAACCGGCATCCTGAAAAGACCGCGCCTGGGCGGCTGGATCGCTGTTGAAAACAGTCGCGGCGTTCATTTCACCGCGCAACAGACGGACGCAATTGCCGTCCTTCAGATCGATGGCGGGATACAGGTTCATGGTCCAAGTTCCCCTTTACGGCGACCAGGAGAGGAAATTGGCGATAAAGCGCAGACCCACGGCCTGGCTTTTCTCCGGATGAAACTGGGTGCCGGCGATATTGCCCTTGCCCACGGCGGCGACGATGGGCGGGCCATAATCCACCGTCGCCAGGATACAGGCATCATCGTTGGGAACAAGGCCATAAGAATGCACAAAATAGACATGGGCGCCCGCGTCCATGCCGGTGAACAAGGCGGCCGGGGTCTCCTCGATGCGCAAGGCATTCCAACCCATATGGGGCACTTTCAGACGCGGATCACCAGGTTCAATGGCGCGGACCTCGCCCCCGATCCAGCCCAGACCATCGTGCGCGCCGTGTTCCAGACCGCGGTCCGCCAGCAGCTGCATGCCCACGCAAATGCCGAGGAAGGGCCGGCCACGTCGCACGGCAAACTCGGTCAATGCCTCGATCATGCCATCCACGGCTTCCAGCCCGGCCCGACAATCAGCAAAAGCGCCCACCCCCGGCAGCACCACCCGGTCGGCGCCAGCGACGATCTCGGCCTGGGAGGTAACCTGAACCTCGACCACTTCCCGGCGGTCCCGGCCGGCGCGTTCAAACGCCTTGGCGGCGGAGCAGAGGTTGCCGGAACCATAGTCGACGATTGCGATACGCATGCGCGTTGCCCCGGCTTCAAACTGGATCAAACGGCGTGGCAAACGGCGTCAGGCCGCTGGCCGGGAAGTGCGCGAAAGGCGGCGCGGGAGGGGCCGGCGCGGTTTCCGGGTCCTGCCATCGGGTATGGAAATAGATCGCCTCCGCCTGCCGCAGACTGCCGGCAGCGACCACAGACGCAAATGCATAGCCTTTGGCGCCCAACCGCCAACGGCGCCAGTCATTCGCCTGTGCCGCCACCAAAAACGACAGCACCAAAGACAGCAACAGCGTGGCGATATTATCCATGCCGGCACCAAAGCTTAAGGCCGACAGAATGCCCGACAGACCCAGATAGGCCAAAAGGCCCCAGAATTGCCCACGATAGAGCAGCCATAACAAAGGTATGAACAAGGCCGGCCAGCAAAAGCCTTCCTTGACAAAGACCACGTCCGGGTCCAGGGCCGCCCCGCCGACTGTTCGGCGCCCGGCAGAACCGGGCCGATGGTGAACCGTATAGAGGCGCATCCGCCCCCCCTTAACAAGCTATCGTTACAAACTACCGCCCAGAACGCCCTTGGTAGAGGGCACCGCATCGGCCCGGCGTGGATCAATCTCGACCGCCTGCCGCAGACTGCGGGCGAGGGCCTTGAAACAGCTTTCAATCATGTGATGGTTGTTTTGGCCATATAACACTTCCACATGCAGGGTGATGCCTGCCGCTTGCGACAGGGCCTGAAACCATTCCCTGAACAGTTCCGTATCCATCTGCCCCAGCTTCGGCCGGTTGAACGCGACCTTCCAGATCAAATAGGGCCGGTCCGATAGGTCCAGCGCAACCCGCGTCAGGGTTTCGTCCATGGGCACCAAAGCGTTGCCATAACGGACGATACCCGTGCGCGCGCCCAGAGCCTGGCGGATTGCTTCCCCGATGGCCAGGCCGGTATCCTCGGTGGTGTGGTGGCCGTCGATGTGCAAGTCACCTTTGGCCTGGACCGCCAGGTCAATCAGGCTGTGACGCGATAGTTGCTCCAGCATATGATCCAGGAAACCAAGGCCTGTATTCACGTCATAGCTGCCGGTCCCATCCAGGTTTACAGTAACCGAAATCTGGGTTTCCTTGGTATTGCGTTCTATTTTGGCCTTACGCATGGCCGCGCTCCTTCAAATCCGAGGGATTCCCGCCCACGGCGGTCTATCGGTATTGGCAGAGCGCGGTATAACAGGCCGGCGCGGCAATCGCCAGCACGGCGTTCGCGAAGCTTGAATAGAGCGGCGTTTCGCCATACATGATGTGCTTGTGGCAAAGGATACAAAGCTTGTGAACAATTCGAACAGTGAAACGTGGCATGGCACCACAATTCTATGCGTCCGCAAGGGCGGCACGGTGGTCATGGCTGGCGACGGTCAGGTCAGCCTGGGTCAGACCGTGATCAAGTCCAATGCGCGCAAAGTGCGGCGTCTGGGCACGGGCGGCAAGATTATCGCCGGCTTTGCCGGCGCCACGGCGGACGCTTTTACTTTGTTCGAACGGCTGGAAGGCAAACTGGAACAACATCCAGGCAATCTGACGCGGGCGGCAGTGGAAATGGCCAAGGACTGGCGCACCGACCGCTATCTGCGCCGGTTGGAAGCGATGATGGCGGTGGCGGACGTGGATACCAGTCTGGTCCTGACCGGCACCGGCGATGTGCTGGAGCCCGAGGATGGCCTGATTGGCATCGGCTCTGGCGGCAACTACGCCCTGGCGGCGGCCCGGGCCTTGATGGACCTGGAGAATTTGGCGGCCGAGGATATCGCCCGACGCGCCATGCGGATCGCCGCCGGCATCTGCGTCTATACCAATGAAAACGTTACCGTGGAAACCTTACAACCATGACCGAATTTAGCCCCCGGGAGATTGTTTCCGAGCTGGACCGTTTCATCGTCGGCCAGAACGATGCCAAACGCGCCGTCGCCATCGCCCTGCGCAACCGCTGGCGGCGGATGCAACTGGAAGGCAACATGCGCGAAGAAGTCATGCCGAAAAATATTCTGATGATTGGCCCTACCGGCGTCGGCAAGACGGAAATTGCCCGCCGTCTGGCCCGTCTGGCCGGGGCGCCGTTCGTCAAGGTAGAAGCCACGAAATTTACCGAGGTTGGCTACGTCGGCCGGGATGTGGAACAGATCATCCGCGATCTGGTGGAAATCGCCCTGACCATGGTGCGCGAGAAACGTCGCGAGGCGGTGCAGGCCAAGGCGGAATTGGCGGCGGAAGAACGGGTACTGGACGCCCTGGTTGGCGATAAAGCCTCGGCCGGCACACGGGATGCCTTTCGGCGCAAACTGCGCGACGGCGAATTGGCGGAAAAGGAGATCGAATTGGACGTCGCCGATACGGGCGGCGGGGGTCTGCCTACTTTCGAAGTGCCGGGCATGCCCGGCGCCCAGATGGGTATGCTCAATCTAAACGATATGCTGGGAAAGGCCCTGGGCGGCAACCGCACCAGGCGCCGGCGGTTGACGGTAGCGGAGTCATACGAGGTTCTGGTGGCGGAGGAATCCGACAAGCTGCTGGACGAGGAAGCCCTGGTGCGCGACGCCCTCGCTGCGGTGGAGGAAAACGGTATCGTCTTCCTGGACGAGATCGACAAGGTAACCGCCCGTTCGGAACGCTCGGGCGCAGATGTCAGCCGCGAAGGCGTGCAACGGGATCTACTACCCCTGTTGGAAGGCACCACGGTCGCCACCAAGTATGGCGCCGTGAAAACCGACCATGTGCTATTTATTGCGTCGGGCGCCTTTCATCTGGCCAAGCCTTCGGACCTATTGCCCGAATTGCAGGGCCGGTTACCCATTCGGGTGGAGTTGTCCGCCCTGGGGGCGGCTGATTTCAAGCGCATCTTGCTGGAACCGGAAGCCTCCCTGATCAAACAATATGTGGCTTTGTTGAATACGGAAGGCGTAACCTTGGCATTTACCGACGATGCCATCGACGAAATCGCCGCCGTGGCGGCTGAGGTCAACCAGAACGTTGAAAACATCGGTGCGCGGCGTCTGCACACCATTCTGGAGCGGATTCTGGACGACATCAGCTTTAGTGCCACCGATCGTCACGGCGAAACCGTCAATGTCGACGCAGCTTATGTTCAAGAGCATATGGGCGATCTGGCGAAGAACGCCGATCTGTCCAAATTTATTCTTTGAGTGAGAGATATTTTCAATTAATTGGAATCACTAGACCATTTTCCAGTTTGACTTACCCACCGGGCACCTGCGGCGGATTTAAAAAATTATCGTCAATTGGCGGTACACCGTCACCCTCGCCCGCCACACCAAACTCTGTCTATATAACTGAATTGTAAGGCATTAATGCAAAGCGGCGGAAACCTATCATGACCTGTCCGGACGAGGATTGGCTCGCGTTGACCCGAGCGTCCTGATATGGTTTGCGGCAGCCTAACTAAACTGCAGTGAGGCAGAAATGGATGACGACCTCAAGCACGCCGATGAATACGAAGATGAAATTCGTAATCTGATCGATGAAACGGTCGGTGGCAATTTGATGCAGGCCATGACACGCCAGAACATCTGCCCCAAATGCATGGCGCTAACCATTTTGGAATTTGCCGCCTATGCCGCGACCACCGCCGGTTCCACGGCCGGTGAAATTCTCTCCGCCACGTCGGCGGGTGCATTGTCGGCCGAGGAAGACATGGATCTGGAAAGCGAATCGCCGCCGTCGCAATCCAGGCACTAGGCCTGCCCTGCCGCGGCCCGGCGCCGTCGTTGGTCGAATTTTTTTATGCATGCCGCCGGTACGGTGCGAAACGGATGCGGATTGGGCATATAGGAAAAAATCCGTAAATCAGCCATAGTTACCTTATCCGCTCTATGTTGGCCGGTCCGGTATGCGGGCGCCAGCCACAGTAATGAATCATGGGAGGCGATGTCGATATGACGATGAAGCGAATGGTGCTGGAAATCGGTATGGGAACTGATATTCGCGGCACCGACCATACCAAGGCGGCGGTGCGGGCGCTGCGGGATGCGCTCTGGCATAATTCGCTTACCGTAGCCGGCGCCCTGGGTCTGGATGTAGAGTCCATGCACGTGTCGGTCACCATCGGCGTGCCTCAGCCGGACCAGGTGGACAAGGCAGCGGTGTTGGCGGTATTGCCCCATGGCACCGGCACCGTTGAGGTGGTGCAAGGCGGCCTGGAAATCCCGAATGACCAGGGCACGGATGCGACCGTCATGGCCCATGCCGCCGCCGTCGTTTATCTGGACGTGGCGTAAAGGAAAATAATCGTGAGTAAAAAACGCGTCATATTGGAAATGGGCACTGGTAACGACCTGCACGGCGGCAATTACACCAAGGCCGCCTTGCGGGCCGTCGACGATGCCCTCCACCATTCTTCCCTAACCATGATCCGCACCCTTGGCGTCGATCCGTCCACCGCCATGTACGTGGACGTCACCATCGGCGTACAACAGCCTGACGAGGTGGATCAAGCCGCCGTACAGGCCGCCTTACCCTATGGCACCGTCACCGTGAATGTGGTTAGGGGTGGTTTGGATGTGCCCGATGAAGCCCTGGGCGATGTCGCCGTCATAGCCTCGGCCGCCGTCATCGTATACCTGGACCTACCGGGAGATTAAGGCCGACAGGCCCGGGTGTTGCCAAACCATTGCCGCGATGTCGGACGGTGGGCGCAGATCGCCAGCGGCATCGGTCGGCTCTACCCGGAACCAACTCTCCTTGCCCGCCTTCGCCAACTCGCCATAGACCGCCGCCACAACGGTCAGGTAATCGCGGTCCGCCTCATGCAGGTCCCGGATCGCCTGGGTGTAACTGCGTGCAGCCTTTTCAGCGACCAGGCGGTCGGCGAGCGCGGTGGAGGTCGCCAGCAACAGAGTCAGATCCGGACGGGGCAAGTCAAACAGCCCGTACTCCAACTGCTCGATCCAGCTGATTAATTCGACCCGTTCGGCGCTGGGCAGTTTGGCCGCGTTGTAGGCGATGTTGGAAGCGACATAGCGGTCCAGGATCACCAGATCGTAGCCCGCCATCAAGGCCATTAGGTGGTCCCGGCTTTCAAAGCGGTCGCCACCGTACAGCAGCGCCGCATAGCGCACGGGCACCTGGTCCATGGTGCCCATTTCACCGCGCAGATAGCGCCCGATCAGGTCGGCGAACTGGGTCTGCTCGTAGCGTGGAAAGGACAGCGCCGCGGCCCGAACGCCGGCGCCTTCCGCCAGGGCCAGCAGCTCCCGGCACAGGGTTCCCTTGCCCGCTCCATCAATGCCTTCAATGGCGAGTAGCATGCTGCTTGTCTGTCCCCGTTCCTTGGTTAACTATGTGCATTTGCATCATCATTAGTGGAGTCCAGCATGGATACCGCGCTTCAGCCTTTTGAACAACGGACGATCGAGGCGGCAATTGATTTTGCCAGCAGCGTCATCGCCCCCAATGCCGCCGTCTGGGAGCAGCAACGCTGTTTGCCGCCCGAGCGGATCGGACCCGCGGCCAACGCCGGCCTGACCGGCCTGCTGCTGGCGGAAGCACAGGGTGGACGCGGCCTGTCAAAGACCGCCATGGCGCGGGTGATGGAGGAGTTATCCAAGGCCGATATGGCCTATGCCTTTGTCCTGGTGGTGCATAACAATTTCATGAATGCGATCGCCCAGGCCGGCAGTCCGGCACAGCGGGAACGCTATCTGCCCGGTATGCTGTCCGGCAAATATCTGGGCGCATTCTTGCTGACCGAGCCGCAAAGCGGCTCCGACGCCGCCAATGTGACGACCACAGCGCGGCGCAGGGATGGCGGTTGGATCCTGAATGGCGCCAAGGCCTGGATCACCTCCGCCGCCAGCGCCGATCTGCTCAGCGTTTATGCCCAGACCGATGCCTCGCAAGGCTGGCGTGGCATCGCGGCGTTCATCGTCGAGGCCGATCACCCTGGCGTATTCCGCGAGGCCCCCTATAGCACCATGGGCGCCCATGTCATGGGCGCCGGGGGTTTTCGATTTGAGGATTGCAGGCTCTCTGACGACGCGATGCTGTTTCCACCCGGCGAAGGTTTCAAAGGCGCCATGGCGGGCATCGATCTGGCGCGCGCCAACGTTGCCGCCATGTGCTGCGGGATGATGGCCAACAGCCTGGATGTTACTCTGGTCCATGCCGGCGACCGGCGGGCGTTCGGACAACGGGTGCTGGATTTTCAGGGTCTGCAATGGCAATTGGCCGATGTAGCCACGGACCTGCACGCCGCCCGCCTGATGGCCTACGCGGCGACGCGGGCGATCGATGCCGGGCAGCGGGCGGCAATAGCCGCCGCGCATGCCAAAAAATTCGCTACCCGCGCCGCGCTGAAGGGTATCGCGGATTGCATGCAGGTCATGGGGGCGGATGGCTACAAGCACGACTTCCCCCTGGCCCGCCACCTAGCCTGCGCCAAGATGGCCCATTACATCGACGGCACCACGGAAATTCAGAATGTCGTCATTAGCCGCGATCTGTTGCGGCCCGCCACCTAATTCCTGTACAGCAAATGATAGGGAGGATGCGATGCCAAGGATCAAGGCACTGACATTCGATACGGGCGGCACCATTCTGGATTGGCATACGGGTATCAGCGGTGCCTTGACGGCAGCCGGCAACCGCCATGGGCTGGAGCGGGACTGGCCGGCCATCGCCAACGACTATCGGGCCCGATCGCTAAAGGCGATGGTGAACAGTGGCGCCAATACCGCCCCGACGTTCAACATCGATGACGTGCATCGATGCATGCTGGACGAGGTGATCGACGAATATGGTCTGAACGCCTTTGCGGACCGCGACCGCACGGCGATCTGGCGCGCCTGGCATGAATTGGATTGCTGGCCCGGTTTTCCGGCGATCCTGGCCAAACTACGCGAGAAATTCGTCGTCGCCTCGTTCACAATTCTGAGCGTTTCGCTAGTCGTCGATACCGCCAGGCGCAACGGCCTTTCCTGGGATGCGGTCATTTCCTGCGAAATGATTGGCAAGTACAAAATTCTGCCCGAGGCCTATGAGCGGGCGGCACAGTGGCTGGCGTTGGAACCCGCTGAAATTCTGATGGTTGCCTGCCATAATGTTGACCTGAATGCGGCGCGCCAGGTTGGCTTCAAATCCGCCTTCGTGCGCCGCCCCGATGAATGGGGCGCCGCCGGCCCGCCCGATCCGACCCCGGCGCCGCATCACGACTTCATCGCCGACGATTTTCCTCACCTCGCACGCCAATTGGGCCTTGAGGTTTGAATGCGGCGTGAACGATCCGAAGCAAATGTAAAGACGGGAAGGCTCCTATGCGAAGATACATGCTGCAATTGAAATTCAGCGCCGCGGCGGTCAAAGCGCTGGTGGCCAAACCGCAGAACCGCAAGCCGGAAGCCCGCAAGGCCATCAAGCAGATGGGCGGACGGCTGGTTGACTATTATTTCACTTTCGGTGACTGGGATGCGGTGCTGATTTTTGACCTCGAAAGCGATGTCCAGGCCCTTGCCGCTGCCATGATCGACGGCGCGACCGGGGTTGGCAATAGTAAAATCACGGTCCTGCATTCCATGGACGACGCGGTCGAAGCAATGAAAATCGCGAACCAATTGAGCTATCGGCCACCGGGCGGATAAACCAATGTGCCTTGATCGCGCACCAGGGAATTGCGCGACCAGCAGCCATGGGTTTCGCCACCGGCGGCTTCGCCTTTGCGGTTGCTTGACGTGGTGGCCGCGATCCCCGGCGCCATGGCCTATGGCAGGGGCAGGCGGACGACAAAGCGGGCGCCGCGAATGGCGCCGTCGGGGCCAATGCGGTTCTCCGCGTTGATGGTGCCGCCGTGGGCCTCGACGATTTGCCGGCAGATGGACAGGCCCAGGCCGGAATGCTGGCCAAAAGCCTCGCCAGCCGGGCGTTGGCTATAAAAGCGACGAAAGATTGCTTCTTCCTGACCGGGCGGAATACCGGGACCATCGTCTTCAACCACCAATTGCGCCATCTCCCCCTGCCGCTCCAGCGACAATTTAATTATTCCGTTGGCTGGAGAAAACGATAGGGCATTACCGACTATATTGTCGACCACTTGGCCCAGACGGCTGGGCAGGCCATCGATCATGATCGCAGCGCCGGGGTCAAGCTGCAGTTCGAATGCAGGTCCCGGCGCCTCGGCGGCGGATTGCCGCACCGACAACAAGGTCTGCAGCAGGATCACCAGATTGACAGGTACCGATTCCTCGCGCGCCAATTCCGCATCAACCCGGCTGGCGTTGGAGATATCGCTGATCAAACGGTCCATGCGGCGGACGTCCTGGGTCATGACCGCCATGAGGCGTTTCTTTTGTGCCGGGTCATCGGTGCGGTCTATGGATTCGAGGGCACTGCGTAACGATGTCAGGGGATTCTTGATTTCGTGAGCCACATCCGCCGCGAATACCTCGATGGCATCCAGGCGGCCGTACAGTGCCTCTGTCATGCCATGCAGCGCACCGCTCAGATCGCCAATTTCATCGCGGCGGTGGCTAAGATCCGGAATCCCAACCCGCCGGCCCCGCCAGCGCCGCACCCGGTCCGCGGCCTCGGCCAGGCGGCGCACTGGTCCGGCGATCGTGCCGGCCAGAAAAAACGACATCAGTACCGTAACCGTCAAAGCCAGTGCGGAGGCTTGCAGTATGGCCAACCGGGCATTGCGCACACCCTCCTCGATCTCGGCACTATCAGCGGAGAGCAGCAGGGCGCCGACGACCCGGCGCAATTGCTGCACCGGCACCGCCACGGTCAGGATCAAGGTTTCATCCTTGAACATCCGAATGGCACCGCCAACCTCGCCGCTCAGCGCGACAGATAACTCAGGGTAATCCACCAGGCCATTGCCCGGGCGTTCATGGTAGGGAGGAAAGGCAGGGCCCCTGGGCAGACGTGGCAGCAGCCAGTCGTAGGCACGGTTGAAAAAAGACATCACGCGGTCCGAGGGATCGGCCGGGGGCAGATAGCGCAACTGTACTTGCCGACCAGCGGCGACCAGTTCCCGCGAGTCGGCCAGAATGTTGCCGTCGGGCATATACAATCGGGCCCGCGTCCGGGTCGGCACCACCAAGCGGCGGATAATACGGGCGGAAACCGCCTGCGCCAGACGGCGGCTGTCCTCGGGGCCCGCCAGGGCGCTTTCCCCCAAGGCGCCAGCGATCACTTCCGCCTGGCTTTGCATGGCCGCGATTTTGGCATCCAACAAGCCGTCGCGGTATTGATCGAGATAGAAAATGCCGCCGACCAGAACGCCAAGCGCCAGTACATTCGGCGCCAGAATGCGCAAGGTAAGGGTGGAAAAACGCCGGTGCCTTTCGGGTGCCGGACCGCCGATACCCGAAAGACGCATCTGCGATGGCTCGGCGGGACGCGGGCCGGGCTGGCCTAGTCGACTTACCACCGTATTCCTCCCGCCCCATGGCCGATTCGATAAGCATCAGGCGGCCTGGCCAAATTCGAAAATGCGCTAATCCTGGAAACGATAACCCAGGCCGTACAGGGTTTCGATACCGGAAAATTCCGCGTCCACCGACTTAAGCTTCCGGCGCAGGCGTTTGATGTGTGAATCAATGGTGCGGTCATCGACATAAATATTGTCGCCATACGCCGCATCCATCAACTGATCCCGGCTTTTTACATGGCCGGGGTGCTTGACGAGAGCCTGCAGCAACAAAAACTCGGTTACCGTCAATTGCACCTGATCGCCACGCCACCTGCATTCATGGCGGATCGGATCCAGCCGCAGTTCGCCTCGGATCAATAACTCGCTGTCGTCGCTTTTACCCGCCCGTCCGCCCGCGTCGGCCCGGCGCAGGACCGCACGAATACGTTCAATCAACAAGCGTTGGGAAAATGGCTTTCGGATGTAATCGTCCGCGCCCATTTTCAGGCCCAGCATTTCGTCGATTTCTTCGTCCTTCGAGGTCAGGAATATCACCGGCAGCGAAGATACCCGGCGCAACCGGTTCAACAATTCCATGCCATCCATGCCGGGCATCTTGATATCCAACACGGCCAAATCCGGCTGCTTGGCCGTCATCGCCTCCAGCGCCTGCGCGCCATCGGTATGGGTCGAGACCTTGTAGCCTTCGGCTTCCAGGGCAATGGAAACGGAAGTCAAGATATTCCGGTCATCATCAACCAATGTAATGGTCGCGGGCATGGCGTATCCTTTCGTCCAGCTCCTCGCGTCGGCGGCTTTTATAATTAGTGCCAAGGATAGCCGCCATTGCGGCCGCATTGTGGCCAAATCAGGGCAGAGCTAAAGGCGCTTAATAGGCCGTTTCGCGATCATGTGAAAGCGGCTCGCCAATAGAATCGCCGCCAGGGTGACGCCGCAAAAGGTGCCCAGCATCAGCCCTGGCGTACCCAGGCCGGCCGAAATGGCGAGTCCGCCCGCGGCCGGCACCATGACCAGAAGGAAAGCGCAAAGATGCAAGGCCGAGGGAACCCAGACATCGCCGGCGCCCCGCAAGGCTCCCATCAACACGCCCTGGGCGCCGTCGCTAATCAGCGTCGCGGCCGCCACCAGCAAAGTCGGCACAACAATGGCCAGCAAAGCCGGATCCCGGGTGAAAGCGCGGCCCAGGTAACCTGGAAAGATTGCCATGATCACCGCCAGGGCGGCCATCAGCAAGGCGATGGTAAACAGCCCGGCCCAGCCGGAGAGAGCCATTTGCCGCGGATCCTGCCGGCCGATGGCAATGCCGACATGCACCGCCGTCGCCGTGCCCACGCCAATGGCCCCCATATAGCAAAAGGCGACCAGGTTCATGACAATCTGGAAGGCGCCGACGGCATGGATACCCAAGTATCCGGCGAGCAAGGTCAGGGTGGAAAAGGCCCCTGATTCGAGACCCTGCGCCAGGCCCAGCGGATACCCCAGGCGGCGCAGTTTACGCCCAATGGGCCAGCCCTCGTGCATGGGGCCGGCAACGTTGTACCGGGCGGCGTCGGACATGGCGAAGATGTAGATAACGGCAGCCGCGGCGATTAGCCAACGCACCAGGGTGGTGGCCCAGGCCGCACCTTCGGCCCCCAGGCCAAATTGTCCCCCGATCAACAGCCAATTCAAGCCGATATTCAGCAGATTGGCGGCGATCATGATGATCAGGCCAGGCCCAGGGCGGCCCACGGACTCCAGGAACAGGATCGCGGCGGCAAAGACCAATTGACCAGGTAAACCCAAATTAAGAATGATCAAGACTCCGCCGGCGCCCTCGGCCAAGGCGCGATCCTGTCCCAGGCCCAGGTAAATCCGCGTCCCAGCCAGGGCCAAAAGCGCGAACAAGACGCCCAGCGCCAGCGCCTGCAACGTCGCGACCCGCCAAATCACGCCGCATTCCGCCAGCGCTCCGGCGCCAACCGCCTGGGCGCATAGCACCGCCGTTCCCACCAGCATGCCGATGCCGATCAATAGACAGACCATGTGCACCGCATGGCCCAGACCATAAAATGCCAGTTCGGTACTGCTGGCATGGCCAGTCATGGCCGTATCGACCATGATCAGGACCAGCATGCCGGCCCGCGCCATCGTTATCGGCACGGCCAGTTTGGCAATGACGCGCACACGGCCAACGAATTCAGCGGCAAGGCCCCGGCTCGGCATGATGGTTCCTGGGGTATTCATTGCCTCGCCATGTATTTCAGGGATCGCCGGAACGCTTTGCATCGGAATGACGCGGAAATTGCTCTATATTCGGCTTTCATCGGAATAGCCATGGAACAATCCTATGACTGAACCAAATCAGCCGGCCGCCGCCCTGGCCCGAAATCTGATGCGGCGCCACGATTGGGCCGCGCTGGGCACCATCATGCCCGATGATGGCTATCCGCTGACCTCGTTGGTATTGGTGGCGGCGGACTACGACGCTTCGCCTATCCTGCTGCTTTCCGATCTGGCTGAACATGCGCGCAATATTGCCGCCGACAACCGGGTTTCCCTGTTATTCGATGGTACCCGGGGCTTGGCCTCTCCCTTGGCGGGCGCGCGGGTCAGCGTCGCGGGACGTGCCGTACGCAGCAATGACGGCCATCTCCGGCAACGTTTTTTGGCCCGGCACAGGGATGCCGCCGGTTATGTGGATTTTGCTGATTTTGCCTTTTATCGCCTCGCGGTGACACGCGGCCATCTGGTGGCCGGGTTCGGCAGGATTGAATGGATCGACAAGAGCACATTGCTATATCTGGAACCCGGCGTGCACGAGATGAAATACTGGGAGGCCAGTGCCGTCAGCCAGATGAACGGAGATCATCGCGACGCCGTCCAACTTTATGCGCAAGTTTTGCGGGGGGCGAAGGAAACCGGCTGGGTCTTGACGGGTTGTGATCCGGAAGGTTGCGATTTGCGCCGGGAGGGCGAGGTGCTGCGGTTGGATTTCCCTGCCCCGGTAAGCGATGCCGATTCGCTACGACAACAATTTGCCGCCCTGACTCAGGCCGCCCGCAGGTAAGGGCTATAGCCGCAGGTAAGGGCCATAGTCGCAGGCAGGCCGCCAGATGCATGGCGTCAGGCATCATTCCGCGCTAAATTAGCGCATAAAGTGCATGTATTGCCACATTTTGCACATCCCCATTGTTGCCACACCAGCCATTGCCGCCTATCTTGCAAATGGGGCAGTCTTCAAAAAGGCGGGCGCATTGGCGCCGGTTTCGAAATCGGTTCAACACTTGGGTCTGTCGGTTTTGCGTCGGTGGACATTTTGTCGTCTCTTGGGAGAATGCAGTGAGGCAAATTGGAACTAATGTCAGCCGCCACGGGCTTGATACGCAGGGTATAGTCAATTCTGGCAAGCAGTATTGGAATTTGGAGACGCCGGCGCTTTGCCAGATGGCGCTGCTCGGTGGCGAGGCTGAATTAAGCCAAGGTGGCGCCCTCGTCTGCCACACAGGTGTCCATACAGGCCGTTCCGCCAATGACAAGTTCATCGTACGCGAAGCCGTCAGCGAGGCAAATATCGATTGGGGCCCGGTCAACAAACCGATCGAGCCTGCCGAATTCGACGCCGTCCTGAAGGCGCATCTCGCACATTACGAGGGCCGGGACCTGCATGTGCAGGACGTCTGGGCCGGTGCTGACAAACGCCATCGCCTGGGCGTGCGCATCGTCACGGAACAGGCATGGCATACCTTGTTCGCCCGCAACATGTTCATCCAGCCGACGGCGGACGAACTGGCTCATTTTCAACCGCAGTTCACCATTCTGCAAGCGCCCGGGTTGGAGGCGCCACCGGGCACACCGGGCCTGCGTTCGGGCACCTATATTCTGGCTTCGTTCGCACGGAGGATGGTCCTCATTGGCGGTACGTCCTACGCTGGCGAAATCAAGAAGTCCGTGTTCTCAATTCTGAATTACCTGTTGCCGGCCCAGGATGTCTTGCCCATGCATTGTTCCGTCAATGTCGGCGCGGATGGCGGATCGGCGATATTTTTTGGCCTGTCCGGCACGGGTAAAACCACCCTGTCGGCGGATCCCAACCGGCAACTGGTCGGGGATGATGAACATGGTTGGAGCACCAACGGCCTGTTCAATTTCGAAGGCGGCTGCTACGCCAAAGTGATCAATTTGTCGGCAGAGGCGGAGCCTGAGATTTTCGCCACCACCCGGCGTTTTGGCACGGTTCTGGAAAATGTCGTGATGGATCCGGACACGCGCTACCTGGATCTCAACGACGGCAGCTTGACGGAAAACACCCGGGCCTCCTATCCCCTGGACTTTATTCCCAATATCTCGGCCAGCGGTACCGCCGGACATCCACGCAACGTGGTGATGTTGACGGCGGATGCCTTTGGCGTCTTGCCGCCCTTGTCGCGGTTGACGCCGGAACAGGCCATGTACCACTTCCTCTCGGGCTATACGGCAAAGGTCGCTGGCACTGAAAAAGGCGTGGGTAGCGAGCCACAGGCGACCTTCTCCACCTGTTTCGGCGCCCCCTTCATGCCGCGCCATCCAAGCGTCTATGGCAACATGCTGCGCGACCGTATCGCCCAGCACGGCGTCAATTGCTGGCTGGTCAATACCGGTTGGACCGGGGGCATTTATGGTACCGGCTATCGCATGCCGATCCAGTATACCCGGGCTTTGTTAAGCGCGGCGCTGGAAGGTCAATTGGCCAGCGGGTCATTCCGCGAAGACGAGAATTTTGGCCTGATGGTACCCGAAGCCTGCCCCGGCGTACCCACCGAAATTCTTGATCCGCGCGGCACCTGGGCGGATGGCGCCGCCTACGATGCACAAGCCCAGGACCTGGTTGCCCGCTTCCGCGAGAACTTTGCCCAATACGACGATCATGTGGATGACAGCGTCAGGCGTGCGGCGCCCAAGGCGGCCTGACGTCGGCAAGCGAGGTGTGGCCATCTGCCGCATGGGCGGTTCGGGCGCCTGCATATAGATTTCGCTCATTGAAAAGCGGCCGCTTGTTTCGTGCAGGCGCTGTTTTGGGGATGCGGGCGCGGGGGCGCAGGCGTTATGTATAAAGAGACACTGAGCAAGGATCTGGCCAAGTTTGACCGGATCGGTGCCGCTATGCTGGAACAGGCCCGACCAGTAACAAAATTGGGCTTGGCGCTGTTATTTTTGTTGATCGTATGGGTTGGCGTAACGATTGCCAGCGCCGGCGGAGAACAGCGTACCGTTGTGATCGTGGCCGGCATCATCGGTGGTTATATGGCGCTGAATATTGGCGCCAATGACGTCGCCAACAATGTGGGCGCGGCGGTCGGCTCCCGTGCCTTGACCATGCTGGGCGCGCTAATCATCGCCTCCATATTCGAGACCATGGGCGCCATTGTCGCGGGCGGCGACGTGGTCAAGACCATTGCCAAAGGCATTATCGCCCCGTCTGATTTTCCCAGTTCCGATATGTTCATCTGGAGCATGCTGTCCGCCCTGCTGGCGGCAGCCCTGTGGGTCAATATCGCGACCATGTTGAATGCGCCGGTTTCGACCACCCATTCCATTGTTGGCGGTGTGGTCGGTGCGGGTATCGTTGCAGTCGGCTTCAGCGTGATAAATTGGCCGAAGATGGGCATGATCGCGGCCTCATGGGTGATCTCACCTGTCCTGGGCGGGGTCATAGCCGCGGCCTTTCTGGCCTTCATTAAGGCTAACATCATCTATCGCGACGACAAGATTGCCGGCGCCAAGCGCTGGGTGCCGGTCCTGGTGGCTTTGATGGCCGGCGTGTTTTCCGCCTATCTGGTGATGAAGGGTCTGAAGCGGATCTGGCAACCCGATGCCTGGGTTATCGCTGCAATCGGCGTGGCGGTTTTCGCCGCAGCCTATGTCATTGTCAATCCGCTCATCCGCAAGCAAGCCCAAGGCATGGAAAATCGAAATAAATCCCTGCGCTCCTTGTTCACCATACCTTTGATCTGTTCCGCCGCACTGCTGTCCTTCGCGCATGGTTCCAACGATGTGGCGAACGCCGTCGGTCCCCTGGCGGCCATTGTTGGAGCTGCGGAATCCGGACAGGTGGCGGCAATAGTGGAAATTCCTGCCTGGGTCATGTTCATCGGCGCCGCCGGCATATCGGCCGGTCTGCTTTTGTTCGGGCCCAAGCTGATACGTATGGTCGGCCAGCAAATTACCCGAATGAATCCCATGCGGGCCTATTGCGTGGCCTTGTCGGCGGCGATCACCGTCATCATCGCGTCGGCCCTGGGTTTGCCTGTCAGTTCCACCCATATCGCCGTCGGGGCGGTGTTCGGCGTGGGTTTTTACCGGGAATGGCATACCGCGCGGCGCACCCACATAAATCATGGCCGATTTGATGGCGCGGGCGAAAAAAACGGCGGCGAAGATCAGACGGCGCGCGCACAGCGGCGCAAGCTGGTCCGGCGCGCGCACTTGGCCACCATCGCGGCCGCCTGGGTAATCACCGTGCCCGCTTCAGCCGCCCTTGCTGGAACCATCTTCTGGATTTTACAGACCATCCAGGGCTTTTAAGCAGTGGTTGTTTGGTATTGGGGACCGACCCGTCCCGGTAATCCTGTATTTGGGAAACGGTATGGCATAATCTAGATTTCCTGCTGGTTTGTAAGGAGCGGGCCGGTGTCTTATTCCTTCAACACGCTTCGCGGCGATGTTTTCGGCGGTGTTACAGCCGCCGTGGTCGCGCTGCCGCTGGCCTTGGCCTTCGGCGTGGCCTCTGGTGTTGGCGCCATCGCAGGACTTTACGGGGCCATCGCCGTGGGCTTTTTCGCCGCCGTGTTCGGCGGCACCCCGGCTCAGGTATCGGGTCCGACGGGTCCGATGACCGTGGTCATGGGCGCGGTGGTGGCCGAACATGGAGGAAACCTGGCCGACGCGTTCGCAATCGTCTTTCTAGGCGGCTTTTTACAGATGACGTTCGGGTTTTTGCGTGTCGGCCGGTTTGTATCCTATACACCCTATTCCGTGGTTTCCGGCTTCATGTCCGGGATTGGCGTGATCATTATCCTGATCCAGACCCTGCCTTTTGTGGGTATGCCGGCGGTGACGGGCGGTCCGGTCGGCGCGATCAAGGAATGGGCCAATCTGGCCAGCCATATCAACAGTGACGCGTTGATCATCGCATGCTTTGCCCTGGCCATGATGGTCCTTTGGCCGGCGCGGCTGCGGACCGTCGTGCCGCCACCTCTTGTGGCCCTGGCCGTCGGCACGATGTTGGGCCTGTTTGTGTTCGACGGAGCACCCGTCATCGGCAATGTCCCGACCGGGCTGCCGGACCTGCACCTCCCATTGTTCGCCATTATCGATTTGCCGTCTATCGTCCAGCCGGCTTTCGTGTTGGCATTGCTCGGATCGATCGACAGTCTTTTGACCTCGCTGGTAGCTGATTCCATCACGCGCACGCGGCACAATTCGAATCGTGAATTGATCGGTCAAGGCATCGGCAACATGGTGGCGGGACTGATTGGCGGTCTGCCGGGCGCCGGCGCGACCATGCGCACCGTCGTCAACGTCCGCGCCGGAGGGAGGACACCGCTTTCCGGCGCCCTGCACGCGCTCATCCTGTTGGCCTTGGCCCTTGGCCTTGGCCCCCTGGCGGAAAAAGTGCCGCACGCAGTCCTGGCCGGTATTTTAATGAAAGTGGGCTGGGATATTATCGATTGGGGTTATATCCGACGATGCCACCGTGCGCCGCGCGACAAGGTTCTTGTAATGTTGGCGACCCTGGGGCTCACGGTGTTTGTTGACCTCATCACGGCCGTCGCCGTAGGTCTGATTCTTGCCGGCTTCGCCACCGCAAGATGGATGGAAACGGAAGAAATGAAGGGCGTAACCGCGCTCGCCATTCCCGAGAACGACCATCACCTGGGGACTGCGGAGCGAAAGGCATTGGAGAAATTGGACGGAAAGATCGGCCTGGTATTTCTGCGGGGCAGATTCTCGTACGCTTCGGCCCGCGAATTAAGTCAGCGGGTTGGCACGGCTGTATTGGGGCACGAGGCGATGATCTATGATTTTACCGACGCCGCGCATGTTGATACCAGCGCGGCCTTGGCGATCGAGGAAATTTTGACCCGCACGACATCCAATGGTGTCGCCTGTTTTCTGGCCGGATTGTCCGGTACCGCGGAATCCACCTTAAGATCCCTGGGGGCACTTGATCAACTTCCCGCCGAACATATCGCGCCAACCTTGCTTGCGGCCATCCATGCGGCGGCGGCTGAACTGGCACGGGCGAAAGAACAGCTATAATCGTCGGTTGCCAGCGTAGCGGTATCGTTCTGGTTCATCGCCCATAATGGCCAGGCGAGCGGCCACTTCAGTTAACTTCGAAATTGCTCTAATTGGCGACCGCATCTTTGGCGATTTTGCTAAAAATAATGTCCAGTTCAGTCGCCATGGCGTCGAGTTCGGCGTTGCCGTACGGCTTGAACACGTCGGAGGGGCGGCGGTAACTGAGCTGCGCGGTGTCATCACTATTTTGGGTGACATAGAAGCGCAACGGCGCTTCGATCCCTGCTGGCACGCTGGCCCGCAACATGCGCACGGCAAAGTCATTGCGGAAGACGCCAAAGACAGCATTGCCTGGTATCTCAATCCCCCGTTGGGCGGCGCCCATGGAGGCGGAGGCGCGGCCCACGACGCCCATGCGATGTTTACGCACCGCCGCCTCCAGGTCATTAAACAACGCCTTAAAATTTTTCTGGCAATTGATCACCTGAATGCCGGCATAGGGAAAGCCCTGATCGGCATGCCCCGCTAGCGGAAACAGAACGAGAGCGGCTAGTAATCCCAGAATTCGGGCGCAATTTCGAAGCAATGGCACGGTAAACACTCCCTGATTAGTGGCTTTGGTGGCCATCATAGGGAATAGGTATGACTTTGTGGCGGCCGCTCACCCAGACGTGAAGCGATGTGTTCCCAGCAATTCTCAAGCCGCCGTGTCGGTCTGGGCCGGCAAAGCTTCAAGCTGCGTTGAAAATAGTCTAACCCAGCTGTCGTGCGAACAATTCCATGGTGCGCTGACGGGCCAGATCGGCCGCTGCTTGGTTGTAAGAGCCTCGATGGTCGCAGTTGAAACCATGATCGGCGTCGTAGATATGCACCGCGGCATCGGGATGGGCCTTGCCAATCGCCGCCACGTCGTCCAAGGGAATGCCCTTGTCATGCTCGCCGAAATGCAGCAACAGTGGACAGCCTTCCTTTTCATCCACATAAGGCATGATCTGACCGCCGTAATAGACAACCGACGCAGCTACCGGCAGGCGTGTGCCGGCAAGATAGGAAATCGTGCCACCCCAGCAATAGCCCACGGTACCGACCTTGAGGCCTTCGCCCTGCATCACTTCAAGCGCGGCTTTCAAATCCAGTATCGAAAGATCCCAGGAAAAGGTATCCTTCAAATCGCGGCCAATGGCAATATCATCGGGCGTGTAGCCAAGCGAGCAATTCCTAGTGTCAGTGCGGTCGTACAGAGCCGGAGCAATGGCAAGATAGCCTTCGCCGGCGAAACGATCGCAGGTTTCGCGAATATGGCCGTTAACGCCAAAAATCTCTTGAATGACGATAATGCCGCCACGGGCCTTACCCTCCGGATCGGCCCGATAGGCACCTAAAGTATGACCATCTTCGGCGGTCAATGTGATGTCCGTTCCCATATTCAATTGTCCCCCAGTTGCCGTGCGATTTTCGCAGTTTCATTTCACATAGTATGCCACGTCCCATGCGGGGCGTCTTCAATTCCACCTTACGCGTCGAAATTATCGGGCCGGCGGAGATAACGGCCCATGCTGGTCATCTCCATCACAACTTCGCCGTTCTGGTTAAGGACCCATATTTGTATCCGCACCGTACCACGATCGGGCTTGTTGTCGGACGGCCTGGCGGACAGTATTTTGCTGCGTGCGGATAGGACATCGCCAGGACGGACCGGCCGCAGCCATTTCAGATCGTCAAAGCCAGGCGACCCCATCATCGCCATTTGATGCTGTCCAGACTGGGCATCACAGGCCATCCGCATGAACATGGCGCACGTATGCCAACCGGAGGCGATCAAGCCGCCATAAATGCTGTCCTTGGCGGCTTCCTTGTCAATATGGAAAGGTTGATCGTCATAACGTCTGGCAAAATCCATGACTTCTTCTTCTGTCACTTCATAACAGCCGAATTCACGTTCCTGACCGACAACGATATCCTCCAGATAAATCATATCAAACCGCCTACCGCCGCAGTCGCTCGGGCGTCTGCCGCCGGGCGACAACTATACATGCCGACGCCTTGCAATTGAGCGACTTTCGCACCGCGCTGATTGACAAGCTCGGTACGGCAGGTCACCAGGCCCATTGGCTTGCTGCGCGAGGGCCGCAACGCCAGCACCGTGGTACGTCCATGCAGCACATCGCCGGGCCGCACCGGCACCAACCAACGACAATGCTCAATCCCGGGCGCGCCCATGCTAGCCAATTTCCGAGCCTTGATGAAATCGGCCAAAAGGCCCATGAAGATGGCGCACGTATGCCAGCCGGAGGCGATCAAACCGCCAAAAAAACCCTGTTCGGCAAGGGCGGCGTCAATGTGAAACGGCTGCGGGTCATACTGCGTTGCAAATTCAATGATTTCGGCTTCGCTAACCGCGCGACTGCCAAGGTCCCATACCTCGCCCAATTCAATATCTTCAAAATACTTCATGCCTACCTCCTGCCCGGTCAGCCAAATTGCAATGTGCATTGCCGCTGATCCTCTATCATGGCGGCGGCAAACCTGCAAAGCTGAGGGCCGTTTATACCAATGGCCCTTGATATTGACCCGCCGCACTATGATAATTCCCACTGCCAAATAGGCATACGCTTGGTCGTGGCTGGGCCCGCTTCAGGCGGTATGGGACAGCGCTGGCAATAAGAACACTTCGGCCCCGGGGCCTGTTTCCTTAAAATATGCCCGGACCCTTTAAGACTGGAGCGATTGAACCAATTACTTAAGTCGCGAGAGCGACCCCGATTAATTGAAATTTGCTCTCTGTAGCGGCACTCGGTCTTGAAACTGTTCATTGGAAAGGACAATTGGCATCATGCTGACCTTGGTTTTCTGTCTGCGGCGCCGTCCAGAATTGAGTCGGGAAGAATTTCAGCGCTATTGGCGCGAGAATCACGGTCCGCTGATGACCCGCAATATGAAGGCATTCGGGGCGCGTAAATATCAGCAATGGCATTCTAAAACAGGTCCCGAGGCAGCGCGGATCAACCGATCACGCGGCGGACCGGAAGATTATGATGGCGTCGCCGTGGTCTGGTGGGATGATCTGCCGCATTTTATAGCTGCCACCGGCAGCGACGACGGCCGCGCGGCGGGCCGTGAAATGTACAAGGATGAGCTGAATTTTATTGATTTAGAGAATTCCCCCATTTTTATGACCGAAACCGAATACGAGGCTGACGGGGCCGTCTAGCAAACCCGCTTTTTCTTTGTTGTGAGGATCACCGGCGCGGCTGCAATGGTGTTGCCTTCACGGCCCTATCGGCGCAGTCTTGCCGGCATCATGAGTTTAGTGCACGGAACTTGCATAGCGATCGGCGCCACGGCCGTATTACTGCGTGGGGCGCCAGGGTCGGGCAAATCGGACCTGGCCCTGCGCCTGCTTGGCCGGACCCATTTGGGCGTGCAGCTTGTGGCCGACGATCAGGTTATATTGACGCGGCGATCGAATGAACTGTGGGCCCAGGCGCCGGCGCGGATCGCCGGGTTGCTGGAAGTTCGGGGCGTCGGCGTGCTTGAAATGACGACGCTGGCCGAAGCTCGCGTGGGTTTGATATTGGATTTGTGCGCCCCAGGCGCGCAAGGCGCTGTACCGCGCATGCCCGAGGCAGACCATTGTACGATTGACGGCGTCAGTCTGCCGCTATACCCATGTGTCCCGTTCGAAGCTTCGGCGCCGGACAAAGTTGTTCTTCTGTTGCGGTCCCTGAACGAGGATATTTTGCGTTCATGATGGCAAAAAACCCAAATCAAAAAAAAACCCACCGGAAAGACCGGGCGCCGCCCACAAAGCCACGGGTACGCTTGCTGCTGATCACCGGGCTATCCGGCGCGGGGCGTACATTGGCGCTCAAGGCGCTGGAAGACGTCGGTTATGAGGCCATTGATAATCTGCCCCTGTCTTTGATCAACCGTCTGTTATATCCGTTGACGAGACCGGGCGGTGGCGATCACGCCATCGCCATCACCGTAGATTTTAGGCAACGGGATTTCAGTACCAAGGCCTTTGATCGGGCCACGGCGCCTCTGGCCGCGCGGGATGATATCGATTTGAAGGTCGTTTTTCTGAATTGTGATAATCAGGTTCTGGCTCGTCGCTTCACCGAAACCAGGCGCCGCCATCCCTTGGCGGAAGATCGCCCCGTGATGGACGGCATTGTGCGGGAGCGGCAATTATTAGCGCCGATTAAAGACCGGGCTGATTTGCTGGTCGACACCTCCAATCTCACGGTGGGCGAACTGCGGGCCCTCATCGCCGGCCATTTTCGCCTGTCTGATGGTCCCCGTCTATCGGTTTTGGTTTTGTCCTTTTCCTATCGTCAGGGACTGCCCCGGGAAGCCGACCTGGTATTCGATGTGCGATTTTTGGCGAATCCCCATTATGTTGATGAATTGCGGCCGCTGACGGGCCAGGAATCGGCCGTTGGCGCATATATTGCCGCGGATCCTGCCTGCGAGCCATTCCTGGCATCCTTGACTAATATGCTGAAGACTCTATTGCCGCTTTATCAACGCGAAGGAAAAAGCTATTTGACAGTGGCAATCGGTTGTACAGGTGGCCGTCACAGGTCGGTCTACACGGCCGAAGCGTTAACGAAGCGTTTAGCGGCGGTTGGCCAAGAAGTGCAAGTGCGCCATCGCGATGCCGGTAAGACATGAAATGGTTTGGTAGCTGATGTCCAGGGGCGATATATGATTGGTATGGTTTTGGTGACTCACGGTCGCCTGGCGGATGAATTTATCGCTGCGACCGAGCACGTAGTGGGACCGCAAGAGGCCATCCGCGCGGTCAGCATTGGCCCGGATGACGATATGGAACAGCGGCGCAAGGAAATCGTTCAGGCCGTGGAAGAGGTCGATACCGGCAGCGGCGTCATCCTGCTGACCGATATGTTCGGTGGTACGCCATCCAATCTGGCCATCTCGCTGTTGGATCGAGCCAATGTCGAAGTCATCGCGGGCATGAACCTGCCGATGTTGATCAAGCTGGTCAAGGTCCGCAAAGCCGACAATTTGCAGGATGCCGTGGCCAAGGCGCAGGAATCGGGCCGTAAATATATTAATGTCGCCTCGATCCTGTTGCAAGGTGACGAGTGAGCGAGCCCACGGTCCGTCGAACCATCCAGATTATCAACCGCCGCGGCCTGCATGCCCGCGCCGCAGCTAAGTTTGTCAATTGCGCGGAACGCTACCAGGCGGAGATTTTCGTCACCCGTCTCGGCGTTGAGGTGCCCGGCCGTTCTATTATGGGCCTGATGATGCTGGCAGCCGCGCCCGGCACCGAGATAGAGGTGCGGGCCGTTGGCGCCGATGCAGCGGCGGCCGTGGCCGCCCTCGCCGCCCTGACAGAGAATAAATTCGACGAAGATTGATTTATTTCGAAATCGGAACAGATTTTATTCCCTGGGCGAGTGTTTGGCCAGGATGCGTTGCAGGGTGCGGCGGTGCATGCTCAGGCGGCGGGCCGTCTCCGATACGTTACGGTTACACAACTCGTAGACCCGCTGGATATGTTCCCAACGAACGCGGTCAGCAGACATGGGCCGTTCAGGCAGCGGCGGCGTTTCGGTATCGCCAGCCAAAAGCGCGGCTTCAATGGCGTCCGCGTCCGCTGGTTTGGAAAGATAATCCACCGCTCCCATTTTTACCGCGGCCACCGCCGTGGCAATATTTCCATAACCGGTTAGCATGATGATGCGGCCATCGGGGCGCACCTCGCGCAGGGCGCTGACGACGTCCAGACCGTTGCCATCTTCCAGCCGCAGATCGATTACCGCGTACGCGGGCGCAAATTCCCTGGCCTTACCGACACCGTCCTTGACCGAGCGGGCAGTGATCACCGTAAAGCCGCGCCGGCCCATGGCCGTGGCCAGCCGCTGCAACCATACGTCATCGTCATCGACCAAAAGCAGCGATCGCGTTATCTCGGTCTCGCCGATTTCGTCCCCCGTCATTGTCAACGCTCCCCCTGACCGAGCCGATTGTAATGCCCCGGATTTGCAGAACTGGTACTGGTCTGGTCATCGCTTTTAAGGTCTATTATGTGTCTTGGCCAGCGGATGATAACTGTCGCGCCCGAACCTTGCCGCCGGTTGAAGAAATGCAGCGCCGCTCCGGTCCGCTCCAGCAAGGTTTTCGAAATGAAAACGCCTAGTCCCATGCGCCCGCTGCCAGGCCGGGTGCTGATATAGGGGTCACCCAAAAGATCGAGAATATTCGGGGCGAAACCGGGGCCGTCGTCGCTGATCGACAGTTCCACCTGCTCATCATTCCAGGCATATTCCAGATTTACCTGGCTGCTGGCGAACTCCATGGCATTTTCCACCAAATTGCCCAGGCCTTGCACCAGTTCCGGGCTGCGCTCGACCAGGGGCGGATTGGTTGTTGTGCCGGCTACAACCATAATCGCTATGTCATCTCTCTCATGGCGCGCCGCCGCGTCGGCCACCAGCACGCCAAAGTTCATTTGCGATACGGCTGGGTCGGCGCCAGCGGATGGATTTTGGGCCAGGCTGGCCAAAATCGTCCGGCAACGGTCAACCTCCCCATCCAATAGCTCCAGGTCTGTTTGCGTCTCCGCGTTCGCGGTTTGCTCGTGCAGCAGTTCTTTCGCAATCAACGCAATGGTGCCCAGCGGCGTGCCCAGTGCATGGGCCGCTGCCGCCGCCAGGCCGCCCAATGCCGATAATTCCCGTTCTTTCGACAGCGCGGTTTGGGTCGCTGCCAGGGCGTCCGACATCCGCCGGGCTTCTTCCGCCACCCGCCAGGCATAAAACATGAGGAAGACCGTACCTAAAACCAGCGATATCCACACCGCGGCGGCGTAAATTTGCGGCAATTGGAAGCCGGGCTCGGGCCAGGGCAAAGGCCGGTGGAAAAGCGCCAGCAAACTGACACAAAATACCGCCAGCAGACCCAGATAGACGGCGCTGCGCAGACTTAGAATCGTGGCCGATATGGTGACCGGCACCAGGAATAACAGCGCGAAAGGATTGTCCAGACCGCCGGTCAGATACAGCAAAGTGGCCAATTGTAAGATATCGAATGCCAGATAGCCGGCAGCGGCGCGGTTATGATGCCATTGGTTCCGATTGTAACGGGCGATGATCCAGAGGTTGACGGCGACGGAAGTGCCAATGGTTGCTATGGCCGGGATCAAGGGCAGGGCAAAGTCGAAGAATTTGTCGACCACCAGCAGCGCCGCCATTTGGCCGAAGATCGCCAGCCATCTGATCAACAACAAGGTCCGCACCCGCACCTGACCCATGGCCGGGCGGGCCGAACCGATGGAGGCAATGCGGCTTGTGGTCATCATGATGTCCCATCATAGGACAAAATAGTGCCGCCGGGCAGCCCGACGGGTCGGTGAATTCTGATGGGTTTATGGTGCAATCGCCGCAGCCAATTGCAAAAGGACTTCGTCGCCACCCGGAGCCGCCATCAGGCCCAGGCCCAGGGGACAATCATCCAGGCTGGCCAGGGGTAGGTTGATCTGCGGGCATCCCGACAAGCCGGCAATACAGGTCAGGCCCATGCTGCGCCAGCGGAAATCGTCCAATTCGGTCTCCGGCGTCAGGCACAACGGCGCGATACCGGGAGTGGTGGGAAGGCACAGCACGCCGTTGCCGGCCAACAGGTCCGCCAAGCGCCGTCGAACGGCGTCCTGCACCCGACGGCTTGCAACTACCGCCTCGGGGGTAATGGTGGCGCAAGTCGCGAACCGTTGCGCCACGCCGGGGCCGAAACTTGGTCTTGTCTGTTTGATCCAGTCGCCGTGGACACGCCAGATGTCCGCCATCTGCAGGATGCGGAAATGGGGCATCCAGTTTTCGGGCCCGTCCTCGCTCACCCGCACGTCTTCCCGTCCTGAAAAATTATCGGCGATCCGGTCAACGGCAGGGGCCAAGACCGCAGCCGCATCTTTTGGCAGCAGATCAAAACAATCCTGGGCCACAAGCAAACGGGTTGCCGCTGGATGGTCCGAATAGTCCGGCAGCAGGATCCGCCCCACCCGACGCATCAGTTCGCCGCCGCGCGCGAACCAGCCCACCGTGTCGAAGCAGGGGGCCAGGGGATGCACGCCATCCACCGGGATCCGGTCCTGAGTCGTGCGGATGCCGTGAATGCCGCAGAAACCGGCCGGCATGCGCACCGATCCGCCGGTATCGGAGCCCAGGGCGAAATCGACCAGGCCCCCGGCTACCGCCGCGGCCGAGCCCGAGGACGAGCCGCCGGGAATCCGCCCCGGCGCATTGACGTTGACCGGGGTGCCGTAGTGAGCGTTCTGACCCGTGATGGAAAAAGCCATTTCGTCGGTTTGCGCCTTGGCCACCATATGGCCCCCCGCCGCTAGCAACCTCGCTATGGACGAGGCCGTGGTGGCTGCCGGGCCATGGCTGGCCAGCCAGTCCGGGCTGCCGGCGCCGGTGATATGGCCCGCAATGTCAAAAAGATCCTTGGCCGCAAAGCTCAAGCCGGATAGCGGCCCCGGCGCTGTCGCCGCCAGCGCAATCATATCGTGCCTAATATAAGCCCCCAGATGGTCAGCCATTCGATCGCCTTCTATTGTACGCCTCTGTCGCGAGACCGGTTTTGTGCATCGGCGCCCATCTTAACCATCTTTTGTCGGTGCGAAAGGAATGTTGGACGATCGAACCAGGCGCGATAGGCCTCATTTCCCATGGGTTTGGCGGCGCAATGCAGCATCCGTTCTGTTATCATGAAACGTCTCCGGCGCGGTGCTTCGCTTTGGCGCGATGCCGGCAGTGAGCGGCTTGGGCAACGAGAGCATTAGGGCGAGTTTTGGAAAGATTCTTTTTTTGCAGGCATTGATGTACGACGGGGCATGTATTCTGTGACCTTACTGGGCTATTTCACCGCTGGCCGTCGGCCTGCTGGCGCAGATGTGCCGTGCCCGTGCCTGGTGTATTTCAAGGATTGGCCGGCATGAAGATTATCCCCGGCGCCGTTTGGGGCCTGATCCCGGCGCGGGGTGGCCCTCAATCCATCCCAGTGAAGCATTTGACGCCCTTTATTGGCCGGCCGTTGCTGGATTTTCAAATTCTCGCAGCGAAAGGCGCCGGCAGCCTGAATCGGTTGTTTTGCAGTACCGAGCATCAGGGCATTGCTGACCGTTGTGCCGCCCTTGGCGTTGAAGTGCATCCACAGCCGGCACACCTGGGTGCCGACAACACCCCCGACATGGCGGTCATTGAAGATTTCTTGCAGAACCTCTACACCCGCGAAGGCGCGGTGGCGGAATGCGTCGCCTTGTTGCAGCCGACCTCGCCATTTTTGCTGGCCGAGCATATCCAGTGGACTGTGGATGCCCTGTTGGCGGAGCCTAACGCCGGCTCGGCCCAGACCGTTGTTCTTTGCCCTCATAACCACCATGCTTTTGACCAACTGATCATTCGGGATGGCCAGGTCAACTTCCGTTTCCCGGAAGAGCGGGGTGCCGCCGGCGACAGACAGCGGAAGGCCAAACATTATCTATTCGGCAATCTTTTGGTTTTTCGCAGCCTGGCGGCGATGGACCAGCGGACGCCCTTTGCCAGTCCATCGCGTCCGATCGAAATTCCTTTTGCCCAGGGCTTTCATCTGCACGGCCCGGATGACATCAAGCTGGGGCAGGCCCTGTTGGCCTCCGGCCTTGCCAAATTACAGAATTCTTAAGGATCGCCCTTGATAATGTTCATTTCAGATACAACATTTGGACGGTGCCGCGTCTGCCGAGCGATACAGTAATAAATGCAAGAGCACATTTGATCCAAATGTGCGCGGACACTTTTAGGAAGAGCAATTGAACCGATTACTTAAGTCGCGCCAGCGACTCCAATTAATTGAAAAATGCTCTAGCGATTCAGTCGCAAATGATGCAGATTAAAATTATAAGCAGATTGTAATAGATGTAATTGGGAATTGTTGGTGATGCCCAGGCAAGGGAAATTGGCGGAAGATGAGGGTAGGCTTGGTTTGAGCCGCCGCAGGGCACTGGGCCGGCTGGGCTTGGCGGTTGCCGTTGTCTATGCCGCGCCGACCATCACCCACATCGATGGCCAGGCCCTGGCAAAAAAAAGGCGCGCCCATCCCGCGTTTGTCCCGGCGGTAGTTGTGATGACAACAGTAAAAGCAAATCCAAATCCAGATCCAAATCCAAATCCAGATCCAAATCCAAGGAAAAAAGTAAGTAGCGGCCAAGGCTGAAATAACGCCGGCCGACGATCATTGGGGATGGCCTTCCGCGCAGCAAAAGAGCAGATTGTCCTGGCTGGCCCGCACCATGGTATTTCCGTGGAAGGCGCCCAGGCTGTGGCGCCGTTTTTGTTTGAACTGATCCCTCAATGGCCTGTTTCGAAGCCCCGGGTGGCCGGCGCCCAAGGGTCGGAGGGGTCGGTCGCCCCCGGCGATATCATCGTCCAGAATAAAGGCGGGCATTGGCGTATTTCATCAGCCCATATGGCGCTTTCGGACTATGACCTCGACGATGGGTATATGGTCGCCAATACCCTGGTGGGCGCCCTGATCGCCGCCTATGTGGCCCAGGGCGATGGCTTGGTGTCGATCCACGCCGGCGCCGTGCGGATCGGCGATGGCCTGGTCCTTTTACTCGGCGACAACGGTGCTGGCAAAAGTACGTTTGCGACGCTTCTGGCCAGCCGCGGTCTGCGTTTCTTCGCCGATGACCGGCTGATCCTGGATTTGGGCCCCGCCGCCTCCACCGCCGCACCTGTCGGAATGTCACTGGCCGTGGCACCCAAGCTGCGCCTGCCTCTGCCTCGGAACGCGGATGCGCGCTATCGAGACTTCGTCGCGGAACACAGTGTGATGACCTGGCCGGAAATGGCGGTATTGCGCCCTGGCCCCGCGCAGGCGGCCGGCTTTGGCGAGGCGCTGCCGGTGCGGGCATTGATCCATCTGCGGCGCGGGGAGGAAGCCAGCCAGCCGGTCCTGACAGCCATGCGGCGGCCGGATATGGTCCGCCTGCTGCTGGAACAGCTTTTCGCGCCGCATTTAGGCCAACAGGGGGAACTGTCCGCCTGTGTTCGTTTGGCCCAAGCCGTCGGCATCTGGCAACTGCGCTATGCCTCTGCGTTCGAGGCCGCCGATACGGTTATTAGCCAATTCGACGGTCGGGAAAGCCCATGAGCCGATACCGCCGGCGCCCCGGGATCAACGAAACCCCGGTCGAGGACGAACTGTTCCTGATCGCCGGCGACAGCGGCGACATGTTTCATCTGGACCGGCTGGCCATGTCGATCTGGCGCGCCCTGGAGGAACCGGCCAGTGAAGCGGAATTGCTGCTACTATTTGCCGAGGCTTTTCCCGAGACCCCCGCCGATACCATTGGACGGGATCTAGCCGGCGCCCTGGCCACCTTATTGCATGGTGAATTGCTTGAAGTCTGTGATTGAGACCGGCCCAAGCCGTGCTAGGCTTACCCAATAGATTAGGCAATACTGGAGTTACCCATGACCCGTATGACTGGCGGCCAAGCCCTGGTGAAATCCATTATCGCCCATGGCGTCGACACCATTTTCGGCCTGCCCGGGGTGCAACTGGACTGGTTTTTCAACGCGCTGCACGACGAGGGCAATAATATCAGGGTGATAAACAGCCGCCACGAACAGGGCGTCGCCTATATGGCCCATGGCTACGCGCAGTCGACGGGCAAAGTCGGCGCTTTCGCAGTGGTGCCGGGGCCGGGGGTTTTGAACACCACGGCGGCCTTGAGTACGTCATGGGCCGCCAACGTGCCGGTGCTGTGCGTTACGGGGCAGATCCCGTCCGCCTATATTGGCCGGGGTCATGGCATGTTGCACGAACTTCCGGACCAACTTTCGATCCTGGGCGGCCTGACCAAATGGGCGGCGCGGATCCATCATCCCACCGATGCGCCGGGCAAGGTCGCAGAGGCCTTTCGACAATTGCGGACGGGCCGGCCCCAACCTGTGGCGATCGAAATGCCTCTGGATCAACTGGCCCAGCCCGCCAACGTCGATCTGTTGCCGGCCGTTACCGATTATGCCCGTCCACCCGTGGATGAAGATGCCCTGGCCAAGGCGGCCGCCTTGTTGGCGGATGCGAAGGCGCCGATGATCTTCGTGGGCGGCGGCGCCGTGGCGAGTGGAGAGGCGGTGCAGGCTTTGGCGGAAATGTTGCAGGCCCCGGTGATCGCCAATCGAACCGGCCGCGGTATCCTTTCCGACCGCCACTATCTGTCCATGACCCAATTAGCCGGCCATCGCCTCTGGGCCTCGGCGGATGTGGTGCTGGCGGTGGGCACCCGGCTACAACCGCCACGCATGAACTGGGGCACCGATGAAAACCTGAAGATCATTCATGTGGACATTGACCCCGTAGAGATCAAGCGTATCGCCACGCCGGACGTTGCCATGGTTGGCGATGCCCGGGATATTATGCCGGCGTTGGTGGATGCGGTGGGGAAGCAGGCCCCCAGCCGCGCCTCGCGCGAGGATGAACTGGTCGCCTTGCAGGGTGAGGTGCAGGCCATGTTGCTGGATCGCCTGGGCCCGCAAATGGCCTGGATCAAGGTGCTGCGTGACGCACTGGACGACGATGGCATCTTCGTCGACGAACTGACCCAGGTTGGCTATGTTTCCCGCGTCGCGATGCCTGTTTATCGGCCGCGTAGCTTTCTAACCTCGGCCTACCAGGGCACTCTGGGCTGCGGCCTGGCCACTGCCATCGGCGCCAAGATCGCCAACCCGGATCGTCAGGTCTTGTCCATCAACGGCGATGGGGGCTTCATGTACAATGTACAGGAGTTGGCGACGGCGGTGAAATACAACGTAGCCGTTGTCGCCGTCGTCTTCGCCGACGGCGCTTACGGTAACGTCCGCCGCATGCAGGAAAACCTCTATGATGGCCGCACCATCGCCTCCGATTTGACCAATCCGGATTTTGTCGCCATGGCCGAAAGCTTTGGCTGCGCCGCCTACCGTGCGGAAACCCCCGAAGCGCTGGCCAGGATATTGCCCAACGCCTTCAGACAGACGGTTCCTACCGTGATTGAAGTGCCCTTTCCCAAAACGCCCGATCCGTGGCCGGTCATCATTCCGGGGCGGAACCGGCCGGCCAAATAGGCGTTGACGCATTTGTCGGTGCCGCCTGCGATCGACTAATCCTTGGCGTAGGGGTTGTCCGATTGGCGCAGAAAGATGCGCAGGGGTACGCCCGGCAGGTCAAATTTTTCCCGCAGTCCGTTTTGCAGGTAACGCGTATAGGCATCCGGCAGGTCAGGCAGGTTGGAAAAAATGACAAAGGTTGGTGGCCGGGTTTTAGCCTGGGTCATATAACGCAGGCGAATACGCCGGCCATGTTGCCCCAATGGCGGGGGATGGCTTTCCGTCATATCTTTCAGCCAGCGGTTCAGGGCTGCCGTGGAAATGCGGTGTTGCCAGTGCCGATAGATTTTCGTCACCGCCGGCATCAATTTCTCCACCCCCTGGCCGGTCAAGGCCGAAAGGGTCACAACAGGCACGCCCCGGGCCTGGGTTAACGAAGTATCCAGGCGGTCGCGCAGCTGACCCATTGCGGCACGGCGGTCGGTGATCAGATCCCATTTGTTGGCCGCGACGATCAAGGCCCGGCCTTCCTCCAAGGTGCGCCGGGCGATGGTCAAATCCTGGCGTTCCAGTGGGGCGCGGGCATCCAGCAATAAAACCACGACCTGCGCATATTCCATGGCCCGGATCGCGTCGTCGGCCGCCAATTTTTCCAATTTGCCGCTGACATTTGCCTGTTTGCGCAACCCGGCGGTGTCGATCAGGCGGACAGGCTGGTCCCGCCACTGCCAGGCAATACCGATGGCATCACGGGTCAGGCCCGGTTCCGGTCCGGTGATCTGCCGCTCTTCGCCCAACAGGCGGTTGACCAGGGTAGATTTGCCGGCATTGGGCCGCCCCAAAATAGCGAGCTGCAATATGGGATCAAAATCGTCGTCGTCATCATTGGTTTCACCGATTTCGTCTAGATCCGAACCGGCATCTCCGGCGCCCGCGGCGGCGGGATGGGTCCGTGCCGCGTGATCTTCCATGACAGCCAGGATTCGGTCATGCAGCGGGACCAGACCTTCCCCGTGGGCGGCGGATACAGCGATGGGTTCGCCAAGACCCAGAGACCAGGACTCGGCCAGACCCAAATCTCCGGCCGCACCTTCGCACTTATTGGCTAACAGCAGCACGGGCAGGTTGCGCCGCCGCAGCCAACCGGCGAAATGACGATCCAACGGGGTGACCCCGGCCCGGCCGTCGATCAACATCAAGGCCAAATCGGCGTCATCCAGGGCGGTTTCGGTCTGGCGCTGCATGCGCCCTTCCATGCTAGCCGCGTCGGCGTCTTCCAGGCCGGCGGTGTCGAACAGCCGAAAGCGCAGTGCAGCGATGCGGCCGTCGCCTTCGCGCCGGTCGCGGGTTACGCCGGGCTGGTCATCAACCAGAGCCAGACGCTTGCCTACCAGACGGTTGAATAGCGTCGATTTGCCCACGTTGGGCCGGCCGACAATGGCAATCGTGAATCTCATGGTCTACCTTAGGGCGATCAAATCGCCATTGTCTGCCAGGACATAGATTGAACCATCGGCAACGATGGGCGCAATCAAGGCGCCCTTGGGCAATTCGATGCGGCCCAACATTTGCCCGGAATAGGGCGAAATGGCGACGGCATAGCCATCAGAAGAGACCAACACCAGACGGTCGGAGGCTAAAACCGGGCCGCTCCAATGAATCGGCTCCAGTTTTTCCTTTTCATCCCCATAGCGGTGCAATTGCGCCACCCAACGAATGCGGCCGCCCTTGCGCGACAGGCAGACCACTTCGGCCTGCGCCGTGACCAAAAAGATAAAATCGCCGGCTACCCAGGGGGTCTCCATACCGGTGATATCCCGGTCCCACAGGCGCTGGCCGCTATGCAGATCATTGGCCGCGATGCGGCCCGAGAAACTGATCGCAAATACCATGCCGCGGTCGATTACAGGACTGCCTCTAATTTCGCTCAAAGACGACAAAGGCGCCAGGTGCCGGGTCCGTATGAGTTGATCGCCCCACACCACGCGGCCATTTTCCAAACGCAAGGCAAATAGTTCGCCAGAGGAATAGGGCACGACAACCAGACCGCCGTCGACCGCGGCGCTGGGCGCACCGATCAGACCGGCATCCTCGGGAATGCCACTGTGGTTCCACAAGGTAGACCCGTCGGCACTGGAAAGGGCATGCAACTGATTGTCATAGGTGATGACGAATATCCGGCCGCCGATCGCTGTTGGCGCGCCGCGAATGGGAGTGCCAATGCGCCGGCGCCAGATCTCCTTGCCGTCATCAAGGGATAAGGCATGCACGAAACCATAGCCCGTGGCGGCATAGACAACACCGTTATCAATACTGACGCCACCGCCGATTACACCTTCATCTTCATCCTTCGGGGTCAGTTCCCGGCGCCAGACACGGCGGCCATCCGCGACCAGGAACGCGGACACACCGGCCTCGGCATCCATGGTGACGATGCGATCCGCCGCCACAACGGGTCGGCTTAGCAATTTTCTTTCGCTGCCCGAACCTTCGCCGATGCTAATCTTCCATACCTGCTGCAATACCTCACCGGCTTCCAGATGATGCATGGCATGATTGGCGAAGCCTGCGGCTTGCGGCCAATCTGGATTGCGCCAGGGGCGCGGCAGGCGGACTTCAAGATCAGCGATCGAGGCATCCGGCTCCAACGACTTGTCCAACCTTAGGATCGAGATCCGTTCACCAGGCAAGGGTGGCTTTTGCTTTCCGCCCAGCCAATCCGGCGTCTCACAGGCCGAAAGCCATATCGCACCCGCCACGAAACACAGGACGGTGAACAGGCCGTGCCGTGTCACCCGCTCAGGACCCCAACGCCGCCAGCATCTGTGCCGCCCGGTTGCGCAGGCCAGCCGGTGCGCTGGCGTCTTCCGACAAGGCCTTGAAAGCGGCGCGGGCCCCGGCTGTATCACCTTCGCGGTGTTTGAGAATGGCCTGCAATTCCAAAGCCGAATGGCGCCATGCGGAGCCCTCAGCAAGCAGCGGCGCCAGGCGCCGGTCCAGGTCACCCAACGCACCGTCATCGATCAGTAGCATGACTGCCTGCAGCCGCGCCAAACCCCGGAAAATGGGATCCACGCTGTCATCGGCCGCAAACCGATCATAGACCGCCAGACCGCCGTCTTTATCGCCAGCCTTGATCCGGGCCGCCGCGCTTTGAAACCGTGCAATCGCGCCATAGCCGGTACTGGCCTCGGCCGCCAACGATTGAAAGGTGGTAATGGCGCCGGCGGTGTCACCCTTTTCCAGCAACTGGGCGGCCGCCACATATCGGCCGGACTCCTCAGCCTGCTGCGCCGTCTTATATTCCCGCCAGCCGACCCGGCCGGCGGTGCCGACCACGATGGCGATACAGGCGACAGCGGCATAGCTGCCATACTTGCGCCAAAGCACCTTGGCTTTGTCGCGCCTGATGTCTTCATCAACTTCTTGGAAAATATCCGCCACGCGGGCACACTCCACAGCTTGCCGCCGCAAATTTATGTTGCTGCGGCGCTTGAAAAAAGTCGGCCAATCTAGCCTGCGTCCCCACTTTGGGCAAGCCGGCAAGCGGCTGATTTGGGATCATTAAACCGATCTCGCCCCAAGGTCTACCGCTAAGCAGGTTCGCGCAAAAATCGCAAAACAGTTTTGCTCGTCGATTCAAACGGGGCTGGCCAAATGATGCGCGAATTCGAGTGAGCCCGCTGGTCCTGTCGTTTGAAAGCCAGGTTTGCCTAACATCCGGGAACGGGCAGGTGCGGCAGCAAGGGTACGATGGCTTCCGCCAGCGCCAGCAGATGGCCGTCAGCCAGAGGCCGGCCGATCAATTGCAAGCCCAGGGGCATGCCCCCGGATGACAGGCCACAGGGCAAGCTCAACGCCGGACAGCCCCCGTGATTGGCCCATTGGGTAAAATCAGCTTGACTGGCCGGCGCCGGCTGGGCGAAGGGAAAAGCTGCCTGCGCCGCCGTTGGCAACAACAGTAGATCGACCTGATCGAACAATCTACGCACCGCATGCCCCGTTGCTTGCAGCCGCCGCTGTGCCGCCACCAGACGATGGGCCGCGGCGCCGCGGCCATATTCCAGAAACATGCGGAATTCATCCGAGAAATCACCTGGGCGGGACAGCAATTCCGCCGCCAGGGCATGGCCGGCGTCGGCCTCGGAGATCAATAAACCGGCCAGCCGGGTGCCGGTCGGATCCGGGTTGGTCAGGCGCAGATCGACCTGGACCGCGCCCTGTCGGCGCAGATTGGCCACATGGCCCTCGAAATCCTCCCATATGCCGGCCTCGCATGGCACTGCATGGGGGCTCAGGGGTACGGCGAAACGCAGGCCCTTCAGGTCCCCCTGTGCGGTACGCAGGGCACGGTGGGGATGGATGGACTCCATGCAGTCCGGGTCATAACCGGCCAGCACCGCCAAAAGCAGCGACAAATCGCGGGCGGAGCGGCAGATTGGACCCACATGATCCAGGCCGTAGCTCAATGGGACGACGCCACGGGTGGAAATCAGGCCATAGGTCGGTTTCAGTCCGGCCAGACCGCAGTAAGCCGCCGGCAGGCGCACCGATCCCATGGTATCGGTGCCCAGGGCGCCCGCGCAGAGCCGCGCCGCGACCGCGGCGGCCGAGCCGCCACTGGACCCCCCCGGAGTATGACCATGACGCCAGGGATTATGAGTGGGGCCATGATGATGGTTATTGGTGGTCGCGCCCAGGGCGCCTTCATGCATGTTGGTCTTGCCGACAATCACCGCGCCTGCCTGGCGTAAACGCTCCACCGCGGCAGCGTCCCGCGCCGGCGTCCGAAATTTCGCCATGCCGTTGGTGGTGGGTACGCCGACCAAGTCAATATTGTCTTTCAGGGCAATAGGTATGCCGTCCAGGGGCGATAGCCGTTCGCCCTTGGCGCGGCGCGCATCGGCGGCGCGGGCTTGCGCCAACGCCGCATCCGGCAACAGGGTGATGAAGCAATTCAGCGCGGGTTCATACTGTTCGATCCGGGAGAGATAGGCGCGCATCAGATCCTCGGCGGCAAAAGTACCGTCCGCCAGGGCGGCGGCGGCATCGGTGATATCCAGCGCGGTCGGATCGATCATGCGCCCTCTTCGTGCGCCGGCATCATCAGATCCACCAGACGGCTAATATCTTCCAGGTTTTCCAGGTCGTCCACTTGCGCAATGAGCGTCTGCGCGGCAGCCGCGCCGATCGGCCGCGGCGCCGCGGCGCAATTGCTACGGAATTTCTCCAGATGCGCCGCATGGGTCATGGGATTGGCCGGGCTGCCATAGACATCCAATATGCTGACGCCGTGCACGGCACCGCTTTTCAGGGTCACGGTTACCGTCACCGGAACCAGGGCATTGGGGTCGGGGTTGTCGTCCACCTCGATTTGCATGCGCCGGGCCAGTTCCTGGCTGGCCGGGTCCGTCAGCGCGCCATCGCCATAGGCATCCGCGCCGATGCCATTGTGGCGCAGGGCATGCGCCGTCACATAAACCGCGCACAAGCGGGCATAGTTGGTCGTCATGGTGGCTTCAATCGGCCGGCCCACCAGATGGCGGATCAAGGGTGGCACCGCGGCCACGACGCTTTCGATCTCGCCGGCGTCGAAGCCATGTTCCCGTTGCAGCCGCAGACAACCATCGACAATACCGTGCGTGGCCCGACCCGAGGGGAAGGGCTTGTGCGACAATTCGGTGATGCGCCATGTCCGGCCCAGGGAAGCCAATAGGACATCCCGGTCATAGTCGTCCTCGAACAGGCGCAAAAAGCCAAAGGGGCCTTCGAGGATGTTTTCCGGGCCTTGCAAGCCAGCCACCGCCATGTCGCAGGCCACCACCGCATTGCGGGCGTTAAAGCCGACCTGCATGCCCAGCAGCATGGAACCTTCCGTGTGGGCCTGCATGGTGCCGCACATCTGTGCATAGGCAATGGAATAGGCATTTCGCAAGGTCTTGGCATCAAATCCTTGCAACTTGCCGATGGCCGTGACGGCAGCCAGGGCGCCAGCGGTACCGGGACGGAAAAACTTCAGACCCGTGGTCACAGCGACGGCAATATGGCAGGCGACATCGACCCCCAATACAGCCGCCAGCATCAAATCCCGGCCGCTGACCCCGCCATCCCGTTCGGCCACGGCCATCGCCGCGCCCAATAACACGGTCATGGAATGCACCACGGCGCCTTCATGGACGCAGTCGAACTCGGCATTGTGGATCTGATAGGCATTGCAGAGGGCCGCCGCCGGCGCCGGCAGGCGCAGCCCGTGACCCCAGACGCGGGCATCATCAGCCTGCCCCCATTGGCTGGCAAGCTGGATCATCTCATCGACCCAGGGGCCTGCGCCGCCCGACAGGCCAACGCCCAGGCTATCCAGGATAAACGTCTTCGCCGCCGCCATCGCGGCCGCGGGCACGTCATCGAAACCAGTGCCCGTAACGTGAGCGACAAAGTCATTAATAGCATCCACTTGTCAGACCCCTTGCCTTTGCTGGCGCCGCAGCCACTGCCATTGCCACGACCCGGAGCAATATTCTAGCATGACTGGAGCGCTCAGGCGCCCACCCTAGCCGTCCACAGCCGCACCCTTCGGCGTTATAGGATCATCATGCCCAAAATCATCGCCGCCACCGAACTGGCCGCCCTGTTGCGGCCAGGCCAGTCTGTCTTCGTGCAAGGTGCGGTCGGGGAACCGCTCGCGTTGGGCCGGGCGCTGGCGGCGGCGGGGGAGGCCAGCCGGGGCGTACATTATATCTCCTGCCTGGTGCCGGGCATCAACCGGACCGATTTCGCCGCCTTTCACCCGGATGCGCGTCTGACCGCGTTTTTTGTCCAGGCCGAATTGCGCGACTCGTTCGCGGCCGGCAAGGTACGCTTTTTGCCCCTGCACTACAGTGGCGTGTGCAGTTATATGAAAAGCCTGCCGCCCATGGATCTGGCTTTGATACAGGTGGCGCCGCCCGACGATCAAGGCATGTGCAGCCTGGGCCTGTCGGTGGATTTTGTGCCGCTGATTTTTGCTGCGGCCAAGGTCGTCGTGGCCGAGGTCAATGCGGCCATGCCATCGCCGCCGGGCAGCCCGAAAATTCCCTATGACGGTCTGGACTATGTCGTGCCCACCGAGCGGCCGTTGCCTCAGTCGCCTACGGGCAATTTGCCGGTGGCGATCGAAACCATCGGCAAAAAGGTGGCGGAATTGATCCGCGATGGTGACTGCATCCAGATCGGCATCGGCAAAGTGCCCGCCGCCATCCTGTCCCGTCTGTCGGACCGCCGTGACCTTGGTCTGCATGGTGGCATGGTTACGGACGAAGTCGCCGACCTGGTGGATGTGGGCGCCCTGAACAGCAGCCGAAAATCGATCGATACCAATTTTCTGGTTTGCGGCGCCGCCATGGGTACGCAACGGGTTTTCGACTGGGCGGCAACTCGCAATGATGTGCAATTCCGCGGCGCCGACTACACCCACAACGTACCGGTCATTGCCCAGATCGACAACTTTGTCTCCATCAACTCGTCGCTTGAAGTGGATTTGACCGGCCAGGCCAACGCGGAAACGGTCAACGGCCGGCAAATCAGTGGCACCGGCGGCCTGGTGGACTTCGTACGCGGCGCCCGCATGGCCAAAAATGGCCGCTCGGTCATTGCGCTTTCGGCGACGGCGGCCGGGGGCACCATCTCGCGCATCGTTCCCACGCTGGCGGCGGACGCGGTGGTCAGTTGCCCCCGGGCCGACATCGACTATGTGGTCACCGAATACGGCGCCGCCCGCCTCAAGGACAAATCCATCGACGAACGGGCCGAGGCCCTGATCGCGATCGCCGCGCCTGAATTTCAGGATGAATTGAGCCGCGCCTGGCGGGAGCAGCGGCGCCGCATGAATGGCTGAAATCGTTTACCCTTCGTTTACCGCTATCTGTTGTTATGGGCCGTTGCAATTGGTCAAACTGACGACGGAGTCGCGCCAGGATGTTGAACTGGCTCAGGATAATTTTACTGGCGGTCGTGGCGGCAAGCAGCACCGGCTGCACTGCGGTTGCGGTGAGACTGGTGGACGAGGTGGATGCCACCGTATCCAAGCTGTCGCAATCGGATTGCCAGCTTGTGCGCATTATCCATGGCATGGACGTTTGCCGCAGCGATGGCTCCGATGCCGTTCTGCCGGCAGCCTATTGTTATCGAACCTTGGGCGGGGTCGACTGCTATGACCGGGCCGACCCGGCCGACCGCCCCATCCGGCGGCAGGTCACCAGCGCCACCGTCGGGCTGGAATAGACACCGCCTAAACCAGGTTGGCGCCGGCCCATATAGCCAATTCACCGAGAACCATGTCCAATTTAATTGGATTCGGTTTGGCGATCCAAGTAATTGGTTCAATTACTCAAATTTTAAAGAGTCTGAGCATGTTTTAAGTAAACATGCGCTAGCCGGTCATTCCGTGCAAAACGGATTTTGGTGGAGCCGAGCGGGATCGAACCGCTGACCTCCACGTTGCGAACGTGGCGCTCTCCCAACTGAGCTACGGCCCCGAAATTTCCGCTGGCATATAGGAACCATCATCCAGGACTGTCAAGGGCCGGGATGCCCAATCGCCGCCAACATGTCTGCTTGCGTTGGGGGCTGCTGGGCATTACATCTGGGGCTGTTGCCGTTGCGGCGCCACAAAAGGGCTTGGACTTCGCATGTGTTCCATCGTTGAATTGGTTGCAAGCGTGATCATGTTGTACTTCTGGATGATTCTGATCCAGGTTGTGATGTCCTGGCTCGTGGCCTTCAATGTGATCAACACACAAAATCGCTTTGTTTTTATGGTCGGCGATTTCCTTTACAAGATCACCGAACCCGCCCTGGGGCCCATTCGGCGCATCTTGCCAAGGATGGGGGGCATCGACATCTCGCCCGTGGTTTTGATCCTGCTGTTGGTCTTCGTGCAGAACTTTTTGCGCGAAATTACCAGTTGCGGGCAAGGTTTCTAGACCGTTCTCGCGCTTGACTTACCCGCCCGGGGCGCCCTGGGTGTTCACGTATAAGGCATAAAGCGATTGGCTGGCCGCCATGAATAGCCGGTTGCGTTTGGGGCCACCAAAACAGACGTTGGCGCAACGTTCAGGCAGGGCGATGCGGCCAATCTTGACGCCATCGGGGGCAAACACCAGAACGCCGTCCAGCGCCGCCGTACCCATCCCCCAGCCACACCATAAATTGCCGTCCACATCACAGCGCATGCCGTCGGGGGTGCCGCCGGGGCCGGCGTCGATCAGCACGCGTTTATTGCTAATCTGCAGACCATTCGCAGCTACCTCATAGGCGAGGATCTTGCGATGCGGTACGCCACGGGATTCAACCACGTAAAGAATTGTTTCATCCGGTGAGAAACACAGACCATTCGGGCCCAGGACATCGTCCGCCACCACCGCGACCTCGCCAGTCTCGCCATCAATACGATAGACCGCCTGGGGCACCTCCGCTTCTGCCTGGTGCCCTTCGTAATTGCCCAAAATTCCAAATGGCGGGTCGGTGAACCAGATCGAGCCATCAGACTTCACCACGACGTCGTTGGGCGAATTCAGCGGCTTGCCCTGCCAACGGTCCATCAACACCGCAACGGTACCGTCATATTCCGTGCGTGTGACCCGCCGGCCGCCATGTTCGCAGGTGATCAGACGGCCCTGGCGGTCGCGGGTGTTGCCATTGGCGAAATCACCCGATTTACGGAAGACACTGACGGCGCCGGTTTCTTCCTCCCATTTCAGGATGCGGTTGTTGGGAATGTCGCTCCACAACAGATAACGGCCATCGCCAAACCAAACCGGTCCCTCGGACCAGCGGCACCCGGTGTACAGCCTTTCTACCGCGGCGCTGAATATACGGTAGGGTTCGAACCGCGGGTCCAAGGTCTCGATCAAAGGATCGGGATAACGGGGGTGATCGCGCCAGCCAGCGCTCGCCGGATTATCCGAAGTCATATTCTCCCGCCTTCCTGGGCCGCGACGCCGCCAGCCGCGGCGGTCAGGGTGGCCGGGGCGTTCCCAGCCTGATTAGCTTGGCCAAACAGGGCCAGACGGTGGTCGAAGCCGCCCGGCGTGGCGCCAAATACCGAAGTCAGCGGGTTAAACCGAACAGCCATGTCATTCACCCTCGAACGACATCAGACTGCGGACCTCGACGCCAATGGCTTCCAACCGGGCACGGCCGCCCAGATCCGGCAGTTCGACGATGAACGAGGCGCCGACCACCTCGCCGCCGGCGTCGCGCACCAGTTGCGCGGCGGCGGCGGCGGTGCCGCCCGTGGCGATCAAGTCGTCAATAATCAGGATCTTGTCGCCCGGCTCCACGCTGTCGATATGAATTTCGATTTCGTCCGTGCCGTATTCCAGTTCGTACTCGACGGATATGGTCTGCCACGGCAGTTTGCCCTTCTTGCGCACCGCGACGAAACCGACGGAAAGCTGATGCGCCACCGCACCGCCCAGGATAAAGCCTCGCGCCTCAATTCCGGCAACCCGTGTAATGGCGTTGCCGGCAAAGGGCTGAACCAATTCATCCACGGTGCGGCGAAAGCCGGCGGGATGCTCCAGCAGCGTTGTGATATCGCGGAACATGATACCCTTTTTCGGGTAATCGGGGATGGTCCGCACCAGATCCTTGAGTATCATGAGTGGTTCCCTCCGCCGTTCAGCACGCGGCCGGCGACCGCGTCCAATTTGGCCAGCACGGCGGGATCCCGTTTCTCCGGGCTGGTGATCAATGCCATTTGCAGGGCCTGATCATCACCGGAGGGACAGACCGCGGGGCGGGCCCTCATCCGTGGCGCCACCAACTTGACCAGGGCACGGGCATGATCGGCGTTGTCCATCAGGACCCGTATAATATCATCGACCTGCACCGCGTCGTGGTCCGGATGCCAGCAATCAAAATCCGTGACCATGGCCACCGTGGCATAGGGAATTTCAGCCTCGCGGGCCAATTTCGCCTCGGGCATATTGGTCATGCCGATTACATGGCAGCCCCATTGACGATACAGGTTGCTTTCCGCAAGCGAGGAAAACTGCGGCCCTTCCATGCATAGATAAGTGCCGCCGCGATGCACGGGGATGCCGATTTCGCGGGCGGCCTGTTCACACCAGTCTCCGATCCGGGCATTGACCGGGTGGGCCATGGAGACATGGGCCGCCATGCCCGCCCCGAAAAAACTTTTTTCCCGCGCGAAGGTTCGGTCGATGAACTGATCGATGACGACAAAAGTGCCCGGCGGCAATTCTTCCTTGAACGAGCCACAGGCGGACAGCGAGACAATGTCGGTCACCCCGGCACGCTTCATGGCGTCGATATTGGCGCGGTAATTGATCGATGACGGCGATTGCACGTGACCCCGGCCATGGCGGGGCAGAAAGACCATTTGCACGCCATCCAGACTGCCGAACAACAATTCGTCCGATGGCTCGCCCCAGGGGCTTTCGATGGACCGCCAGCGGGTATCGCTCAAGCCATCCATTTCATACAGCCCGCTGCCGCCAATCACGCCCAATACCGGTGCGGGGTGGGTCTCGCTCATCAACCATCCTCCGTTATGAATTCCACGGCGCAACATAGCCGCAAAAGGAAAGGGCCGCCAATGGCGACCCAACCCGTAGCAAATAATTTGAGCGATCAGTGCATTTTCGCCCAGACCTTGCGCTTGACACCGTACAGCACCAGGGTCAGGACGAATAGATAGAGCATCACTTTGACGCCTAGACGTTTGCGTGCTTCCAGCGTCGGCTCTGCCGTCCAGGCCAGGAAGCTGACCACGTCGCGCGCGATCTGTTCCTTGGAATTCTCCGTGCCGTCCACATATTCCACCGTTTGGTCGTCAATGGGCGGGGCCATGGCGATCTGATGGTTGGGAAAATAGGGGTTGTAGGCCATCCCCTCGGCCAATGTCACGTCAGCGGGCGGCTCCATATAGCCGGTCAGGATGGAATAGATATAGTTCTCTCCGCCTTTCCGTGCCTTGACGATAAGCGACAGATCGGGCGGCAAGGCGCCGTTGTTCGAGGCGCGGGCTGCCTTATCATTGGCAAAGGGCGCGGGCATGTAGTCAAACAGCTTGCCCGGGCGCTCGAACATTTCGCCTTCGTCGTTGGGGCCATCCTTCACGGTATATTCGGCCGCGATGATCTTTGCCTGATCCTCGCTCAAACCGATTTCCAGCAGATTGCGAAAAGCGATGTACTTCAGGCCGTGACAGCCGCTGCAGGTTTCGCGGTAGACATGCAAGCCGCGCTGTACCGAGGCCCGATCAAAGGTGCCGAAGGGACCGCCGTGGCTCCACTTGAGTTCCTTTGGATGTTCCGCGTTGCTTGACGCCAGGGCGCCGGCCGAAACCGACGAAACAAACAGGGCGGCAAGCGCCGCGATAAGGACAGATCTAAGCATCAGCCACGATCCTCCGCCTTGGCCGCGGCCCCATCGGGCGTGCCGCCGCCGCCGTGGCTCTCCAGCACCGCGGTGGAAATGGATGCCGGCAGCTTCCTGGGCCGTTCAAACCAGCCGATAAAGGGCAGAGACAGGAAGAACAGAAAGTAGAGCGCGGTGCCCAGGCGTCCGATAACGATGAAAATCCCCTCCGCCGGTTGGCCGCCGATATAACCGAGCACCAGGCAATCGACAAAAAAGGCCCAGAACAGCATTTTATACACCGGGCGGAAGCGCGCCGAGCGGACCTTGGAGGTATCCAGCCAGGGCAAAACAAACAAGATGAACAGCGACGCGAACATCGCGATGACGCCAAACAGCTTGTCCGGGATGGCCCGCAAAATGGCGTAGAACGGCAGGAAATACCATTCCGGCACGATGTGCGTTGGCGTTACCAGGGGATCGGCCGGGATGTAATTATCCGGCTCACCCAGTAGGTTGGGGGCGAAGAATAGCAGCCAGGCAAAGATGATGGCAAAGACCCCCATGCCGTACAGATCCTTGACCGTGTAGTACGGGTGAAAGGGGATGGTGTCCTGCGGCCCCTTGATATCGATGCCCAGGGGATTGTTCGACTTGTGAACGTGCAAGGCCCAGAGATGGAGAAATACCACGGCAAAGATCACGAAGGGCAGCAGGTAGTGCAGGCTGAAAAACCGGTTCAAGGTGGGTTGATCAACGGAATACCCGCCCCATAGCCATGCGACGATTGTCTCGCCCAATATCGGCACGGCGGAAAACAGGTTGGTGATCACCGTCGCGCCCCAAAAACTCATCTGCCCCCAGGGCAACACATAGCCCATGAATGCCGTGGCCATCATCAAAATGAATATGATGATGCCCAACCACCACAAAAGCTCCCGCGGCGCCTTGTATGAGCCGTAATACATGCCGCGAAAGATATGGATATAAACCACGGCAAAAAACATCGAGCCGCCATTGGCATGCATATAGCGCAGCAACCAGCCATAGTTCACGTCGCGCATGATGTGTTCGGTGCTGTCGAAGGCCAGATCCGCGTGCGGTGTATAATGCATGCCCAAGACGACGCCCGTGATAATTTGCACCACCAGCATCACCCCGGCCAAGGACCCCATGTTCCACCAGTAGTTCAGATTCTTTGGCGTGGGATAGACCACCAGCGCTTCGTTTACGAAACTGAAGATCGGCAGCCGATATTCAATCCATTTGACGATGGCGTTGTTCGATTGAAAACTTGAGTGACCCGACATATCCGCCCCCTAGCCGATCTTGACGTTGTTGTCGTCCAGGTAGACATATTTCGGCACCGCAAGATTAAGCGGCGCGGGTCCCTTGCGGATACGCCCCGAGGTATCATAGTGGGAACCGTGACAGGGGCAGAACCAGCCGTTGTATTCGCCCTGCTGACCCAGGGGCACACAGCCCAGATGGGTGCAGACGCCGACCATGATCAGCCATTCCGGCTTTTGCGCCCGCGCCTCGTCGCTCTCGGGATCGGGCAGATCGTCCATGGGAACGGCCCTGGCTACCTCAATTTCGGCCTCGGTACGGTGGCGGATGAAGACCGGCTTGCCGCGCCAGCTGACGGTGATGGACTGCCCCAGCTCTATACCGGATAGATCAACCTCGATCGAAGACAGGGCCAGAACGTCCCGTGAAGGGTTCATCTGAACGACCAGCGGCCAGACAAAGCCGGCCGCGCCAACGGCGCCAAGGCCGCCCGCGGCCACATACAGGAAGTCCCGGCGGCTGGGGTCGTGTCCGTCCCCGCCCGTGCTATCCGTCATTGCTCGATCACCTTATTCTGAAATCATCGGGAGATTGACAGGTTCTTATTTGTCATGCCGCCGCGCATTTGTCCAGCCATGTACCGCCTGCACCGCCGCACCGGTTTCCGGACGTGCATTCCCGCTCTGGGGACTGGCCAGATGGCGGCGAATCAGCCATGGTACCGCATGCGCCTGGCTCTCTACCAACCCGATATTCCACAAAACACCGGCACCTTGATCCGCCTGTGCGCCTGCCTGGGCGTGCCGCTGGATATTATCGAGCCCTGCGGGTTCACCTTCACGGATAAACAACTGCGCCGCGCCGCCATGGACTATGCAGCGGCCGCGGCGCTGCAACGGCACCATTCCTGGGCGGACTTCCTGCCCACCGCGACCGGCCGGTTGATCCTGGCAACCACGAAAAGCGCCACGCCCTACGCCACATTCGCCTTCCGGTCCAATGACGTCATCCTGCTGGGGCAGGAACAGGCGGGTGTACCTGCGGCGGTCCACGACCGGGCCGATGCGCGCCTGCGCATTCCCATGCAGGCGAGCGCGCGGTCGTTGAATATCGCCATCGCCGGCGCGATGATTTTGGGCGAGGCCTTGCGTCAGACAGACGGCTTTGTTACAGCACACGCGGTCAATAAATCGGAGAATTGCTAATGCCCCGCGCCCTTTTGCGCCTATCCTTGTTATTGCTGCTCTGGCCCGGGAATGCGGTCAATGCCGCGGATCTGGAGATCGCCGCCTTTGAGGGCGTGTGGCGGGGCAGTGCCATTTCAGAAAGCGATATCAGCGTCAATTTCCAACTGACCAGCCGGGATATCGACGTCACCGTTCGTAGCGACGCCGGCGGCGGTTTCTCGATTGTCTGGAATACGGTGCAACGGCAAAAGGGCGATCCCAACAATCCCAAGGAAAAACTGAAGACCACCAAGATGGGATTTACACCCGTCCGCCCCGGCGTCTGGCGCGCCACCGGAAACCGCGATCCCCTGGAGCAGACGGCCCCCTTCGCCTGGGCCTATGTCAAGGACCGCACCTTGCATATCGTCAGTCTGCAAATCTATGCCGACGGCCGGCATGAGACCCAAAGCTACCGCCGGGAGCTCTCGGGCCTGGGCATGACGTTGGAGTTCACCCGCAACGTCGATGGGGAGAAGGTGCGCAGCGCCAGGGGCCGGCTGGTCAAAGCCGCGAAGTGATGGTGGCGCGCGCACATGTTGGGGCCATTGACACCGTCGTTTTCGACCTGGGCGGCGTGTTGATCGATTGGAGCCCCTATCATCTGTACCGCAAGCTGTTTGACAGCGACGACGCGATTGCCCGCTTTCTGGACGAGATCGATCTATACAATTGGCTGCGCGGCGTGGACGCGGACAAATCGTTTCAGCGCGGCGTCGCCGAACTATCCGCCCGTCTGCCCCAGCATGCCGATTTGATCGCGGCGTATTGGCATCGCTGGGATGAAACTCTGAACGGTAGTCTGGAAGATAGCCTGGCGGTCGTCTCGGAGCTGAAGGCCGCGGGCATGTCCCTGTACGTAATTTCCAACTGGTCCTCGGAAACCTGGCACCACGCCACGGAACGCTTTGCCTTTCTGGACTGGTTCGATGGACTGGTAATCTCCGGCCTGGAAGGGGTGGCGAAGCCCGACCCGAAAATCTTTCACGTGGCCTGTGACCGTTATAAGCTGGCGCCGGAACGCGCGGTCTTTGTCGATGATCTTGCCGCCAATGTGGAGAGCGCCAGCGCCTTGGGCTTTCACGGTATTCAGTTCACGGACGCCGCGGCGTTGCGACGGCAATTGACCGCATTGGACTTGTTGCCATGAACAAAAATAAACCCGTCATCGGTTTCATCGGCCTCGGGCTCATGGGGCATCCCTTCACCCGGCGCCTCTGCAGCCTTGGCTATACGGTAATCGGCCATGATCTGGTGGCGGAGAAAATCACCGCCGCCGCCGCCCATGGCGTTGTCCCGGCCAGTTCGGCCGCCGACCTGACCAGTCGCGCCGATATGGTGTTGCTGTGCGTAACCTCCACGGACGCGGTGCATCAGGCCGTGTTCGGCCCCAAGGGCGTGGTGGAAGGCGCCAGCCTGGCGGAGACCGGCAGCGGTGACAAAATACTGGTGGATCATTCCACCACCGTGGTCCAGGCGACCAGGGAGATGGCGGCGGCGTTATCACGGCAGACCGGCATGGGCTGGATCGATGCCCCGGTGTCGGGCGGCCCGCCGGCGGCCGGCGCCGGTGGGCTGGCCATCATGGCCGGCGGCACCGAGGTTGATATCGCCCGCGCCGCACCGGTAATGGCCGATCTGGCGGCGCGGTTCACCCACATGGGCCCGGTCGGCGCCGGCCAGGTCACCAAGATGATCAATCAAATTCTGGTGCTGAACAATTACGCTATTCTGGCCGAGGCCTTGGCCCTGGCGGAGGCGGGCGGCATCGATGCCGCCAAGATCCCCCAGGCCCTGGCCGCCGGTCATGCGGGCAGCAATATGCTGCAATCCATGTATCCGCGCATGCTGGCCCGCGACTTCGCCCCCGCCGGCTTCGCCCGGCAGGTTCTGAAAGATCTGGACATGCTCCACGACCTGGCCAAGGCGCTGGGCGTTCCCACGCCCATGTCCAGCCAAACCGCCAGCCTGTACCGTATCCTGAACAGCAAGGGCCACGGCGACCTGGACGGCATTGCGATCCTGAAACTGTTCGACCAGAAAGACAGCGTTTGAGGGTTGTCGCAATCGCATAATGCCCCGGTCCCTGCCGGCAGGGACCAGGCAACCCGCACACTATTCTAGAGCATTTTCGAGGTTGACTTACCCACCCGCTCCCGACCACCCATTGGTCCGGACTTATGTGGCAAGCGCACCAAAATATTTTGGAGTGCTTGTGGAACCTGAAGACTGGACTTTTGGATTTCCGCTGATCAGTCGCCCGGCCTTGCCATTTGATCAAAGCCTGCCGGGCGGTCGCGCGGCCGTGGACGGCGGCAACAGCAAGCCGCGCCGACGCGAACCCGCGATCGACGCAGCTTGGTTATGCAAGTCCGTTATAGGCCGGGAGATCCGGCGGCTATGGGGAAGCGCTTAATTCCACCAGAATGGCTTGCGGGCTTCTGTCAGGGCCTGATTCCGCGAAACGCCGATGTCCTGCAAGGCGCGCTGATCAAATTCCGCCAGGCGATAGCGTTGCTCGGCACGAGCCTGCCAATGATAGAGCGTCGCCGCAACCTTAATCACGGCCTGCATCAACGCCTGGCCAAGATCAATTTCTCTAATCGCAAATGTGGAAGTCCGCAACATGGCAACTCTCCTTTCCTGGTTTCTGATCGCCCTATGTTCAAGTATATAGGGATAAAAAATTTTTGCGACAAACGATCGTTTCTCATATATATCATTAGAATAAATAATGAATTAATGAGAAATTAAGACTGGATTCTGAATGGCGGATCGAAAGCTTCCTCCCCTCAATGCCCTGCGTGCGTTCGAAGCGGCGGCCCGGCAATTGAGCTTCACCCGCGCCGGCCAGGAACTGCACGTCACCCAGGCCGCCATAAGCCACCAGGTCAAGGCCCTGGAAGAATGGCTGGGCCTGGCGCTGTTTCGCCGCCGGGGCCGGGCCATCGTGCTGACGGAGAATGGCCAGAACTATTCAGCGGCGGTGCGCGAGGGGCTGGATCTGATGGAGGCGGCCACGGACCGCCTGACCAAACGCCAGGATAGCGGCATTTTGACGGTTACAACCCTGGCCTCGTTCGCGTCTGCCTGGCTGGTACCGCGCCTGGGCCGCTTTCGCGCCCTGCATTCCGACATCGATGTGCGGGTGGCGGCCAGCGACGAAGTCGTGGATTTTGCCCGCGACGATGTGGATCTGGCAATTCGTTACGGCAACGGCCATTGGCCGGGCCTGGAGGTGCTGCCCTTGATGACCGAGGAAGTTTTTCCGGTCTGCAGCCCGGCCCTGTTGCACGGCGCCCACCCGCTGCTGCGCCCCGAGGATCTGCGCTATCACACCCTGCTGCATGACGATATGCGGGAAAGCTGGCGGCGTTGGTTGCTGGCGGCCGGCGTCGAAGATGTCGATCCCGATCGGGGACCGGGCTACAATTTGTCCGCCCTGGTCATCAACGCGGCCGTGGACGGCCAGGGCGTTGCCCTGGCCCGCAGCGCCTTGTTGGGCAATCACCTGGCCGAGGGGCGCCTGGTGCGGCCCTTCGAGTTGGAGCTGCCGGCGGAATTCGCCTACTATCTGGTCCATCCAGCCCGCGCCCTGCAACACCCTAAAGTCCGGGTCTTTCGCGACTGGGTTCTGGCGGAAGTCGCGGCGGACCGCGAAAGGGCCGCTGCCGCCCCCCAAATCACAGGCCATCACACCAGCTATAATTCAGCAGTGCCCGGTCAATAGGAAGCCCCCAAAAGATGTCGCTTGAACGTTGTTCTGCCGAGATAATGGCGCTGGAGGTAAAAGTTATCGTAGACCAAAAACTGTTACCCATCTCGCAGAGCGGTCACATCCCGACATGCGACACTGAAGACACAATTGAAGTCGGACCACTTAACGTAAAAATGTCCCGACATCTGTGATTTCAAGGCGTATTAGTCCTGTTTCGGCGTCCATGGAATGTACTCAGAATCTGCAGAATAGAGAACTTGAACCAATTACCTAAGTCGCAACAGGCCGCCCCGAACGACTATTGTAATATTGACCGCTGCCGCCCTGCCGGGCACCCTGACGGCGGCAAAAAATTTGAGCAGGCCCTGCGATGACGGATGAGAACACAAGCGCCTTGCTGGAAGCCTTGAGAGACCCCGCCGTCCTGATTGATGGCAGGCGGCGGGTCATGGCCGCGAACAGCTTGGCGCGCGACTTGTTCGGTGGGCTTGTCACGGGCAGTGATCTGGCGATGTCGTTGCGCCATCCGGAGGTGCTCGATGCGGTAGGCGCGGTCCTTGCCGGGGCGCCGGTGGCGGGAGCAGTCATTGAGCAGGCGGTGCCGGTCCAGCAGACGTTCGAGATGCACGTGGCCTCTCTGCCCTCAGGCGTCAGCGACGGCGCGCGGGCACTCTGTCTTTTGCATGACGTGACGGCGGCGCGCGAAGTGGAGCGGATGCGGGCCAACTTTGTCGCCAACGTGAGCCACGAGTTGCGCTCGCCGCTTTCGTCCCTGGTAGGGTTCATCGAGACGCTCAAGGGACCCGCGCGCGACGATACGCAAGCACGGGAGCGCTTCCTTGACATCATGGACGGCGAGGCGAAGCGCATGGCCCGATTGGTGGATGATCTCCTTTCGCTCTCCCGGGTAGAGGCGGGCGAACATATTCCACCGACTGGCGCTGTCGATATTTCAGAACTTTTAGCCGAGGTCATGAAATCCGTCGCCGCGCGGGCGGCGGAGAGAGGCATGGATATCACTACGGATCTTGGTCTGGACCTCCCCCCCGTACCGGGTGACAGGGACGAGTTGTTCGAGGTCTTCCACAATCTCCTGGCCAATGCTGTTAAGTACGGATCCGGGAATGCGCCGGTTGCGCTCGAGGCGAAAACGCTATCCCGAATGCCCGATGTTGGCGGCCCGGGCATGGCCATCGCGGTGACAAATCAGGGCGAGGTGATCGCGCCCGAACACTTGCCGAGGCTGACCGAGCGTTTCTACCGCATTGACAAGGGGCGCTCGCGCGACATGGGCGGTACGGGCCTGGGGCTGGCCATCGTCAAGCATATCGTCAATCACCATCGCGGCCGTTTGAGCATTGAAAGCAGCGCGGGCCGCGGCAACAGGTTCACTGTCTTTTTGCCGCTCGAGGAACGAACCGTCGCGCCTCCGCGACTGTCATAAAACTGCAATACAGTTGTCATAAAAGAGCAACGTTCGAGGGCTAGCTATCCGGTCATGGTGGAATTCACCGCCGTAACCTATAGCGAGCACAGGAGAACCTTTTTATGCTCAAGCAATCATTGGCACTGGCAGCCTTGGCGGCGGTGATGATCACCAACGCCGCCGCCGCGCGGGACCAGATCCGGGTCGTCGGTTCCAGCACCGTCTTCCCTTTCGCCACCGCGGTCGCCGAACACTTCGGCAAGACCAGCAGTTTTAAAACCCCCGTGGTGGAGAGCACCGGTTCGGGCGGCGGCTTGAAACTGTTCTGCGCCGGCCTTGGTGTTGACTATCCCGACATCACCAACGCATCCCGAAGGATCAAGACGTCCGAGGTTCAGCGCTGCGCCAAAAACGGCGTCGTCAATATCGTCGAGGTCAAGATCGGCTTTGACGGCATCGTGCTGGCCAACTCCCGAAAGTCCGGCTTGATGTCAATAAGCCTCAAGCAGCTCTTCCTGGCTCTGGCCAAAGACGTGCCGGTGGACGGCAAGCTGGTGGCGAACCCATACATGACGTGGCGCGACATCGATGTTTCGCTGCCCATGAGCAAGATCGAGGTTCTGGGCCCTCCGCCAACCTCCGGCACGCGTGATGCCTTCGTCGAACTGGCCTTGGAAGGCGGAGCCAAGACCTTTCCAATGCTGGCTGCCATGCGCAAGGCGGACAAAAAGCGGTTCAAGGCGGTTGCCCATACCTTGCGCGAAGACGGTGCCTTCATTGAAGCGGGCGAGAACGATAATTTGATCGTGCAGAAGCTGGAGACCAACCCGGCCGCCTTCGGCATCTTCGGCTTTAGCTTTCTGGATCAGAACGCCGACAAGCTGCAAGGCAGCCGGGTCAACGGCAGCATGCCGGAATTCGAGGCCATCGCGGCGGGCCAATATCCGGTCTCCCGCTCTCTCTACTTCTACGTCAAAAAAGCCCATGTGGGGACCGTCCCTGGTCTGCGCGACTTCGTGGCCGAGTTCACCGCCGACAAGGCCTGGGGGCCCGATGGCTACCTGGCGGATAAGGGACTGATCCCATTGCCGGATGCGGAGCGCGCCAAGGTCCGGGCCCAGGCGGCGGCTCTTGCCAACCTGTCCATGTGAGCCAAACCGAGATTAGGCCCGGCCGATGTCCAATCTACTTATCATCATCGCGATCCTGGCGCTGGCCGCGATCGGATTTCGGATGGGACGCGGCCGGGCCCTGGCTCTCGCCGGCGGCCACGCCAAGGCGTTGCACTCGCTGCCGAACCACTACGGCGGCTATGTGCTGCTCTGGTGCGGCCTGCCGGCACTGGCGCTCATTGCCATCTGGCTGGCCTTGGAACCGCCGGCGATCCGCTGGCTAGTGCTCTCCGCCTTGCCCTCAGACCTCAAGGCGCTGCCAGCGGAACGCCTGGCACTGATCTATGATAACATTCACAATTTGGCGCGGGGCATCGACCTCGGCACAAGTGATGCCGCCATGAGTGAGGCGGCGCAACGTTATCTCGGTCTGCGCCAAATCGCCGTTGTGTCTCTTGCCGTTATCAGTCTCATGGTTGCCGGCGCCGGGCTATGGCGCGGCTGGCGTGTGGTGGCGCCGACCTTCGCCGCCCGACGCGCGGTGGAGCGCAGTATCCGCGTTGCCCTGATCGTCAGTTCGACGCTGGCGGTCTTCACCACCATTGGCATTGTGCTCTCGCTGCTGTTTGAAACAATACGGTTCTTCGAGAAAGTGCCGGTCTGGGACTTTTTGTTTGGCCTTGATTGGAGCCCGCAGACCGCGCTAAGGACCGATCAGGTGGGCTCTTCCGGTCGCTTTGGCGCGGTTCCGATCTTTGCCGGCACGCTGCTAATTAGTGTGATCGCAATGGCAGTAGCGGTGCCGGCCGGTCTCTTTTCGGCGATTTATCTGGCGGAATACGCGGCGAAACCGGTCCGCGACGTGATCAAACCGGTGCTGGAAATTCTGGCCGGTATTCCGACCGTTGTGTACGGGTTCTTCGCGGCGCTGACGGTCGCACCTTTGATCCGTGACGCCGGCGGGTTCTTTGGCCTGGACGTTTCCAGCGAAAGCGCACTAGCCGCCGGCGTCGTCATGGGGATCATGATTATTCCCTTCATCTCGTCGCTTTCCGACGATGTCATCACGGCTGTGCCGCAAAGCCTGCGCGAGGCGTCTTACGGACTTGGGGCCACACGATCGGAGACGATCCGCCAGGTGGTGCTGCCCGCGGCCTTGCCCGGTATTATCAGCAGCATCCTGCTGGCGCTGAGCCGGGCCATCGGCGAAACCATGATCGTTGTCATGGCAGCGGGCCTGGCGGCGAACCTGACGGCCAATCCGTTCGAGGCCGTGACCACCGTGACGGTGCAGATCGCTACCCTTCTGGTTGGCGATCAGGAATTTGACAGCGCCAAGACGCTGGCCGCCTTCGCGCTTGGCCTCGTGCTATTCGTGGTGACGCTGGGGTTGAATCTGGTGGCGCTGGTGACTGTGCGCAAATATCGAGAGAAGTATGACTGAAAACGTCAAGTATCCAGCCGTAATAGCGGCACGGCGCCAATCCAAGGACCGGCTGCGGCGGCGGCGGGCGGAGCAGCGTTTCCGTTCATACGGCATGGTGGCAGTGGCGGTATCGCTGATCTTTCTTGTGGGGCTGTTCGCCACAATTTTCTCCAAGGCCTATACGGCGCTTGGCCAAACGGAGATTGCGCTAGAAATTCATTTTGACGAAGCGCTGATTGACCCAGAGGGAACCCGAAATCCAACGACGCTGGCACGCGCCAACTATGATGCGCTCGTCAAGATCAGCCTCGGGAAACTGTTTCCCGAGATCAAAGACCGGCGGGGCCGGCGCGCCCTGCGCAAAATCATGAGCGCCGGAGCGGCTTTCGAGCTGCGGGAAATGGTGTTGGCGGATCAGGGCCTGATCGGCGGGCGGCGGACAGTCTGGCTGCCGGCCTCGGATGATGCTGACATGTACATCAAGGGACTGGTCGCTGGCGGCTTGCAGCATGGCAACAGGATCGACGCCCAACAGGCCGCGTGGCTGGACAAGCTGGAAAACCGGGAGCAGTTGGCGCAGCGGTTCAACTGGCGCCTGTTCATGGCGGCAGATAGCCGCGAGCCCGAGTTGGCAGGTCTCCGGGGCGCCGCCGTCGGATCGCTTCTGACGCTTTCGATCTGTCTCGTTATCGCCTTTCCCCTGGGTGTCATGACGGCCGTTTATCTGGAAGAATTCGCACCCAGGAACCGCTGGACCGACCTCATCGAAGTCAACATCAACAATCTGGCGGCGGTGCCCTCGATCGTTTTTGGTCTGCTTGGCTTGGCGGTCCTGCTTGGTTTTCTGGGACTGCCCCGATCGGCACCGCTGGTAGGCGGCATGGTATTGGCGTTGATGACGTTGCCAACGGTGATCATCGCCGGCCGTGCCGCCTTGCAGGCCGTGCCACCATCAATCCGAGATGCCGCCTTTGGCATTGGCGCCAGCCCCATGCAGGTGGTGGCGCACCATGTTTTGCCATTGGCCATGCCAGGCATTTTGACCGGTACCATCATCGGTATGGCCCGCGCCCTTGGCGAAACGGCGCCGTTGTTGATGATCGGCATGGTCGCCTTTATCGTCGACGTGCCCACGTCTCCGACCGACCCCGCGACGGTGTTACCGGTACAGATTTTTCTTTGGGCGGACGCGCCCGAGCGGGCCTTTGCCGAGCGCACCGCGGCGGCGATCGTGGTCCTGTTGGCGTTTTTGATTGTTATGAATCTTGCTGCCGTGCTGCTAAGGCGGCGGTTCGAGCAGCGCTGGTAGATAGGACCGACCGAGAATGAACGCCATTGCCATGAGTAATCAAGAGGCCCCCGCCGCGAACATCAAGATGCGCGCGGCGGGGGTTGATGTCAGCTACGGAAATAAGCAGGCGCTGTTCTCGGTCAATGTCCAGATCGAGGCCAATACAGTCACCGCCCTGATCGGGCCGTCGGGTTGCGGCAAAAGCACCTTCCTGCGTTGTCTCAACCGGATGAACGATGTCATTGATGGTTGCCGCGTGACGGGACAAATCAGCCTTGATGGCGAGGACATCTACAGTCCGGCCATTGATGTGGTTGAGCTCCGCGCCCGCGTCGGCATGGTCTTCCAGAAACCGAACCCGTTCCCGAAATCGATTTACGAGAACGTGGCCTACGGCCCACGCATCCATGGACTGGCCGACAGCCGAGCCGAACTGGACGACATCGTCGAAGCCAGCCTGCGGCGGGCCGGTCTGATCGACGAGGTGCGCGAGCGCCTTGACGAGCCCGGCACCGGCCTTTCCGGTGGTCAGCAACAGCGCCTCTGCATCGCCCGCGCCATCGCCGTTGAGCCCGAGGTTATTCTGATGGACGAACCCTGCTCGGCCCTCGACCCGATCGCCACCGCCAAGGTTGAGGAATTGATCGACGAGCTTCGCGCGCGCTACACCATTGTGATCGTTACCCACTCGATGCAGCAGGCGGCACGCGTCTCGCAAAGAACGGCGTTCTTTCATCTGGGCGAGGTGCTTGAACAAGGCGAGACAGGACAAATTTTTACCAACCCGGTAGATGGGCGGACACAGGCTTATATTACCGGTCGTATCGGCTGAACACGGGGCGGATGAAATGGAAACGGAGCATATAGTCAAATCCTTCGACGAGGAACTTGCCACGCTGGACAACATGGTGGCCGAAATGGGCGGCCTGGCGGAAGCACAATTGGCCGATGCCATTGAGGCGTTGCTGCGCCGCGATGTGGAACTGGCCGGACGTATCGTCGAACGGGACCAGCGTATCGATGCCATCGAGAACGATTTGCACACCTTCACGATCCGATTGCTGGCCTTGCGTCAACCGATGGCTGACGATCTGCGCATCATCGTCGCGGCGCTAAAAATCTCTTCCAGCCTGGAACGGATCGGTGATTATGCGAAGAACGTCGCCAAGCGGACCTTCGTCCTGGCCAAGGGTCCGCCATTGGGAGGCACGGCGCAGTCGATCGCGCGCATGGCGGTGTTGGTCCAGGCGATGATCAAAAATGTGCTGGATGCCTATATCCAGCGCGACGCTGCCAAGGCGGATGACGTTCGCATTCGCGACCAGGAAGTCGATCAGGTTTACACAAGCCTGTTTCGCGAACTGTTGACCTACATGATGGAAGACCCCCGCAATATCACGGTCGCGACACACCTGTTGTTCGTGGCCAAGAACGTGGAGCGGATTGGCGATCACGTGACCGGCATTGCCGAGCAAGTGCATTTCATGATCCTAGGCGATTTGCCGGGAGATTTGCGCCCCAAGGGCGATAACACCAGCTTCACCGCCGTCGATACGGACGGGGCGCCGGCGGGCGCCAAGGCCGATGGGGAAAGGCCGGAAACTTGACGCAGCCGCTGATCTACATCGTCGAGGACGAACCGGCGCAAGTCGAGGTGCTTTCCTACAATCTGGAAAAGGCGGGTTTCCGGATCGTGGCGGCCGACAATGGCGAGCGCGCCTTGTTGCTGGTCGCGGAGGTCGAACCCGACCTGATCATTCTTGATTGGATGCTGCCCAAGGTCTCCGGGATTGAGGTTTGCCGGCGCCTCAGGGCCAGGCCAGAGACCAAGCGCCTGCCCATTATTATGCTAACCGCCCGGGGGGAAGAGGGCGACCGGGTCCGCGGGCTGGAGACGGGCGCGGATGACTACGTGGTCAAGCCGTATTCGCCGGCGGAGATGGTGGCGCGGGTCTGGGCTCTCTTGCGCCGCAGCCGCCCGGCGCTGGCCGGGGAGACGCTGGAACATGCCGGTATCATTATGGATCTGGCACAGCACAAGGTAACGCGGAAGGGCCGGCCAATTCACCTCGGACCGACGGAATACCGCTTGCTCCAAAGCTTGATGGAACGTCCCGGCCGTGTCCTCTCCCGCGCCCAACTGCTCGATTTGGCCTGGGGCAGAGATGTGCACATCGAGGACCGCTCCGTGGACGTTCATATCCGCCGCCTGCGACAAGCTCTCTATCTGGCCGACGGCGTGGACCCGATCCGCACCGTCCGCGGCGCCGGCTATGCCCTCGATGTCGAGGGTTGATGATACAGGGTTCACGATTGCCCACCATATTTTCAGCAACGTATCGTTCGCTAAAGCCCACGCGCTTGGGCGTTACGTCGGCATTGTCGCGTTAGAGCATGTTTCCTTAAAACGTGCTCAGACTCGTTAAGAATAGAGAAATTGAACCAATTACTTAGGTCGCGAGAGCGACTCCAGTTAATTGAAAATTGCTCTAATAGGAAAGTGGCCACAAAGGACCGCATAGACGCCCATTCAGGAAGCGTTGCCCAGAGCCTGGCGACTTGGAACGCCGCTGCTTCCGCTCTCGTCGTCCGATCGGTCTATGCGAAGTCAGCGCAGGATTGTTTGCCTCCCGACATGCGACACTGAAGACACAATTGAAGTCGGACCACTTGACCTGACAATGTCCCAAACACCGTCGGGCTGCCGGATTAAGCGCTTGAAGCCGACCACGGTTAAACGGTATTGAGGGGCGTCTTTTTGAACAGGTCGTATCAGACAAGGAACCAGTGATATGGGTGTCAAGGTCGCAGTGGTCGGCGCCACCGGGAATGTGGGCCGGGAGATGTTGAATATTCTGCATGAGCGGCTCTTTCCCGCCGACGAGGTCGTGGCATTGGCCTCGACCCGATCGGTAGGCAAAGAGGCATACCTTGGCGACAAACTTCTTAAGGTCAAGGCGCTGGAGACTTTCGATTTCTCCCAGGTCGATATTGCCTTGTTCTCCGCGGGGGGTGATGTCTCGCGCCAATGGGCACCGGTCGCGGCCGAGGCGGGCTGTGTGGTAATCGACAATTCATCAGCCTTCCGCATGGATCCCGACGTCCCATTGGTGGTGCCGGAGGTTAACCCAGGCGCTCTGGCCGGCTTCGGCCAGCGCAACATCGTTGCCAATCCCAACTGTTCCACGGCCCAGTTGGTGGTGGCATTGAAGCCTTTGCATGATCATGCCGTCGTCAAGCGCGTGGTCGTCGCGACCTATCAATCGGTTTCCGGCGCGGGGCGGGAGTCCATGGATGAATTATTCATTCAGACCAAGGGCATTTACGTCAACGATCAGCCCAGTCCGCGGCATTTTTCCAAGCAAATCGCGTTTAACGTGATCCCGCATATCGACGTCTTCATGGACAGCGGCGAGACCAGGGAAGAATGGAAGATGACCGCCGAAACCAAGAAGATCCTGGATCCAAGGATCAAGCTGTCCGCGACCTGTGTGCGGGTGCCGACCTTTGTGGGTCATGCCGAAGCCATCAATATAGAGTTCGAGCGGCCTATCAGTGATGACGAAGCGCGTGACATTCTGCGCGAAGCGCCAGGTTGCATGGTGGTGGATAAGCGCGAGGACGGCGGCTATGTCACGCCCGTGGAATGTGTTGGTGAATACGCCACCTTCATTTCGCGCATCCGGACCGATCCGACGGTGGAGAACGGCCTGAACATCTGGGTGGTGTCCGACAATTTGCGCAAGGGCGCGGCCCTGAACGCCGTGCAGATTGCCGAAACCCTGATTGCCCGGTATATGAAAATAGCTGCCTGACGGAATGGAGCAGAGCGTGCCAAAAATCACTTCCGGCCCCGCCAGCCACGTTTACTTCTCGCAGCGCCTGCGCCTGCATTACGTGGATTGGGGCAACGAGGGCGCCCCGTCCATGCTGTTGGTGCATGGCGGCAGGGACCATTGCCGCAACTGGGACTGGGTGGCGGAAGCCTTTCGCGACGAATATCACATCATCGCCCCTGATCTGCGCGGCCACGGCGACAGCCAATGGAGCATGGGCGGCAGCTATACCATGCCCGAATATGTCTATGACATCGCCCAGTTGGTCGACCAGAAGAACATGGCGCCGGTGACCATCCTCAGCCATTCCCTGGGCGGCATGATCAGCCTGCAATATGCCGGCCTGTATCCCGAGAGCGTCAAGAGCCTGGTGGCGATCGAGGGCTTGGGCGCCTCGCCCGCCATGCTGGCGAAGAATGCCGGCAAAAGCATCGATGTGCGTCTGGACGATTGGGCCCAGGAATTGCGCAAGCTGTCCGGGCGCGCGCCCCGCCGTTACGCCAGCCTGGAAGACGCCTTTCGCCGCATGCAGGAGGAAAACCCCCATTTGTCGGAGGCGCAGGCCCGGCATTTGACCGTGCATGGCGCCAACCAGAACGAGGACGGCAGCTATAGCTGGAAGTTTGACAATTATGTGCGGATATTCCGCCCCTACGGTCTGAGCCAGGATGAGGTGCGGCACCTGTGGTCACGCATCACCTGCCCCACCCTGCTGATCCGGGGCACCGAAAGCTGGGCCTCGGACCCCGAGGAAGACGGCCGCCTGGCGCCATTCCAAAACGCCTCGGTGGCCAGTATCGAAGGCGCCGGCCACTGGTCCCATCATGACCGTCTGGACGTGTTTCTGGATCTGGTGCGTAAGCATCTGGCCAAATAGGATCAATGTCCCAGCGGCTTCGGGGGCCCTTGAACATGCCCTGGTTGGCGCACCTCACCAGGTCAGCCATTTAAGGACAAAGGCATTCTCTTTGCGCACAAATGCGCGGCGCAGTTCGTCGCCGAGCAGAATGAGAAGCGCGAATGGAATGCTCAAGGCAAGTTGCCAGGCGTCAAGCGGCGCGGTTCCGAAGAAGACATTGAACGCAGGCACATAGGCAATAAGCGCCAGGAGCAATAGCTCGGTTCCGATGCCGAGCAGAACCAGCCGGTTGGTCAAAAAACCGACCGTCAGGAGGCTCTGACGCCGCGTCCTGCAGATGATGACATCGGCGATCTGGCAAATGATGATCGAGGCGAAGAAGCCCGTGATGGCGGCCCGGTAAAGCGGATCCGTGGATGACAGCTCCTGACCCCATTGCCAGCCGCCCCCATGGAGTATGACGAAATAGCTGAAAAAACCGGCAGCTGCCTGAATCATACCGATTACGCCATAGCTCATCAGCAGCAAATTTCGTGACAGCAGACGTTCGTCGCGCCGGCGCGGCGCTTTCTTCATCACATCCGTTTCAGGCAGTTCCGCGCCGAGCCCAAGCGCCGGCACGATGTCGGTGCCGAGATCAATGCTAAGGATCAAGACCACCGTAAGCGGCAATGGAATATCCAAGAGGACATAAGCGATGAACGGCAGGATTTGGGGAATATTGCTCGTCAGAATATACGCGATGAACTTCTTGGTATTGTCGAAAATCGTGCGCCCCTCCTCGACGGCGCTGACGATGGTCGCGAAATTATCGTCCATCAGCACCATGTCGCTCGCCTCCTTGGCGACATCGGTGCCCATAAGCCCCATGGCGACGCCCATGTCCGCGTTCTTCAGCGCCGGCGCGTCGTTGACGCCGTCCCCCGTGACGGTAACGATGTCGCCCAGCGCCTGAAACGCCTGCACCACACGCAGCTTTTGTGTCGGCGCGATGCGCGCGAAGATCAGCTCGTCCCCGGCCTTGAGGATTGCCGCCAACTCGGCGTCCCCCATGACAGCCAGCTCGTTGCCGTGAACGATCGTGCCCTGGCCTGAAAGCAACCCGATCTGGCGGGCAATGGTTTGCGCGGTGAGGCCATAATCGCCGGTTAGCATGACCACCTTGATGCCCGCGCCGCGGCATCTGGCCAGCGCGTCGGGAACTTCGGGCCGTGGCGGATCGATCATGCCGGCGAGGCCGATGAAAATGTAGCCTGCCTCGGGAATGCCGGCGCCCTGCACCGGCCGGAATGCAAAGGCAAGGCCACGTTCGCCCCGGCCCGCCAGCTTGCCATAGTCATCGATGACCTGATCGCGGCGGGCGCTGCTCAACGGTACCGTCTCGCCATTGATCATGATCCGATCACACATCTCGAGCACGACCTCCGGGGCGCCCTTAAGATGCGCGCGCGCCGGTCCACCGCCCGGTGGCTCGGTGACGGTAATCATTCGCTTCGCCGTGGAATTGAATGGCTGCTCGGCAATTTTTCGGGCGCGGCGGATCGCTTCGAGATCGGCGAATTGATTGACGCACAACAACAGCGCGCCGTCGGTTGCGTCACCCGAAAAACCGCCGTCGGCGAGATAGGCGTTGTTGCACAGCGCCATGGCCTGCAAGACGGGCTCCAGCCCGGGGTGGTCGATGGCCCCGTGATCGACGACCGCATACTCCTGTCCGCCCAGTATAAGCGTGTTCACGCCCAGTCGGTTCTGCGTCAGGGTGCCGGTCTTGTCGGTACAGATGACCGTTGTGCTGCCCAGCGTCTCGACGCTCTCCAGGTTCTTGATCAGGGCGTTCTTGCGCGCCATCCGCTTGCTCGCCATGGTGAGCGCAAGCGTCACCGTCGGCAAAAGGCCTTCGGGCACATTCGCAACAATTATGCCGATCGCGAAGATCAGGCTGCCGATGGCGCCCTTGCCGATCCCGACGCTGACAAGAAAGAACGCGACGCCGAGGAAAATCGCGATCGCGCTGATCACCTTGATGAAATATGCAAGCTCCCGGTGGATCGGCGTTTCGGTCTCTGCCGTGGCCTTGGTCAAGGCAACGATATTTCCGATCTGCGTCGACATGCCTGTATTGCAGACCAGAACCTTGCCTTCGCCGTTGTGTACGAGGGTTCCGGAGAACACCATATTGGCGCTTTCCAGAATGGCCTCGTGGCTGAGGTTGGGATCGCGCGGTTGCGGCTCGCTTTCGCCCGTCAGACTGGACTGGTCAACCTTCAACTCGCTGCTCTCTATAAGGCGGCCGTCGGCCGGCACCCGGTCCCCTTCGTGCAGAATGATGACATCCCCCGGCACCAGGTATTGCGCCTCCAGTCTTCGGGCCGCGCCGTCACGCAGAACCGTGACCATGGCTGGCAGCATCTGCTTGAAGCTTTCCATGATCCGTTCGCTCTGACGTTCCTGGAAATAGGTAAAAACCGCGTTCAACAGGACCACGGCAAAGAGCGCGATGGCGATGTAGAGATTTCCCTGCGCCGGATCGAGTTGTTCGGCAAGCACCGCGAGCAGGCCGCCAACGATCAGAAGCAGCGCGAAGAAGTTCTTGAACTGGCGTAGAAATTTGACGAATTCCGTCGCGCCCTCCTGCACGCGCAATTCGTTGCGCCCGTGTTCCTGTAGCCGGCGCCGGGCCTCCAACTCGGTCAGACCCCGCTCGGAACCGCCCAACTCCTGAAAAAGATCCGCCAGAGGCAGCTGATGAAATTCCGGCATATGGTCCTCTTGGCGAACAGACGGGAAAGCCCACGGCGCGCGCAATTTCCGGCTCCCGCGCGCAAAATGCCCTCTTGAGCCGATAAGGTCCCGGATGCCCGCGAATTGGCGCGGATGGTAGCGGAAGATTGCGGCGCGGGGAACCGCAGAGCCTCTGATATCCTCTGTTGCGGCCCTCCCCAAAAAGCCAAAGCGGTTGCCACAATTTTGCGTTTGGCCGCGCTGCATTCGGTGCTAGCCTGAGCGTCCTCTGGTCACGGACAGGCTATCGGGGCGAAAACGCAGGAGAACGACATGAGCGGCGAAAACTTCACCAATACTGTCGGTAGCGAGCGGGGCACCGAGATTTTTGGCGGCAGGGACCGGGCGCCGCGGCGTCCGCGGCCGGCCTTGACGATTCGGGAGGCGGCGCGCGAGACGCCCGTTTTTGCCGAGACCGACGTGCTGGTGGTCGGCGGCGGGCCGTCGGGCACCACGGCGGCAATCGCGGCGGGGCGGCTGGGCGCCGATGTCATGCTGGTCGAGCGCTATAATCATCTGGGCGGTCTGTCGACCGGCGGCCTGGTCATCTGGATCGACCGGATGTCCGATTGGAGCGGCCGCCAGGTGATTTCGGGCATCGCGCATGATTTTCTGGATCGTCTGCCCGCGGACGCGGTGCAGGGTCCGCCGCGCGCCGATTGGGGCTCCAGTGATGCCGCCACCGCGGCCTATTGGGGTCAGCGCACGGCCGCCTTTCACGGCATCACCACCTGGTCGCCGACCATCGACCCCGAAGCCCTGAAGACGCTTTCCATGCAAATGACCCTGGAGCAGAAGGTGCGGCTGACCTTTCATGCCTGGGCGGTGGAGCCGATCGTCGAGGATGGCGCCATGCGCGGCGCGATCTTCGAAAGCAAGGAGGGCCGCCGCGCGATCCTCGCCAAGACTGTCGTGGATACGACCGGCGATGCCGATCTTCTGGCCCGCGCCGGTCTTTCATTCGAGACCGACAGCGACGAGACCGACATCCACAGCTGCATCAACACCGCCTTTATGCTGGGCGGCGTCGACATGGAGCGCTGGCTGGATTTTCGCGCCAATGACAAGGAAGGCTTCAAGGCCTTCATGGACCGTGGGCGGGAACAGCTGAAATCCTTCGAGAAACCGTTCGTCTCCTGGCGCAATGACATCGCCCTGTTCATGGGACCGCGGCTGTCCGGTTACAGCGCCGTCGATGTGGAGGACCTGAGCGAGATCGAAGTCCGTTCGCGCCAGCTTACCGTCGGCCACCTCGCGGTCTACCGCGAGCATGCCCCGGGTTTTGGGGACGCCTTCCTGATGCTTGGCGCGCCACAGATCGGCGTGCGCCACAGCCGCCGCCTGATCGGCCTCAACAAGGTAACGCGGGCGCAGTGGGATGCGGGCAAGGTCTGGGACGACGAGATCGGCGTTTCCACATCCCTGGCGCCCAAGTTCCCCAACATCTCGGTGCCTTACGGCGCGCTGGTGCCGGCGGGGATCGACGGCGTTCTGGGCGCCGGCCGCCACATTGCCTGTGATACCAATTCCCACTCGTTCCTGCGCGAAGTGCCCCAATGCTGGATGACCGGACATGCCGCCGGCATTGCGGCGGCTCTGGCGGCGGATTCAGGCGTACGTCCGCGCGATCTGGAGCCACGGCTAATTCAGCGGGAGTTGCTGCGTCAAGGGGCCTATCTTTCGCCCAGCACCGAGGCGGCGGCGGGATCGGCAACCCGCGCGGCGGAATAGCCTTCGCCCATTCTTAATCTGATTGAAATTACCCGGCCAGCCGGCAATGCCCGCCAAAACCTGAAAAGGCGCCCGCATGTCGATTTTTGACACATTTCGGAAATGAGCCGACATGGCTGCTAATCTTACGGCAAGTTTCTCGGATCAGACCTTCGGGCATGGTGATGCAGAAGTAGAGAAATTGAACCAATTACTTAAGTCGCGTCCGGGACACCGGTTAATTGAAAATTGCTCTTGTGGCAAAGCAACCCCATTGCCATTCCAATTACCGATAGCGCATTTAACATTTTGACATTACTTGAAATATAGAAATAATAATGGCTGTCAATTCAGCAATTCAGGCTCGCCTTTCAGGAAAAAAATTAGTGACGCTGACAATCGAGGAAGCAACAGAAATCCTGGCCGGGCTTGCCAACGAAATGCGCCTGAAGATTTTTCGCGCCCTGGTCGCCAACGGCGGCATGCCAGCGGGAGAACTCGGTGCTGAATTGGGGGTTAGTCCTTCTACATTGTCCTTTCACCTGAAGGATCTCCGCCATGTGGGGCTTTTAAAAAGCCATAAGAACGGACGTCAGGTCATCTATGCGGCGAATTTTGATAACCTCAACAAATTGCTGGGATATCTGGTGGATGATTGCTGCGGCGGCAACCCGGATCTTTGTATCCGCATGTCAGGGCCATTTGCGGCCACCGCCACGAAAACAGCGTGAGGCGCGGCCCAAATCCAAATGCTGATCGAAGGGTCCTGGCCGCTGTTCGGATGGGGCCAGCAGGGCACAAGAAACCGCCAATGACAGGGTGAAATACGAATGGGAACTCCATGAAGAACGAATTGGCGCAAGAAACCATTGCGACGCCGGGCGGCATCGGTTTCTTCGAGAAATGGCTGTCGCTATGGGTCGCGCTGTGTATCGCCGCGGGGATCGCTTTGGGCAGCGCAATTCCAGATCTATTCCAATTCCTTGCCGGCCTTGAGTACGCATCGGTCAATCTGATTGTCGCTGTTCTCATTTGGGGCATGGTTTATCCAATGATGGTGAATGTCGATTTCGCCAGTCTGCGGCACATCGGCGACCGCCCGAAGGGATTGGTCATTACCATCGTCGTCAACTGGCTGGTTAAACCCTTCACGATGGTGGTTCTGGGCATCTTGTTCTTCGAAATCATCTTCGCCGATTTCATCGCGCCCACGGATGCGCAGCAATATATTGCCGGCCTGATCCTACTGGGCGCAGCCCCCTGCACGGCGATGGTTTTTGTCTGGTCGCAACTCACGCGTGGCGATCCAACCTATACACTTGTTCAGGTCTCGCTGAATGACATTATTATGGTTTTCGCGTTCGCGCCCATTGTCGCCTTGTTGCTCGGCGTGACGGACATCGTCATCCCTTGGCAAACACTCATTCTATCCGTCGGCCTTTATGTGGTTATTCCGCTCATGGCCGGAGCCGTTACGCGGAAGCAATTAATGCGCCACGCCCGACGCGGGGAAAGCGGCGCCGCCGCGATAACGCGCTTCACGGGCAGGATTAAACCGCTTTCCGTATTTGCGCTCCTTGCCACGGTGGTCCTGTTGTTTGGTTTTCAAGGTCATGTGATCCTTGATCGTCCCGTGCTTATCGCATTGATCGCGGTACCGCTCCTGGTCCAGTCTTATGGAATTTTCGCGGTCGCCTATGGCGCAGCCTATTTGTGGCGTGTGCCATTCAACGTGGCGGCGCCATGTGCCCTCATTGGAACATCAAACTTCTTTGAATTGGCCGTGGCCGTTGCGATTAGCCTGTTTGGCCTAAATTCAGGGGCCGCATTGACGACCGTTGTCGGGGTGCTCGTCGAAGTGCCGGTCATGCTGTCGCTCGTCGCTTTTGCCAATCGAACACGCCGTCTCTTTCCGGCCGGGTAATACCAATGGTCCTTGATATAAGACGGGCGATGGCCTGAGCTGAGAGTGGCGCGCGGTGGTCCAGCGCGCCCGGAGTCAGCTTTCCGCCAGGGCACGGTGGGGGGCGTAGAAATATTCGGCCGATTGCATTTCGATCAACCTTGAAACGGTGCGCTGAAATTCGAAGCCACCGTCGCCGGCGGGATAAATGCCGTCCACGGCGGTCTCGGCACTGGCCACCAATTTCACCCCGTTGTCGTAAAGAACATCAATCAGGATCACGAAGCGGCGGGCTTCGTTGCGCTTTTCCGGTCCCAATTGCGGAATGCCGTCCAGTATGAGGGTGTGAAAGCGTTTTGACAGGGCCAGATAATCATGGGCGCCCAGGGCGGTTTCACACAATTCGGCAAAGTGGAACCGGGCCACGCCCTTGGCCTGCTGGGGCACCACCAATATGCGGCCGTTGACCTGAATTTCGCCCTGAATGCCCACCGCCTGATCGGTCAGGCGTAAAAAAGCCGCGTCCAATTCCGCCGCGGCCGTCCCGTTCAGGGGCGTGTGATAGACCGGCATGCCCCTCATACGCGCCAGCCTATGGTCCAGCGGTCCCTCCAGACACAGAACGTCCAGGCGTTGCTTCATGCTTTCGATGAAGGGCAGGAACAATTGCCGGTTCAAACCGTTCCTGTACAAATCGTCCGGCGCCCGGTTGGACGTGGCGATCACCACCACGCCCAATTCGAACAGCCGGCCGAACAGGCGGCCCAGGATCATGGCGTCGGCGATGTCGCGCACTTCAAATTCGTCGAAACACAGCAGCCAGGTGGCCTCGGCGATATCGCCGGCAATGGGCGGAATGGGATCATCGCCCCGGCCCTCTTTGGCGCGCTCTTTCGCGGGTGTCTTGCGAAAGCGGTCGATGCGGGCATGCACTTCGCCCATGAACTCGTGAAAATGCACCCGCCGCTTGCGTTCAATGGGCGCGCCGTCAAAGAACAGGTCCATCAACATGGATTTGCCCCGGCCCACGTCGCCGTAGATGTACAACCCCTCGGGCGCCGGCTCCCTGCGGGAGCGGCCGAACAGGAACTGCCGCCAGCCCTGGCCCTGGCTTGGATCGTATTGCGCCAGGCGGTGATGCAGCATCTGCAGTTTTTCCGCCGCCAGCTCCTGGGCCGGATCCGCATCCAGCTCACCCTGCCGGCGCAGGGCGCGGTAGCGCTCTAGAGGTGAATTCTCGTCCACTCCGGTCGTGATCCCGTCTAACCCGGGGCCGGACGATAAAGATCGACCCCCGCCACAGCATCGCCATGGATAAAATGAAGCAGCTGTTTCATGGTTTTGCGTCTCTGGCCCATTTCACGACTGCCCATCCACCAGCCCGGGATCGCGCACCGCGCCATAAGCGGCGCTCCGCGCCAGGGCGGCATAGGAGCGCAGCGCGCGCGAGACATGCCGGTCGCGGCCAACGGCTTTCCAACCGCCGTCCTCGCGGGCGCTCATGGCCTGATGCCGCCGCTCCAGCTCTTGCGGGTCGACATTCAGTTGCAGGCGCCTCTCGGGAATATCTATTTCCACTTCATCGCCATTTTCCACCAGGCCGATGGGGCCGCCTGCCGCGGCTTCCGGGGAAATATGGCCCAACGATAGTCCGGACGTAGCGCCCGAGAACCGGCCATCGGTGATCAGGGCGCATACCTTGCCCAGGCCGGCCGCCTTGATCATTGAGGTCGGCACCAGCATTTCCTGCATGCCGGGGCCGCCACGGGGGCCTTCATAGCGGATCACCACCACATCGCCGGCCTTTATCTCGCCGCCCTGGATGCCGACGGCGGCGGCGTCCTGGCTGTCGTAGACCACCGCCGGACCTTTGAACTTCAGGATGGATTCATCAACGCCGGCCGTCTTCACGATACAGCCATCTTCGGCCAGATTGCCTTTCAGCACGGCCAGGCCGCCGTCCTTGGAATAGGCATGTTCCAGATCCCGGATACAGCCATCGGCCCGATCCAGATCCAGATCCGGATAATAGCTATTCTGACCGAACGCGGCGATGGAGCGGATGCGCCCGGGCGCGGCCCGGTAGAAATCCCTCACCTCGTCGCTATGGGTCCGCCGCACGTCCCAGGTTTCCAGGGTATCGGCCAGGGTGTCGCCCGATACGTTGGATACATCGGTGTGCAGCAGGCCGCCGCGCGCCAACTCGCCCATGATGCCCAGAATACCGCCCGCGCGATGCACATCCTCCATATGATAATGGGGCACCGACGGCGAGACCTTGCAGATATTGGGCACCTTGCGGGATAAGGCATCCATATGGGACATATCGAAATCCACCTCGCCCTCGAAGGCGATGGCGAGAAGATGCAGCACGGTGTTGGTAGAACCGCCCATGGCGATATCCACGGCCATGGCGTTCTCGAACGCTTTCACGCTGGCAATGCTGCGGGGCAACACCGCCACTTCGTCCAATTCGTAATATCGCTTGGTCATTTCCACGATCTGCCGGCCCGCCTGCAGGAAGATCTCCTTGCGCCGGGCGTGGGTCGCGAGCATGGAGCCGTTACCCGGCAGCGCCAGGCCCAGAGCCTCCGCCAGGCAGTTCATGGAATTGGCGGTGAACATGCCGGAGCACGAGCCGCAGGTGGGGCAGGCATTGCGCTCCATCTCCAGCAATGCCTCCGCCGAGACATTTGGATCGCTACTGGCCACCAGGGCATCGACGAGATCCAGTTCCGAACCGCGGGTCGCACCCGCCTTGCCGGCTTCCATGGGACCGCCGGAGACGAAAATGGCAGGGATATTCAAGCGCATGGCGGCCATCAGCATGCCCGGCGTGATCTTGTCACAATTGGAGATGCAGACCAGAGCATCGGCACAATGGGCCTCGACCATATATTCCACCGCATCGGCGATCAGTTCGCGGGAGGGCAGACTGTACAGCATGCCGTCATGGCCCATGGCAATGCCGTCATCCACCGCAATGGTGTTGAATTCCTTGGCGTTGGCGCCCGCCTGCTCGATTTCGCGGGCGACCATCTGGCCCAGATCCTTCAAATGCACATGCCCCGGCACGAACTGGGTAAAGGAATTGGCGATCGCGATGATCGGCTTGCTCATATCCTTTTCCTGGGTCCCGGTGGCCCGCCAAAGGGCGCGGGCGGCAGCGGCTTGAACACCCTGGGTGGTGCGGTGCGAACGATATGCGGGCATGACGGTATTTCCTCGTACTGACTGCGTCTTGTGGCCTAGGCAAAGCAATAACGGGGCCGGAACCTAGCAGGTTCCGCACCGCCTTAACAGTCTGCTTGGCGGGCGTGCAACAAGCCAGCAGTCGATGCCGGCGCAAGCCCCACATACGGGTTATTTGGGAACCTCAATCGGCACGGGTATCAAGGCCGCGAGTTGGCGAATTTGCCTTTGGCGGTGGGTAAGGTTATCAAAATGCAGGCTTCGGTACCGAATGGGAGTGGCGCGCAATGTCGGCTGACAAGGTGACGGTTGATAAATCCGGCTGGGTGGTGGGCAAGGTTTTGGCGGAACAGGCCCGGACCCGGGGCGAGCATCCCTTCGTCCAGTTCGAGGATGGCCCCATGCACAGTTATGCGCAGGCCCATGCACTATCCAATCGGGCAGGCAACGGCTTTGCCGGGATCGACTTGGGCTTCGGCGACAATGTGGCGGTCATGCTGAACAACCGCCTGGAATATCTGTGGATCTGGTTTGGCCTGAGCCGCATCGGCGCCGTGCATGTGGGCATCAACACCGCCCTGAAGGGCGCCTTTCTGACCCATGTCCTGAGCAATACCAAATCCACTATCGGCGTGTTCGAGCCAGACTATCTGCCCTGGCTGGCCGACATCGAAGACAGCGTGCCGGATATGCAGACCGTCTATGTGCCCGGCGATGTCTATGACCCCGACAATTCGCCGAATTTCAAACGTATCAAAGTACGCTGCTTCGACGAGATCATGGCCGGTGCCGCGGACGAGATCGAAACCCCGATCAGCTACCGCAACATCGGCATGATCATGTTCACCTCGGGCACCACGGGGCCGTCCAAGGGCGCCTTGATGCCCCACGGCCATTTGTATCTGTTCGGGCTGTGCATGAAGCAGCATATGGGCATGACGCCGGAGGATCATTACTACATCCCCATGCCGTTGTTTCACGCCCAGGGCATTCTGATGCAGCTTTACGCCACCCTGATAACCGGGGGCAGCGCCGTCGTGGTGCGGCAATTCCGCGCCACCACCTGGATCGACGATATCCGCAAGCACAAGGCGACCCTGGCCAATCTGTTGGGCGTGATGAACGATTTCGTGCTGCGCCAACCGGCCAAACCCACGGATACGGATAACAACCTGCGCATGGTCAGCGCGGTGCCGGTAACGGACGAAACCCTGGAAAACCTGCGCAACCGCTTCGCCATTCCCAAATTCAACGAAATATTCGGCATGACCGAATGTAATCTGCCGGTCTGCCGCCCCCTGGAGGCGCCAGACGAGGCGGGCTGCTCCGGCAAGGTCTGGGATGAGTATTTCGAGGTCATCATTGCCGACCCCGAGACGGACGAGGAAGTTGCCCTGGGCGAGGTGGGGGAGATCCTGGTGCGGCCCAAGGAACCTTATTGTTTCATGCAGGGCTACAACGGCATGCCCGAGCGCACGGTGGAAACCTGGCGCAATTTCTGGTTTCACACCGGCGATGCCGGGCGCATGGATGAGCGCGGCTACATCTGGTATATCGACCGCATCAAGGACACCATCCGCCGCCGGGGCGAGAATATCTCGTCGTTCGAGGTGGAGGCGGTGCTGCTGGATCACCCCGCCATTGCCGAGGTGGCCGCCGTGGCGGTCAAGGCCGAGGAAGGCGGCGAGGACGAAGTGCTGGTCTGCATCATCCTGGCCGACGGGGCGGAACAACCCAGACCGGAAGACCTGCTGGATTTCTGCACACCGCGCATGCCCTATTTCGCCGTGCCCCGCTATATTGAATATGTCAGCGAAATTCCCACCACCCCAACAGCCAAAATTCAGAAGAACAAGCTGCGCGACCGGGGCATCAGCGCCGACGCCTGGGACCGGGAAGCCGCGGGCTATAAAGTGCGGCGGTAGGATCAGGTCGGGACATGCAAAAGCCCGCAGCGAGAACGGCCCCGGCCCTGCTGGATGAAATGGCGCGGCGACAGCCGGATTGGGAGGCGGTGGTTGACGGGCCCCGCCGCTGGAGCTACGGCCAACTGCGCCAGGAATCGCAAACCGTGGCCGCCGGGCTATGGGCCCTGGGCGTGCGGCCCGGCGACCGGGTGGCGATCCTGATGGGCAACCGGGCGGAGTGGCTGTCCAGCTATTTCGCCATCCTGGGCCTGGGCGCCACGGCGGTGGCCTTGAACACCTGGTTGACCCCGCCCGAACAGGCTTATCAACTGAACCATGCGGACGTCACCACCCTGATCCTGGCCGACCGCTTTCGCGGGCGCGACGTGTTGGCGGAGCTCGACGCGATGCGGGCGATTGGCCTGCCCACCCTGGTGCGTCTGATCGTATTGGGGGAAGGGCTACCGGCGGGCGCCACGCCATTTGCTGATTTGGCAAGCCTGGGGGCAAATGTTTCAGATGCGGAACGGGAAAATCTCTGGTCCGCGGCCCGACCCGATGACGTCGCCTGCATACTTTACACCTCCGGTTCCACCGCCCGGCCCAAGGGGGTGCCCCTGCAACATTGGGGGCTGATCGACAATATGTGGGAGATTGGCGAGCGGATGCACCTTGGCCCGGATGATCGGCTATGGTTCGCCGTTTCGCTGTTCTGGTCCTTTGGCTGCGTCAATGCCCTGTTCGCGGTGATGAGCCACGGCGGCAGCATGGTGCTGCAACACCACTTCGACGCCGGCGAGGCCCTGCGACTGATCGAGGCCGAACGCTGCACGGTCTTTTACGGCACCCCGAACATCGCCCTGGCCCTGGCCGAACATCCTGATCGGACACGCCGTGATCTGTCCAGCCTGCGCACGGGTGCGGCCATCGGCACGCCCGAGCAGATGCAGTTGATTGTTGATCTGGGCGTCGGGCAAATCTGCAACGTCTATGGCCTGACGGAGGCCTATGGCAACTCGGCGGTGACCGATGCCGCCGCCCCCGTGGCGCAGCGCCTGGTGGCCAGCGGCGAACCTTTGCGGGGTGTCGAGTTACAGGTGCGTGATCTCGAAACCGGGCAACCCCTGCCCCGGGGTCAGGTGGGGGAGATTGCCCTGCGCGGGCATATCATGCCGGGCTATCTGAACGACCCGGAAACCACCGCCGCCAGCATGACCGCGGACGGCTTTCTGTTGACCGGCGATCTGGGCCTGGTGGACGCCAAAGGCTGGGTGCAGTTTCAGGGCCGGCGCAAGGAATTGATCAAAAGCGGCGGTATCAATGTGGCGCCGGCGGAGATCGAGGCGGTGCTGCGCGGCCACGAAGCCGTCGCCTCCGTCTTCGTCACCGGTCTGCCCGACCCCCGTCTGGACCAGGCCATCGGCGCCGTGGTGGTACTGCAAGCGGACGCGTCGGTGTCCGAAGATGCCTTGCGGCAACATTGCCGGCAATCCCTGGCCGCCTATAAGGTCCCCCAGCACTTCGTCTTCGTGGCCGCCAGCGCGCTGCCTGTCACCTCAACGGAAAAACTGCAACGCAACCGCCTGGCCGAACTGTTCCCGACCCTGGATGCGGCGCCCTGAGCCTTTTCCCGCCGACAGGCAGGGCCGGCGCCAACCAGGTGGCCCCCATGGCCAGACCGCCCTGGAGCGGTGTAGCATGGCCAACAGGTTCGTTCGAACACCGGCAACAAGAGGGAGCGTGCGGCATGGGGATCATCGGGATCGAAGAAATCTTCCTCAAGGTAAAGGACATGGAAACGGCGATCGAATTCTATCACGGTATGCTCGGTATCCCGCTGGACAAGCAGGATGGGGAACGGACCTATCTGCAAAGCGAGCGCGGCCATATCGTTCTGCAGATGGAAAACCACACCGGTCGCCACCAGGGCGGCGGGCCGCTTCACTTCGCCATGACCGTGACGGAAGATGGCTTCGATGAGATCCTGACAAAATTCGCGGGCAGCCGATATTTCACACGCGGGCCTTACGGCGAGCGGGGCGTGGGCCGGGCACTCTTTATGATGGATCCCGACGGCAACGAAACCGAAGTGAACACCCGGTATCTTTATGGCGCACCGCGGCGCTGACGGCCGGAATGAACCGTTTATCCAACCAGGACAATGGAAGCATTATGAGTGATCCGCGAACGACCGGCACAATTTCCGCTGCCGAACATGCCCGGGTTATGGCGACATATAGCCGCGAAGGCGAAAAACGGGCCCATGTCCTGGGCAATCGTGGACCGATCGGGTTTGCCGACGACGGCAAGCTTGATCGCGGCATCCTGGAGGCTTACTGGCAACACGGTTTCTATGTTTTCGAGAATGTCATTGCGGCAGCAGAGCTGGCGGAGCTTCGCGCCGATGTGGAACGGGTCCTTGCCGGCGCGCCCGTGGCGCCGGACGGCGGCCGGAACAGGCACGGCGACCCGGTCAAGGATCCTGGGTTCGCCCGGCCATCGTTTCGCTGGGCGAAACCCTTGAGCGACCCTGTGGGCGGCACGACAAAAAACAAGGGCCGGCACCCGGTCAAGATGCTCGACCCGACGCCATCCGATGGGTCGCCGGATTGGACCATCGAATTGCTATTGGGCAATCTGCAACTGATGCCGTCCTGTCTGCGGCTTTATGGTCACCCGGGACTGCTGGCGGTGGCCGAGGCCGTCAATGGCGCCGATTTCGTGCCCTATAACGAGGTCACCTTTGTCAAGGAACCGGGCCTCGGGCCGTCGGTCGCCTGGCATCAGGACGGGACGACCCATTGGCAGGCGGCGGATTGGGATGAAGGCGCGCATGGTTTCAATTTCATGGCGCAGCTTTACCCCAGTACCGCTGGAAACTGCGTCTGGGTATTGCCCGGCAGTCACAAGCTGGGCAAGGTGGATATTCGCCTATTGAAGGCGCAAAGCGGCTCCGAACGTTTGGACGGCGCGGTGCCCATGCTGTGCGGCGCGGGCGATGTGTTCATCACGAATCGGCAACTGGTACACGGCTCGTTCGCCAATTCTTCGCCGGACCGCCGCATCACGCTGAATGCCGGGTTTTTTCCGCGCCGGCGGGTTCTGAACGTCACCACCAGCAAGTTGGACGGCACGGTCGAGACCTATGACGCTGACCGCATAGACGAACGATGCCGCATGATTGCGATCGCGGCCGACGCGCGGCAACAGCGATTTCCCGATGAACCGCGTTATTGCTATCAGCCGCTCGCAGGACGGGAAGTGGAAAACCGCTGGAATGAACAAACCCGTCAATCCCTGGTCAAGGATTACAACCTTCAGGATCTCTACATTTAGAGCAATTTTCAATTAATCGAAGTCGCTCTCGCGACTTAAGTAATTGGTTCAATTGCTCTATTCTTAAAGAGTCCGGGCATGCCACAAGGAAACATGCTCCTGAGAAATTTTCAGTTAATCGGGTTCGCATCAGCGACGGCAGTTATTCAAAACGCCGCCCTACGGTGTCAGCATGATCTTGCCGATGGTGTCGCGGCGCAGCAGTGTCGCCATGGCCTCGGCGCCATCGGCCATATCAAAGGTGCGGGCGATCGGCACCCGCAGTCCACTGTCGCCCAGCAGTTTGACGATGGCCTCGTTCATGGCGATGAAGGCCGCCGGGTCCCGTTTCATCCAACCGCCAAGGAACGAGCCGATCACCGCGCAGTTCTTCAACAGCGGCAGATTGGTCGGCGCATCCGCTATGCGGCCGCTGGCGAAACCCAGCACCAGGATGCGGCCGAACATGTTGATACAGCGCAGGCTCTGATCAAAGATATCGCCGCCGATCACCTCGAAGATCACGTCGGCGCCCCGGCCGTCGGTCATCTCATTGACCCGGTCCTTAAGGCTTTCGCGCGAATAGTCGATGCTCTCCTCAAATCCGTTCGCGTGCAGAAAGGCGGCCTTCTCCGGGCTGCCGACGGCGCCGATCACCCGGGCGCCCAGGTAGCGCCCCAATTGCATGGCGGAAAAGCCGATCCCGCCGGTGGCGCCGGTAACCACAAGGGTTTCACCCGTTTCCAGACGGGCCCGTTTGACCAGGGCCAGGTAGGAGGGGCTGAAGGTAAGGCGGAAGGCCGCCGCCTGCGCATCGTCCACATTGTCCGGTGTCGCGACCACCGCTTCCTCGCCAACCACGCGCTCCTCGACGAAGGCGCCGAAATAGTCCAGCGCGGAAATACGCTGGCCGACCCGGACACGGGTGACACCCGATCCGACCTCAGTGACGACGCCGGCGGACACCGCGCCGGGCACAAAGGGCAGGGGCGGCTTGAGTTGATACATGCCGCGCACCATCAGGGTGTCCATAAACCCCAGGGTGCCAATAGCGGTACGGTAGCGGACCTGCATCGGCCCGCAAGGCAGGGCCTGGACGTCGGTCCAGACCAGATCGCCGATTGGGCCGAATTTCGTGCAAAGAAGCGCTTTCATGGAACCTCCTATGTTCTAGATCGTTCTGGTTATGCATGGCGTCGCCGCCGGCCGCATGCCTGCCGGAATATGGCCGCGGCATTACGTTAACCATTATTTTTCCGATGCGTGGCAAATTCATCCACTTGCGGATAGCAATCATCGGCAAGTCGTAGGATCAATGGCAGACAACGCAGAAAAACTTTCTGGTTCCGTCGCGGACAACGCGCACGCGCCCCACAGCGTCGGCGATTGGGAACTTCTTTTCGAGGATCCCAAGAACGGCTTGATTGCGGTGATCGAGCTGGCGCATAGCCTGGATGCCTTGGAACAAAGCACCCGTTTCGCGTTAACGAAACTGCTGGTGCACGAGGATGAACGCGCGCGGCTGGAGGACTACGAGCAGCGGTTGGCGGCAATTATCGCACCCGACGGTGCCGGCCGCGATATGGCGCAGGTCCGCGTTGAAATTATCTCGCTTCTGCGGCAGTTGAAAGAGGATGGAAAACGGTCGGCGGCGGGGCATGATGTAACGCCGCAAGAGCCGAAACAAGGGAAACCGGTACCTAAGACAAAACCAGGCGGCCGCCCACGCGGCAAATCCAGCGGCAAAAAGAGGCGCGCGCCATTGATGCAGGGGCTGCAATTCGCGCAATTGAATAAGATCGGTATCATCATCACCTCTGCCCTGGCTTTGGTGGTGATCGCCATACTGGCAGTCTATTTGCGAAGTCCGGAGTTGCCGGCGAAAGAGCGCAAGGCGGCGATCGCCCTGCTGTTGACCCATGGCCAAATTGTCAGGCCCGACGAAAGCTGGATCGTCGAGGCAAGCCGGTATACGGACGATGATAAGTTCGAGCTTGTTCTGGAGCCCACCAGTGAGCGGCATCTGAAACTGCTTCGCTCGCTCAGTCCCATGAAACTGGCGACGTTCGCCACCAAATTTTGCCCCGCCGACGGCGAACTTATGGACAAGGCCGCCGCCTATGAAAGACAGATCAGGATTAAAATAAAGCAAGGCAAAAAAATCCTGACCAGCGCCGTATGCCCTAATTAATACCAACCCGCGTTGATAGGAACCCATAGAGACGCGGACTGGTATAAGCCGTTGAGCCAATTCCTTAAGAATTGCCCGAACGTGACAATGCCGTCCGCTAGTCCGGCTCGTCCGCAAGATTCACGATGGCCTCGATCTCGACCAGCATGTCCGGGTGTATCAGCCTGGAAACTTCGACCAACGTGCAGGCCGGGCGGTCAACGAAATAGCGCGCGCGCACGTCGCGGGTGTCCTGGTCGTATCTTTCGATGTCCGTGGTGTAGATCATGTATTTCACCACCTGACTGAAATCGGCGCCGGCCGCGGTGAGAATATCCTCGAGGTTGTTGAAACATTGCCGCACCTGAGCGGCCATGTCGTCCGCGCCGACGACCGCGCCATCGCGGTCGCGGGCGGTGATCCCGGCCGTGTGCAGAAAGCGTCCGGATGCGACCACGCCAAACGAAAAGAGGACCGTATCCTCAAAGGGTTTGCCAAGTCTCAGGGCTTTTTTGGGCATTGTCGTCCACCTATTCTTGGATGGGTTTTGCTCACGATGGCGGGGCCGCTGATCTGGCCCTCACCAGGCATCGATCCACGGGCGTTTCTTGCCTTCGCGCGCCGGGGCGGGCGGCGTGGCGCGCAGGCCGGCCATGATCCAGTCGCGGGTATCGGCGGGGTCGATGACATTGTCCAGTTCGAACAGCGAGGCGGTGTTGATCGCCTTGCCCTGGGCGTACATGGCGGCGACCATTTCCTCGTAACGGGCCATGCGTTCCACCGGATCCTCGATCGCGGCCAGTTCGTCCCGGCGGCCCAGTTTGACCGCGCCTTCGAGGCCCATGCCGCCGAATTCCCCCGTGGGCCAGGAAATGGTGAAGAACGGGGCGTGAAATCCGCCCCCCGCCATGCCCTGGGCGCCCAGGCCATAGCCCTTGCGCAGCACGATGGTGAAGGTCGGCACGGTAACGTTGGCGCCGATCACGTAAAGACGGCAGCAATGGCGGACCAGGGCGGTCTGTTCCGCCACCGGCCCGACCATGTTGCCCGGCGTGTCGCACAGGAAAACCAGGGGAATGTCATAGGCGTCGCAAAGCTGCATGAAGCGGGCCGCCTTGTCCGCGCCATCGCTGTCGATGGCGCCGGCCAGATGCTTCGGGTTGTTGGCGACAATACCCACGGGCCGGCCTTCGATCCGCGCCAGGGCGGTGACCATGCCAAGGCCGAAACCGGCGCGCAACTCCAGCACCGAGCCGGTGTCGGCCATGGTCTCCACCACCTTGCGGACATCATAGATACGCAGGCGGTCCTCGGGTATGGCCTGGCGCAACAGCCGCTGATCGGCGCAGTCCCAAGCCGCTACCGCGCCCTGGAAGTAGCCCAGATATCGCTGCGCCACCTGAACCGCTTCCCCCTCGTCCTCGACCGCGATATCAACCACGCCGTTGGGCACCTGCACCGACATCGGCCCCACTTCCTCGGGCCGGAAAACCCCCAGGCCGCCGCCTTCGATCATCGCCGGGCCGCCCATGCCGATGGTGGAGTTCCGTGTCGCGATGACCACATCGCAACAGCCCAGCAGCACAGCGTTACCGGCAAAACAGCGGCCCGAGGTAATGCCCACCAGGGGCACCAGACCGCTCAGGCGGCCAAACAGGTGGAAGGCGGGAACGTGCAGATTGGCCGAGAAAATCATGTCCGTGTCGCCGGGCCGGCCGCCGCCGCCCTCGGTGAAGAAGACCACCGGCAGACGCCACTTCGCGGCCATCTCGAACATCCGGTCCTTCTTTTTGTGGTTGTTCTTGCCCTGGGTTCCGGCCAGCACCGTGTAGTCATAGGACATCACTACACAGCGGGCGATTTCGTCCGGAAACAGGTGGCCGTTGATCCGGCCCAGACCGGCGATCAGGCCATCGGCCGGCGTGCGCTCGATCAATTCAGCCATGCTGTGCATCTGCCGCCGGGCCGCCACCACCAGCGAGCCGAATTCAGTAAAGGAATCCGGATCACACAAATCGTAGACATTCTCCCGCGCCGTGCGCTGATTGGTCTTGCGCCGGCGGGCCACGGCATGCGGCCGCCGGTCATCCAGGGTCATGCCCTGGCGCGCCATCACTTCCGCCAGATCCGGGCGCAGATCATCCAGATCGACGGCAACCACCTCGCCCGTTTCGGGCACCGCCACCTCCCGCTCGGCGACGAACGCCAGGGCATGGCCTTCAAACACCGTGTCGCCCGGCGCCACGGGCAGCTGGCGCACCACGCCGCTGACCTGGGCCGCGATCACGTGCTGCATCTTCATGGCTTCCATGATCAGCACCTGCCGGCCCGGATAGACCTCGTCACCCACCGCCACGTCTATGCTGACGATGGTGCCCTGCATGGGGGCGGCGATGGCAACGGTGCCGTCCGGTCCGCTCATGCCATTGGCGGGGGTCGTCGCCGCTTGAACGGCCTGGGACCTGCCATGGGCCAGCACGGCCAGGGGATCGTTGGCATCCAACTTGACGCCAAGCCGTTGCGCATCCACCAGATCATCGCCCGCCCCCTCGAAGAACCGCCGCTGGTGTCCGCTGCCATTGACCAGTTCGTCCAGGTGGGCGGCAATGAACTGTGTATGCAGACGCCCGGCCCGGAATTCCGGATGGCGCAGCAAATTTTGCAGGAAGGAAATATTACTCGCAAAACCGGTTATCTGGCATTCACACAAAGCGCGGTAGGTTTTCTGGGCCAGGGCCGCGAAATCACGCCCCGGAGAGTGGGCGATCAGCTTGGCCAGCAGGGAGTCATAGCTGGGCGAAGTGCGATAGCCGGCATAGCCGAAGCTGTCGATACGAATGCCCGGCCCCGAGGGCATCTCGAACGTCTGCAGCACACCGCCCGTGGGCCGCACGCTGCCATCGGCCGCAATGGTTTCCATGTTGATGCGCACCTGCATGGCCTGGCCCCGCGGCGGCCCCACATCTGCCTGCAGCAAACCCAGTTCGGCCAGACTGGCGCCGCCGGCCAGCCGCAGCTGGCTCTGCACCAGATCAATGCCCCAGACTTCTTCGGTCACCGTATGTTCGACCTGCAGGCGCGGGTTCGCCTCGATGAAATAGAACGCATCGCCGTCGACCAGGAATTCGAAGGTCCCGACATTGCGGTAATCCACCGCCTCGGCCAGGGTGACGGCGGCCTGGGTCAGCTTGTCGCGCAGCGCCGGCGCCAGTCCGGGCGCCGGCGCCATCTCCACCAGCTTTTGATGGCGGCGCTGGATAGAGCATTCCCGCTCGCCCAGATGACTGATGGCGCCGCTGCCGTCGCCGATGATCTGAACTTCAATATGGCGGGGCCGCGCCAACAGACGCTCGACAAAGACATCGCCATTGCCGAACGCCTGCAAGGCCTCGGCCTGACACAGGGCGTGCGTTCCGGCGATCTCGTCCGCCGCATGTACGGCGCGCAGGCCGCGCCCGCCGCCGCCCGCCATGGCCTTGATCATCATGGCGCCATGGGCGGCGAAGAAAGCTTCCGCCGCCCCTACGTCCGTTGCCCCCTGGCTGCCCGGCAGCACGGGTACGCCGCTGCGCTCCGCCAGATCACGGGCCGCCGCCTTGTCGCCGAACATGTGCAGGGTTTCAGGCCCCGGCCCGACAAAGGCGATACCGGCCTGGGCACAGGCCTGGGCGAATTCGGCGTTCTCGCTCAAAAAACCATAGCCGGGATGAATGGCGTCACAGCCCCTGTCCTGGGCCAGGGCCACGATGGCCGCGCCATCCAGATAGGCCGCGACACCCCTGCCCGATAATGCCACCGCCTCGTCCGCCTTGCTCAGATGCAGGGATGCGGCCTCGTCCTGGGCATAGATCGCGACGGTGCCCAGCCCCAGATCGGCGGCGGCGCGCAGAATACGAATGGCAATTTCGCCGCGATTGGCAACCAGCAGTTTCTTTACACTCATGACGATGGCTTTCTATTGCTTTTGATGATCGGCGTTGGGGCATTTTCGGGATCAGTCTAGAGCATGTTACCTTAAAACATGCCCGGACTTTTAAAGAATAGAGCAATTGAACCAATTACTTAAGTCCAATTGAAAATTTCTCTACGGCAACGGCGGTTCGGTCAGGTGCCAATCGGTCACCGCCTGATAGGCCATGCCCGCCCGCAGCAACATTGGCTCGCGCCACCAGGCCGCTTCCAATTGCAGGCCGATGGGCAGGCCGTCGCCGCCGAAGCCGCAGGGCAATGACAGGCCGGGATTGGCGCCAAAGCCTCCCGCATAGGTGTTGCGCGAGGCATCCCTGGTCGCCTCCAGCAGGCTTTTGTCTTCCGCGATCGGCGGCGGCGGCGCCGGCGTGGTCGGTGAAATCAGGATATCAATATCCTGGTACAGGCGGGCAAGACCGCGCTGCCAGGTCTCGCGCGCCCGGCAGGCGTTGGCGTAGTCCACGGCCGTAAAGCCGCGCCCGACCAGCATGCGCTCCAGCACGGCAGGTGAGAACAGCTCGGGATGGCGGTCCAGGCGTTCGGCATGAAAGGCGCAGGCGTCGGCATAGATTTGGATGGTCGCCCATTGATGCGTGGTCTCGGCCCCTTCGACATCAACCTCGACGATCCGCGCGCCCTGTGCTTCCAGGGCCCGCACCGCCGTCATTACGGCCTCGGCGATATCGTCGTCGCAATTCAGGAAATAGTGGTTCAGCGGCAGGCCAAGGCGCAGGCCGGCCACGCCATCGTTCAATGTAGGCAGGAAATTGCCCAGGTCCGGCGCGGCGGTCGGCGCGGCGCCCGGCTCGCCCTGGGCGGTGACCGCCAGGATACGGGCCAGATCACCGACCCGCCGGGCCATGGGGCCGATGGTGTCATAAGAGGCGCTGACCGGGGTCGAGCCGTGGTTGGGGACCCGGCCATGGGTGGGACGCAGACCGGCGATGCCGTTCATGGCGGCGGGCAGACGCACCGAGCCGCCGGTGTCCGAGCCCAGCGCCGCCTGGGCCATGCCGGCGGCGACGGCGGCGCCAGACCCGCCCGAGGAGCCGCCGGGAATGCGGCTTTGATCCCACGGATTGCGGCACTGTCCGCTCACTGGATTGTAGGATCTGATGCCGAAGGCCAACTCGTGCATGGCGGCCTTGCCGACAATCACCGCGCCCGCCGCCCGCAACCGCTGCACCACGAAAGCGTCCTGGTTCGGCACCACATCCTTGAAATGCAACGAGCCGGAGGTGGTGCGCACCCCGGCGGTCTGAATGTTGTCCTTGATGGCCATGGTCATGCCGTGCAACAGGCCCAGCCAGCGCCCCTCCCGCGCCGCCTGGTCGGCCAGATCGGCGGCGTCCCGCGCCTGTTCCGCGGTCACCGTCACCATGGCCTTGATGGCTGCATCATGGCGCCCGATGACCCCCAGGGCCGCCTCCAGATTATCGCGGGCATTTTCAGGCATTCAGGTCCTCGTTTCTGGCCTTGGCAGCCTGGTAGGCGGGCCGCGCCAAGGCACGCTCCATATAGGCCTGGCACGGTTCCGGCAACGCCACCTCGTAGCGTTGGGCAAACGCAAAGGTGCTGCTCAACAGGATATCGGCGGCCCCGATCCGGTCGCCAAAAAGATACGGATCGGCCAAGGCGACGGCCGGGGCCACGGCGTCGATCTGTTTCCGGCAATATTCCGCCGCCGAGGCCACCGCCACGGGCGCCTCCCCATAGATCTCGGACAGAAACTTGTGGCGCCGGATCAGGTACAGACAATGGGCATCCAGCTCCATCATGGCAAAATAGCTCCATTCATCGGAGCGGGCCTGTTCTTCGGCGGTTCCCGGCAAAAACACGTCCGTCCCCGCGCCATGGGCGTTGAACAGATAATTCACGATGGCCGGACTTTCCGTCAGGGTGAAATCACCGTCCTGCAGACAGGGAATCTTTTGCTTTGGATTCCGCCGGGTAAATTCCGCCGTCAGGGTTTCCCCGCTACGCGATTGGATCGGCCTGCACGCGTAGGGCAGGCCCAGCTCCTGCAGGGCCCAATGGACCCGCAGGGCCCGCAGCGAAATGGCGCCCCACAAAATGATGCCGCCGGTCATCGTTCCCAGCCCTCCCACAGGAAGCCATCGACCACACGGTGCAGCGCGCCGCGTTGGTTTTCCAATAGCATGGAGTGGGTGGCCCCCCCGATCACGACATAGCGCCGCTCGGCGGTATTGTACAGCCGCGCGAACACCTCGCGGCCCTGTTTCGGCCTGGTTTCGCGATCCCATTCCCCAACCACGATCATGGTCGGGGCGCGAATGGCGGCGGGATCGTAGGGCGGCGTCTGGCTGGCATTGTTTGCCAGCACGTCCTTGACCACCCCACAGGGGGCCCGCAGCCGCGGCGGATCATGGCGGCCCGCCTCCGGGTCCGAGGCAATGGCCGCAGCCGCCCAGGCGGCCATGTGCGCCGGCGCGGCGAGGCTTTCGATCTGCGCCGCATCCAGTTCAAGGCACCAGCGCGCGACCACCGCCTCGGCCTCGACCAGACGGTAGGCGCCCGGCGGCGCGCCCGTGCTGATCGATCGGCCAGTGCCCAGCCAGGCCGCGCCATAGAGGACCAGGCGCGCCACCTTGTCCGGCTGCCGGCCGGCGTAGGCGCCGCATATCATGGTGCCCCAGGAATAGCCGATCAGCGCCAGCCGCGGCAGCTTCCTTCGGCCCAGAATGAAATCGACCGCCTTTGCGACATCGGCCACCGCATGCGCGGTATCGACCACGGGGGCATTGTCGTCCGCGGGCATCGACATTTCCGGCGGCCGGTCCGAGGCGCCATAGCCCGGCAGATCGACGCACCAGACATCAAAACCGGCCCTGGCCATGATATCCATCCAGGAGCCGCCAGCCATGGCGTAGTCGAAGGTCACCGTTGAGGGATAGGTGGCGCCATGCACGAACAGCACCGTCTGCGCCGGCGAGAATGCATCCCGATCCTTGAGGCGCCTGTTGCGGACCAAAAGTTTCAAATCCGGCTGGCTGCTTTCGACCCGATGATCGGTGGTGGTGAGTTCAGGCATGGGGACGTCTCCGTGAATCGTTTTATTCCTGTCCGGCCTTGTGGGCGGCCAGGGCCATCAGGCGGCGGTCGCGCCAATTGCGCCGGGCCCCTAGATCGTCCATGGCAAGGGCCCGCCGCCGTTCGCCATCGACCCGGTCGATCAAGTCACCGCTCCAGGGTTGTGGATCGGTGCGGGATTTCTGGATCGCATGATACAGCGGGCCCAGGCGTTCGGCATAATCCGCGACCCCGCCCGGCGCGTTCAGATCGATGGTTTCGAACGGGCCCATGAACGACCAGCGCAGGCCCAGGCCCTCGGACACCGTCTTGTCGATATCGGCGGTGCTGGCATAACCCGCCTCGAACAGGGCCCAGGCTTCGCGCAACAGAACGCCCTGCAGGCGGTTCAGGATGAAACCCTCGATCTCCCGGCGCACCAGCACCGGCGACTGGCCGACCCCGGCCATCAGGGCCATGGCCCCGTCCATCGCGTCCTGCGCCGTCCAGGGCGCGGGCACCACCTCGACCACCGGCACCAGATAGGGCGGATTGACCGGATGGGTCACCAGAAAACGCTCCCGGTTCGCCGCGCCTTCCGTGAAGGCCGAACCGGGAATGCCCGAGGTTGAGCTGCCGACGATGGCCCCCGCACCCAGCAACGGGCCAATGGCGGCCGAGATCTCCTGCTTGACCGCCACCTGTTCCAGAACGGATTCCTGGATGAAGCGCGCGCCCTGAACCGCCGCCGCCAGGTTATCGCAAACCTGGATCCGGGCCAGAATGGCGGCCGGATCATCGACCAGATCGTAACGCTTCAAATCATCCAGCTGTTGCCCGACCACCGCCATGAAGTTGTCGCGAATGGCGGCGGCGGCGTCATACACCCGCACCTGTTCGCCGGCCCGGGCGAAAACAATGGTCCAGCCCGCGCCGACCAGACCGGCGCCGACGATGCCGATATGCCCGGGCATCAGGCCGGCTCCACCGCCGTGTAGGGCGGCACGTTACGCCCGCCATAGCGGCGCACCCGCACGTTCGCCTGTTCCGCATGGCCGGCGAAGCCCTCCAGCATGCATAGACGGGAGCAGTATTCCCCGACCAGGGCGGAGGCCTCATCCGTCAGGATCCGTTGATAGGTATGGGTCTTGATGAACTTGCCGACCCACAGGCCGCCAGTATAGCGCCCGGCCCGCTTGGTCGGCAGGGTGTGGTTGGTGCCGATGACCTTGTCGCCATAGGATACATTGGTGCGCGGCCCCAGGAACAGCGCGCCATAGTTGGTCATGTTGTCGAGAAAATACGCCGGATCCCTGGTCATTACCTGGACATGTTCGAAGGCCAGGCGATTGGCTTCCGCCAACATCTCCGCTTCGCTGTCGCACAGAATGACGGCGCCGTAGTCGGCCCAGGATTGCCGCGCGATCTCCGCCGTCGGCAGCACCTCCAGCTGCCGTTCGATTTCCGCCATGGTATCCCGCGCCAGCGCTTCCGAGGTGGTCAACAGCACAGCCGGCGAGGTCGGGCCATGCTCCGCCTGGCCCAGCAGATCGATGGCGCACAGCTCGCCGTCAACGCTGTCGTCGGCGATGATCAGGGTTTCCGTTGGCCCGGCGAACAGGTCGATACCAACCCTGCCATAGAGCTGCCGCTTGGCCTCGGCCACGAACATGTTGCCCGGCCCCACCAGCATATCCACGCCCTGGACGCTTTCCGTGCCCAGGGCCATCGCCGCGACCGCCTGAATACCGCCCAGTACCAGGATCTCGTCGGCCCCGCCCATATGCATGGCCGCGACAATGGCGGGGTGTGGCGCGCCGCCCTGGGGCGGAGCGGAGGCGACGATGCGGGGCACGCCGGCCACCTTGGCGGTCACCACGCTCATGTGGGCCGAGGCGACCATGGGATATTTGCCCCCCGGCACATAGCAGCCCACGGAATTCACCGGGATATTCTTGTGCCCCAGCACCACGCCGGGCATGGTTTCCACCTCCACGTCCCGCAAGGCGGCCTTTTGATGGCGGGCGAAATTGCCCACCTGTTCCTGGGCGAAGCGGATATCGTCCAGGTCCCGCTTGGCGACCTTTGACATGGCCGCCTCGATCTCCGTTTCGGACAGGCGGAAGCTTGCCGGGCTCCAGGCGTCGAACTTTTCCGACAATTCCCGCACCGCCAGGTCGCCGCGCGCCTGGATATCGGCCAGAATAGTCTCCACCTGGGTCCGCACCTTGGCGTCGGCCTCGTCCACCTCGGCCTGGCCCAGACCCTGTTTCAGGTATTTCGCCATGGTCCTCTCCTCATTCCACAACAGCATCAAACTTAGAGCGCATTCGGCCCCCTTGATAGATGCCAGATGTGGCTTTTTGCCGCGCCCTTGCTTTTGCCGCAGGCGCGACATTATTGCTATGAAGACCATCAGCGTTCGGACAGGGTTATTTTGGGATACGATGAACGATGAACGAGCAACTGAATTCAGACGCCGGGCGCACGACCAGGCGGTCGCCCAGGATCGCGGTGATCGGCGGCGGCATGTCGGGCATCCTGACGGCGATCAAGCTGCAGGCCGCCGGCATCACGGATTTCACCGTCTATGAAAAGGCGGACCGCCTGGGCGGCACCTGGCGCGAGAATACCTATCCGGGCCTGAGCTGCGACGTCCCCTCGCACATGTACCGCTATTCCTTTGCACCGAACGCCGAATGGAGCCATCGTTTCTCCCCCGGCGCGGAAATTCAGGCTTATTTCGAAAGCGTGGCGAAACAATACAACGTCGAAAGCTTCGTCAGCTTCAACAGCGAGATCACCCGCGCGGCCTACCGGGACGGCAAATGGCACCTCGAAATCGGCGGCGAGGAGATCGATGTGGTCGATATCGTGATCTCGGCCACCGGGGTTCTGCATCACCCGGTCTACCCGGACATCGCCGGCCTGGACGATTTCGCCGGCGCGGTCTTTCACAGCGCCCGCTGGAACCATGAGGCGCCCCTGGACGGCAAACGCATCGGCATCGTCGGCACCGGCTCCACCGCCGTGCAGATTACCGCCGACATCGTGCACAGGGCGAAACATCTGTCGTTGTTCCAGCGCACCGCACAATGGATTTTTCCCCAGGAGAACCCGGCCTTCTCCGAGCAGGAAAAGGAAGTCTTCCGCCACCAACCGCAAGCCATGGACGATCTGCACGCCTCCCTGACCCGTCTGTTCGCCGATACCTTCGGCCGGGCGGTGATCGGCGACAAGGCGCAGATGCAGCGGGTGGAAGACGCCTGTCTGGCGAACCTGGAAGACAACGTGCGCGACCCGGAGCTGAAGGCCCGGTTGACGCCGGATTACCAGGCGGCCTGCAAACGGCTGATCGTTTCCGATGGCTTCTACGAAGCGATCCAGCAGCCCAATGCCGAACTGGTCACCGCGCCCATCGAACGGGTGGAGGCGGCCGGGCTGCGGACCGGGGATGGCCGTTTGCATGAACTGGATGTGCTGGTCCTGGCCACCGGCTTCGACGGCCACAGCTTCATGCGGCCCATGGCATTGATCGGCAAGGACGGCGTTGATTTAAAGGATGTCTGGGCCGAGGCGACCCAGGCCCATCGCTCCATCGCCATTCCCGGCTTCCCGAATTTTTTCATGCTGGTGGGGCCCAACAGTCCCATCGGCAATTTTTCCCTGATCGATATTTCCGAGCGGCAGTTGGGCTATATCATGCAGTTGATCGAGAGCTGGCGCAGCGGCGCGGCCAGGGAAATCTCCGCCCGGCAGGACGCCACGGACCGCTTCAACGCGGCCCTGAAAGAGGCCATGAAAGACACCGTCTGGGTGACCGGCTGCCAAAGCTGGTATCTGGACAAGAACGGCAACCCGGCCATGTGGCCCTTCACCTTCGACCGCTTCTGCGAGGACATGGCCGCGCCAAATCTGGAAGAATACGACCTGGTTTCCTAGCGCATGTTGCCTTAAAGCATGCTCGGACTCTTTAGGAATAGAGCAATTGAACCAATTACTTAAGTCGCAAGAGCGACGCCGGTTAATTGAATATTGCTCCAACGCGATTTCGCCAAGTCGCGGTCAGGCCGAGAAGCCGATTTCCAGCAGCGGTTCGTCGTCGAGCACCCGCCGATACGACATCCGCGACAGATCGATGGTCTGATAACCGCCGTCGAGCAGCAATTCGGTCATCGCGCGGCCGATCGCCGGGCCTTTTTGCAGGCCCGCGCCGGAAAAACCCGTCGCCACATAGAAATTGTCCAGGCCGCCGAGCCACTTGCCGATAATGGTGTTGCCGTCCATCCGGTTGTAGGCGTAGTGCCCGGCCCAGCCCCGCTTGACCTGCAAAGCTTCGAACGCCGGCACCCGGTGCGCCAGGGCGGGCCAGAGCAGCGACTCGAACAAATCGTGCCGGACCTCCCAGTTGAAGCCGAAGGGCGCATCGGTGTCGGTCTGCCCGACCGTGAAGCCGGCGCCTTCCTGGCGGAAAGCGACGCCGCTGGGATCCTTGGTCAGGGGCATGGTCTCGATGGCGCCGCGAATCTCGAAATAAAAGGTATTGCGGCTCAATGGCTCCACCGGCACCGTCATGCCGACCATGGCGCAGATTTCCGGCCCCCAGGCCCCGGCGACATTGACGATGATGTCGCCCGCCAGCCGTTTGCCGGAGGCAAGCACGACCTGCCGGGCCAGGCCGCCGCTGACCGTGATATCGACCACCTTGTCCTGAATGTATTCGACCCCCAGGCTGATCGCCTTGCGCCGAAATCCCAGAACCGCCGCGTGGGGATCGATAAAGCCATCCTGGGGCGCGTGGATCGCCGCATCGATATCCGCCACGTTCATCGAGGGGAAGCGCGCGCCGAGCCCGGCCCGGTCCAGAAAGTCATTGGGCACGCCCAGGCCGGTCTGGATGCGCCAGCTTTCCTCGGCAATCGCCACCTCCGCGGCGCCGGCGACCAAATAAAGATAGCCCTGTTCGAGAAAATCAAAACGGCCCGGCTGGCCGTCGACATCCATCAGACGGGCAAAATCCTTGTAGACTTCGCGCCCGTAGCGGGACATTTCGATATTCTCGGGCAGGCCATGCATCAGCCGCACCCCGCCCGAGGACCGCGGCGCCGCCGCCCACTCGTAGCTCGGGTCCGGCTCAACCACGCAAATGTCGCCGGCCCGAGCGGTCATCGCCAGATGGTAGGCGATGCTCGACCCCATGATGCTGCCGCCGATAATGATGATATCCGCCATAACTGCCGTCCTCCCGTTTCACCGATGCCTCGTCGCTCCCTGGAATGCGAAAACGGTTCCGATGGCGCATACTTGGGAATCCTTGAAGCATGCACTTTTTTGGATGATAATTCTCCCCATAAACATCGTTGGAGTCGGAACCGATGAAGCCATTGTCCATTCGGCCCTTTTCAATATTTGTTGTTTTTTTCCTGTTTCTGGTTGGGCTGCCGCTCGCGGCTTCCGCCCAGGTTACGGCGATAACCTGCAATGCCCAGCAACGCGAAGATATCGAAGCCGTATCGAATCAGATTCAGGCGCGCTGGACTACCTTGGAAAAGGCGCTCGAGGACCGGCTCGACCAGAATATCAAAGGCTGTATGCGCCGCCGTTTTCAGGGGCGGGACAGCGTTGGCGATAAGGGTGGCAATGGCGAGGCGATTTGCGTCCAGTCCACGCCCGCGCCCGGGATGGAAGCAAACTGGGCTGCACAAACTGTCATCTGCAATAGCGCCGATAATGGTTTCGGCCTATCGCTTAGCGGGTCGGTATTGTTATGCCCAATGTTTCTGAACCGCATGGCCAACAATAAGACCTTTTCCACAAGTTCCGCGACCAGGCGCGCCTGTTATGCGGCGCTGCTGGTGCATGAGTTCTATCATTCATGTTTCAGGAATTTGGTGGCCAACGAGAAATCGAGTTCCAATGCCCGCATTGCGGAAAGGGTAGCATTTAGATTCTGGCGGGATGAGGTCAAAGGCGGCGCCCCAAACGCCGTCAAAATTGCGAGCGCGGAAGATTGCTTTTAGGGTCGCGGGGGCAGCGCATTCTGTCGACCCTATTCGCAGGCGCTTTCCTGTCACGAAGGCGCCAAAAATTGCGGGGACACAATGCTTATACCGCTTTACTATTTCTAAATTCACGGCGTGAATGCGCTGATATAAGTATTGTGTCCCCGCAAATAGGGTCGGGCGGCTGGTTCCAGGGCGCGCCATGGCAAAGGGCGTAAACTGCAGACAATTTGGCCCGTCAAACAGATTATATGGAACGAGAGACCTTTACAGCCGGCCGAGCATGATTTCCACGCGCCGGTTGCGGGGATGCCGAACGCCGTCGCGGGTAAGGGCAAGCGGCGTGGTTTCTCCCGCCGCGTAAACGCGATGCGGGATATGGTTCTCCATATAACCCGCGAACCTGGCGTCCACGGCGTCCGCCCGCTGTTTCGACAGCGCCATATTGTAGTCTTCCCGGCCCGAGCGGTCCGCGTGGCCCGCAACGACGATCCTTGCCGCCCCCTCCGCCCTCTCAAAGCGGGCGATGTAGCGCAGGATGTGATCGCCGATCGGGGTAATTGCGGCGGTATCGAAGGGAAAAAACATGCGGTAGGGGGCGGCGCCCCGCAGATCCTCCGGCACCAGCGGGACAGCGTTCGCCCGGGCCCATGTCACCAGTCCAAGCCGCAGACGGGCGGCGCAGCGGTCCGCCAGTTGGAGCCAGGCGCCCGTCGCATCCCGGCCTTCCGAGGCAACCGCTGCCATGGCATTGCGGCGTGCGGTCAGATAGCACCCATAGGCCCTTTTGCTTGCCCGCTGGTGCGGCGAGCGGGGATCGTGATCCTGCAATGCGCCCAAATAGATCCACGCGTGGCCGTAGTTGTCGCGTTCGGTCGCTTCGTAGGCGCCCTGTGTCGGACCGGAATGCCTGGCGGACGGATCGAGCGCCGCCCGCACGGCCTGGTAGCCCGTAACATCATCGTAGGCGAAATGCGCCAAATCCGCCTCTACGAAGGCGGTCGGGGTTTCCCCCCTTTCGCCTGCATTTGCCCCGGTTGAAGCAAATGCCAGAGGCAGGGCAATCGCGGTCACGGCGAGAAAATATTTCATTGGGTGGTCTCCGTAAGGGGCTGCCGGCCCGGGCAACGGCGGCGGCGTAGCGCCTTGCATCGGGCGCAAGGCTCAACCGGCCATGACAGGGTGCCAGAATGCCGGCTGAATATGGCCATCGCATGAGAGCCGTTGGGCAATTCCGTGGCCATTCATGGCAAAAATGCGGCCGTCAGACCCTCACCGCCATCCGCCGACAGGCCGGCGCCGGCGGCATGCGATCCGGTCCCCCGGGGCGCGTGGGCGCCCGAGGTCTGGATTGGCGCTCGCTGTTTGCGCTATAATGGGCCGGCCCCATTCATAATGAGAAGCAACCGCCATGCCTTCCTTCGATGTCGTCTCGCGCACGGAATTGCCCGAAGTGGACAATGCCATTCAGGGCGCCATGCGGGAAATTGGAACCCGGTTCGATTTCAAGGGCAGCCAATGTTCGATCGAGCGGGTCGAGAACGCGTTGACCATCCGGGCCGATGACAATTTGAAGCTGAAGCAGGTGCAGGAGTTGTTGCGCGGCTATCTGGCCAAGCGCAAGGTCGACCACAACGCCTTTGAATTCGCCGAGCCGGAGAAGGCCACCGGCAACAGCGTGCGCCAGACCGTCGCCATCAAACAGGGCATCGAGCGGGACCTGGCGCAAAAGGTGGTCAAGGCCCTCAAGGGCGCCAAGATGAAAACCCAGGTGGCGATCCAGGGCGACGAGATGCGCATCACCGGCAAGAAACGCGACGACCTGCAGGCCGCCATCGCCCTGATCAAGGAGATGAAGCTGGAGCAGCCCCTGCAATACGTGAACTTCCGGGACTAGGGTCTAGGAGGCCGTCTCCACGAAGCTGGGCCGCTGTGACATCTTGGCGAAGTAGGCCTTGAGGTTGGGACAGTTCTCGAAATTTTCCTTGCCTTCGGGAAAGTTCCGCACCGCCGCCAGGATCGGCATCAGGAAGCAATCGGCCATGGAGAAGCTATCGCTCCCCAGATAGCCCTGGGCAACGCCTGCTTCCAACAAGGCGAACATCTTGGGCAGGCGCTTCACCGCCTTGTCGATCTCGTCCCGCACCACGTTGCCGTCGGCATCCTTGTGGAAGGCATATTCCACCACATAGCGGCGCATCAAAAGCTGATCGACCGAGGTATTCACCGTGGCAATCCAGCGGTTGATGGGCGCGGCCGCCCTGGGATCCGTGGGCACCAGGGCCGGGCCGTCAAAGGCGGCATCGATATACTGCGCGATGGCATGGGATTCCACCAGTTCCAGACCGTCGTGGCGCATCACCGGGATCAGGCCCAGGGGATTGATCGCCTTCACCTCGTCGGAATGGGGCAGGGCGGGGATATGTTCGTAGGGCACGCCCTTTTCCTGGGCCACCATGCGCACCGTGCGCACGAAGTTGGAGCGGGGAAAGCCGATAATTTCCAAAGCCATGTTCAGTCTCCATCAATAGGGTTGGTTGGGTTGGCGCCGGCCATCAGGATGGCCTTGACCGCCGCGTTGGCCTTGTCCCGGAAAGCCATGGCGTCCGGGTGCAGGTCGGCCCGGGGCCGGGGCACCGGGTCAAAATGATCATAACGGTCCTCGCCACGCACCAGCAGGGCCGTGGTCCGCCCGCCGATTTGCCGGCAATAGGTGGGGATATAGCGGATGGCGAAGCCGTGTCGGGGCAGATCGGAGCGGTTGGCCTGTGAGCCATGCACGATCAGGACGTCATGCAGGGACATCTCGCCAGGCTGCAGCAGCAGATCCACCGCCTGGTCCTCGTCCACCGGGACATCCAGCACCTGGCCGCGGCTCAGCAGATTTTGCGCCGCGAAGGTATCGTTGTGGCCCAATTGCCCCTGGCGGTGGCTGCCCGGGACCACCCGCATACAGCCGCTTTCCCGGGTGCTGGGAGTGATGGCGACCCAGGCAGTGACAATATCCGCCGGCGCCAGGCCCCAATAGGTCAGATCCTGGTGCCAGGAGACGAAGCTTGCATCATGGGCGGGCTTGGAAAAGAACGAGGCCGACCAGCACAGAATATCCGGACCCAGGATTGTCTCCACCTGATCCAGGATCAGCGGATTGCAGACCACATCGAACAGCGCGGGGAACAGAAAGTGCGCATTGCCGCCCAGATAGTCCTTGGCCTCGGCGCCATACGTGTCATAGATCGCGGCAATCTTCCGGGCCAGTTGGTCCGCGTCCGCCGCCGACAGCACCTGGATCGGGCTGAGATAGCCCTGCGCCTGAAAGCCAGCCGGCCCCGGCTCGCCGCTGGTCCCGATTTCCGGCATTGCCCTACGCCCCCATTACACACTGCATAGGGCTATGATAGAGGTCTTGCGGGCGTTAGGCAATTTGACGGCATCGCGTGTCAGTAGCGAATGATATGTCCGGATTTTGTAGCAGACGATATGTCCGGTCTTTGGAAGCGTTCCAAGGGCTTGGAGGTATCGCATG
>JAQBYC010000162.1 GCA_027623205.1 Pseudomonadota bacterium | reverse complement strand
CTGCCGCCGCCCGTCAGGCGGCGGCGGACGCGGGTCCGCGCGATGCCCTGTTGCGGGCGCTGGATACAGTCCTGGTGGTGCGCTCCTTCTCCGATACCTCTTGGCGCTTTGCGTCACCGTTCGGGCAACAGACCAATCCGCCGAAATCACTGGCCGGGCGTATTGGGGCCAGCGCCGCCCAACGCCAGATTTATACTTTTGCCGGTGGCAATATGGTGCAATGGTCCATCAACCGGTTGTTTGAAATGATTACCCGCGGCGAGGTCGGCGCGGCGCTGATCGCGGGTGGCGAGGCCCTGGCCACGCAAAAGGCGGCCCAACGCGCGGGTCTTGCTTTGGACTGGCACGAAGATCCCGGCGGCGAACCGGAAATGTGGGGCGTGGACAAGCGCGGCTGGAACGATGTCGAAGACCGCCACCGCATGGCCGGCGCCATCTTCGCCTACCCGCTGTTTGAAACCGCCATTCGGGGCCAGCATGGCCGCACGATCGAAGAACATGGCGCCGCCATGGGCGCCTTGTTCTCCCGCTTCGCCGCCGTTGCGGCCGCCAATCCGCTGGCCGACCGGCGCGAAGGCTATAGCGCGGCGCAGATCGCGACGCCCGGACCCGACAACCCCTATATCGGCTTTCCCTATACTAAATTAATGAATGCCAACGCCTTCATCGATCAATCCGCCGCGCTGATTCTGACTTCGGTGGCCAAGGCCAAAGCCCTGGGCATCGCCGAGCAGAAATGGGTTTATCTGCATGGCTGTGCCGACGCCTACGATCATTGGTACATTTCCGACCGCAAGGATTTTCGTTCTTCGCCGGCTATGCGCACCGTGGGGGAGGAAGTCCTGGCGATGGCAGAGACCAGCCTGGACCAGATCGGCGCCTTCGATATTTACAGCTGTTTCCCCTCGGCGGTGCAGATCGCCTGCCAGGAAATGGGCATTCCAACGGATGATCCCCGCAGCCTGACGGTCACGGGCGGCTTGCCCTATTTCGGCGGCCCCGGCAACAACTACGTCACCCACTCCATCGCCGAAATGATGAACCGGGTCCGCGCCAAGCCGGGCCTGAAAGGGCTAGTGACGTCCAACGGCAACTATGTCACCAAGCAATCGGCGGGCATCTACAGCACGGAGGCGCCGGACAGGCCGTTCGCGCCGAAAGATCCCGCGATTTATCAGGCCGCCATCGACGCCGATAAAGGCCGCCACGCGGTTGAAGCCGCCAGTGGCGCGGCCACAATCGAAACCTATACGGTCATGCACGACCGCGCGGGGCCGTCCTATGCCATACTGATGGGCCTGTTGGCTGACGGCAGCCGCTTTATCGCCAACACCCCGGACGATCCGGCCCTGCTGGCCGACATGGTCAGCCGCGATTATCTGGGCGCCCATGGCAATGTCGCCAATGGCGACGGCCTGAATATCTTCACGCCGGATTAACTGAAATTCAGCGGGATACCCGATGACCCCTGTCAGCAGCGAGTTGATAGGAACATAGGGCAGCGCACTTATGGCCTTTGGCGCGCGCTCGCCACAGTCCAAAAATTCAGGGAAAGCGGTCCTGTCCCACGGCCTGCCTTCCTGCATGGAAGCAAGGGATTGCCTCGACCCGCGTCATGGAAAACATGGAAGGCTCTCGCTCCTCGAGGCGCTCGGGCGCGAAACCAATGCCGCAATCGCAAATCACCAGGATCTGGGCGACGCCAACTGTGGTGAGTAGAATTAACATACCCTTTGAATACCTCTCAATTCAGCGCCTTGATTCAAATAAGCCACAAGGAAGTTTCTCAATGCCGCGCGCCCGGCCAAACGAAGGCAACGTCAACCACTCGGCGGCCGCACGGCGGCTGCATTGTCAATGACGACCGTGCATTTAAATGACGACCGTGCATTTAAGAGTATCAATTTCATCTATCGTCAAACTCCAAGGCATAGTGCAATTGAACCGATCACTTGTATCGTCGGTGCACACCCATGAGCGAAAGGAGATTTGCTGCGGTTCCCCTGTGGTGCCAACGAAAAACGTCGTTCTGATATCTCGCACCATCTTGATCAGGCGCCAATTAAGGCATCTCACTATTTAGCTCTCCGGTGATGAGCCTGCGCCGGATCCCATTTATATGACCGGACCGAAAACGACACGTCTTCGAGGAGCCCGCGGGGCCGCCCATCAACACATTCAAGTACAATGCGGAACGTATTTACAGGTGACATGGTCGGATAGAGTTGGTGCCTGCACCTATTGGGCAATCGTATTGCGTTGAGGATGCCATAGCGTTCTCTATAATGGTCATCAGGCCAAAACGGAGTCGACCAGTCATGCAGATAAGTGGGGCCATGATCTGATTGAATGATGATAATTGGATCGGTGTCATTGGCCAGAATCGTATCCACCAAATCGATTACAGTTGGGTTTACGCATCTTATGTCATTCGCATATCGCATTTTTCGCTGACGCATCAGTTCAGGATCATGGCGTGGCAAAGCTGCCACACCCATCATGCCGTCGAGCACGGCAACGGTCGAGCAATCTTCCCTGTAGACGGAACTGCGTGGGATCATGAAATGGGCGTAGACAAACCGGGGATGGCCGGCGAATTTCTCAACTGCTTTTTTCACCACCGTGGGGGTGAATTTATTGGCTGCAAATCTAAACCTGTAGCGGAAGAGCCGTAGCGGTGTCATCAGCATCAACAGGCGCTCTTGCTCGGTGATCCACGTGACTGGCGTTGCCCGAATACACAAATCCTCGGCATTACCGCAACGCACGTAGCCTTCGCCGCCGCCATGGACGTATTTGTAACCAAGTTCGTGAAAGCGGTTGACCACGGGATTGTAACCATCAATGACACGTGCGGCTTTTCGGGCGCCGTCGCCCCACCAGTCGAACACCTTGCCTTCGGCCACGACATAGTTCATCGACAATGTGCTGGACACGGATAAAAGCGTCATCGGAAAATTCGCAAAACTTTGCTCGCCGATGATGAAACCCCGGTTCGACAAGGCGTTCAAGAACGGCGCATTGTCAATGTCGAATAGCTTTTTGAGTTGATCGGCCCGGGCATATTCGTCAAAGACGAAAAAGTACACATTGGGCCGCCGGGCGTTGGGGTCCAGTGATGCCTTCGGCGCGGTGGCGGCCGGGTTGGCGTCGGGGGCATCGCCTTCCGTTCCCGGTTCGGTGATGTCTTGCGGTTGCAGGAAAACCAGGGGTAAAAGGGCAAAGAGGTTCAATGCCACGGCCATGATTATCAGCTTGCGGCTAAACGCCGGGCTTCTGGACAGCCGCCAAACGAGCAGCAGCAGCAGGGCGGTGCCAAGGCTCCAGACAACGGTTTGGCTGTAGCGGAAAAAACCATGCTCCTGCATCACGCCGGCCATGGCGCCGAACAGGAACGTCGACATGATGCCAACACCCGTGGCGGCGGCCCATCGCTCGGCCGGGATGCGCCGGATCATCAGCGAAACGCCCGCCCACAGCCCCAGCGCGGCGGCGATCAGGCCCCCCGCGGCAGCTAAAAGCCGGGGCAGGGAGAGGCCGATGTCGGTATGCAGGGCGAGGTTTTGCACCGCGAAATGCAGAAACGGCCAGGCTCCCAATAAGACAATGACCGCAATTCCGTTGATCCACCGCATACGCAGTACTCGCTAAGACCGATGCCAATGATGCTGGCGATTCACCCGCGATGATAGGGATTCTTGGCGCGCCATTCCAGGCGTATTCAGGCCAGCGGGCGCCGGCCCCAGGGGCAAAAAAATAGCCTCCCAACGTGGCTGAATCCCTTTATACTAAGGTGTGTTTATTTTCGCGGCCCATCATGTGGGGTTCGCGGTGTGATCTTTTGCGATTTAGGACGCAATCACAGCCATGGCGGTTATGACGAAATACCTGTTGCTTTCCATCGCAATGCTGGCGGCATCCACGGCACCGGCACATGCCTATCTGGATCCCGGCACGGGTTCGATGATCCTGCAGGCGATCGCCACCGCCGGCATTGGGGCCATGCTCTACTTCGCCTGGTTCTGGCGGAAGATTAAGAGCTTTTTCGGCGGTGACGCCACCGCCAAGAACGCCGAGCCGGAGACCACGGAAATCCACAAGGATTAACGGTGGGAGGCCGATCAGGCGGAGGTTTTTCTTCGCAGTTCGAGAATGTGCTCGGCGCCCCGTTTACCGCTCTCGCCCACATTGAAGACATTCCGGGCCCGCGATTGTCTGATCGCGGCTGCGTAGCGCGGCGCCTCGGCGATCATCTGACCCGCCACAGCCACCATGTCGTCGATCACCGCCGGCGCCATGATCCGGCCGATTTCGCTCCGCACCGTCTCCTCCAGGGGCGCCAGACCAAGCTCTTCATAGGCGGGATTGTTGATCTTGCGCGGGATATCCATGAACAGAACAGGGCGTTCCAGGCCGTACGCGAAATCGAAAGCCGCGCCCGACCAGTCACTGATCATCAGGTGGGCTTGATGCAGCGAATCCTCCAAGCCCATGTCCTCCTCGTAGATGAACCGGGGGTGGTCGCGGAACTTGGCGGCGAAGGCATCAAGGAAGGACCGAGAATTTAACTGGCTCATTGGATGGGAGCGCACGGTGACATGGAATCCAGCCTCCAGAAGTCGCGCGGTCAGCGCTTCACCATGAGTTTTCAGGGGTTCCGGTCGGCCAAATCCGCCCCATGATGGCGCATACACTATTCGTTTGGGGCCTGCCGTTGGCAGCGTCGATCCGTCAGCGTCGGCGTTGTGCAATATGGAGTCCAGCCGTCCATAGCCGTGCTCCACGAGGTTTTTTGCCGGCAGATGATCAAGTTCCTCCATGCGGCGGATCTCGCTTCTTTGGTGCGGGCCGACCAGAAACAGGGAATCAAAATAGTCGAAGGCACCCTTGCGGTAGACCATGTGCGTGCTAACGATGGAATGGAACACATGCACGTAGTGAACCGGGTGGACCGAGCGTTTGATACGGAGTTGTCCAAGGTCGGACATGGTCATCACCACTACGTCCGCCTTTAGGGATTTAAAAAGCGAAGTGCGCAGGTCCCCCTCGCCGATGCAGAAGGATTTTATCCGTGGATTGTTGGTGGAGAGACCCGGGTCGCCGGGGTGGGAACTTAAATAGCACAGGGTGATGCCATGATCTTCAACCAGGCTTTCGATAACGGGCTGGAGATGGACCCAATAGGCGGGACCTTCGGAATAGAAGACGATGGATTTTTCCCGCGCCGGCAGGAGCTGAAACCGCCATACGTCGGCCCACTGTCTAAGAATCTCCAGTCTTGGAACAATCCGTCCCATGGTTAGGAATCTCCCCGGCCTGGCCCGCCGCCTGCTTTCGCCGGGACGGCCAAATTGACGCCGCTCAATGGAATTTGGCCCGGATTCGGGATGAAATCATATCGATGGCGAATATTGTCACGAAGATGAGAATGATGATGGCCGAGACCCTTTGGTATTCAAACATCCGGAATGCGGCTTGCAATTCATAGCCGATGCCGCCCGCGCCCACGATGCCCAGCATGGTCGCCATGCGGATGTTGCGGTCTAGAATATAGAGATTATAGCCGATGAACGGCGCAATGATCTGCGGCACGATGGCGAAGGCCACGACCTGCATCCGTGGCGCGCCCATGGAATTCAAAGCATCGACGGGGCCAGAATCCACGTCCTCCGCCGCATCCGCATAAAACTTCGCCAAAAAGCCCATGGTGTGGAAACCCAACGCCAGAACACCCGGCATGGCGCCAAAGCCAATGGCGATGACAAGTATCATGGCCAGGATAAATTCCGGGATGGCGCGGAAGAAGACGGTGACCAGCCGGGCCACCAGATAAATGGCATAGTTGGGCGCGGTATTGCGGGCCGCGCTAAGGGCGACGGGAATCGAGATGGAGATCGCCAAAACCGTCCCGAGCAAGGCGATCTCAACGGTCTCGAGCATAGCCAGCAGAAGATTGGGCAAATCAGTGAAATCAGGCGGCATCATTCTGCCGATAACGTCGGCGAAATAATTTCCGGCACTCGTCATCAGGGCCAGGGGGTCCACTTCCAGATCGAATGAAACGAGCCAGATGACGCCCAGCAGCGAAAATATTGAGAGATAGGTTTTCCAGGTCCATTGCGGCCGGATATACGCCTCGAGCAGCTTAAGGCGGGCTTCGGCGGGATCGACGTAGCGTTCAAGGGCGCCGCCGTAGCCGCCAATTTCCATGTGCTCATGGGCGCCCAGCACTATGTCCTTGATGCGCCGCTTCAGTGCCGGCGCGAGGGAAGCCGCATAGACCAGAGGGGCGCCGGGAATATCGGGCGATTTGTGGATAATGCGGAGTTGGCCGCGCTGAATTGCGCCCGTGCGGACATTTTCATAGTAGTTGACGGAACTGACCGGCGCCACGTCCACCACGCCATCGATGACCATGCGCAGGGCCTCGTCGTGGTTGGAGGCCTGGACTATTTTTATGAAATCACTTCCGCTGTCGATCCTGATGCCGATATCTGCCAATTCCCGTCTCGGCACATTGTAACCGCTTGTCGAATGGGGATCGCCGACGGCGATACGGCGGCCCCTCACCTCCGCCAGCGTGGTGATGGCGCTGTCGTCGCGGACGACAAACAGGGATTGGTAGTTGGGGCTCCCCCCTCCCAAGGGCACGCCGACGGCAAAGGGTTCCACCCGGCCCTCCCGCGCCGCCTCGACATAAGCCTGAGGGCCGAGCCAGCCAAGCGCGGCGGCACCCGATGCAAGCGCCGCGATCGCCTCGCCATAATTCTCGCACCGCACCAGATTAATCGGCATGCCGATTTCGCGGCTCACATAATCCATCAGGCTTTGCAGATCCAGGCCGCCGATATGGTCACTGGCGGGCGCCACCACCATGGTCAGCGCCCCGATGCCGGATGGCGGCGGCGAGCCGTCCTCGGTTATGTCCATCATGGCAAGGGACCCGAGCCCAGGAAGTCAAGGTGAACGAATTCGTCCGAGGGGGCATCGCCGGCGCCGAAATACATGCCCTGTCCGTGCCCGGCGTAAATCTCTCTTATGTAGTCCTGGTTGATGGCACCCGCCTTTTCATCCAACAGCACCCGGCCATCGGACAATCCCACGATGCGATCAGCGAAACGCAAGGCCAGGTCAACCTGGTGCAGGTTGCAAATCACGGCGATGCCCTGTTTGGCACAAATCTCCTTAATCAACGACAGCACGGTGAACGCGATCATGGGATCGAGGCTAGCGACCGGCTCGTCGGCCAGCAGCAGGCGCGGCTGGCGTATCAGCGCCCGCGCCACGCCCACCCGCTGACGCTGACCACCCGAAAGTTTGCCGGCGGCGCTGTAGGCCTTGTCCAGCAGGCCAACCTGATCGAGGCATTGCAAGGCCCTGAGTTTGTCGCTTCGTTTGAAGACATAGAACAGGGTGGCCAGATTTCCCCGCGTATCCAGCAGGCCCGAAAGCACATTATTGAGGGCGGAGAGATTGTCGATCAGATTGAAGCCCTGAAAGATCATGCCAACCTTGCTTCGGACCTCCGCCAGGCTTGACGGTTCCACCTTTGCACCGTCAAGCCGGACCTCGCCGGCCGTCAAACGCTCGAGGCCAATGATGCTCCGCAACAGGGTAGTTTTCCCAGCCCCGCTTGGCCCCAGGACCACGACGAACTCGCCCCTGCGGACCTCCAGGCGAACGCCTTTCAATGCCGCCGTGCCGTCTTCGAAGGTCTTCTTGGCATCGCTGACACGCAGCACCCATTGGCAGCCGTCCGCCTGCTTTTCGGGCTCCGTCATGGATCCGGCTACTTCGCTTTTTTCTTCATTTGCCGCAGTAACTTGTCGACCGCCCGCAACAAGTCATAGTCGGAATCACGGACCTCCACATAACGCTCCATCTCGCCGCCGTAGCCGCCAATCTTGCCGTACTTGTGCGCGATCAGAGTCGCCGCCTTGATTTTGTCGCGCACCGCTTGGGGCAGTCTTTTCGAATATGCCAGGGGCGGCGGCGGCACCGGGTCCGAACGGTGGATGATCCTTACCTGCTCCCGCTCGAAGGTCTTGTCAGCCAGGCGGGCGTCGAAATTGCGCGAGCTCATGCCGCAAACGTCGGCGTGGCCGTTGAGGACGCTCAGCAGGCAGGCATCGTGGCTGCCGGCGTAAAAGACGTTGCGGAAGTCGCCGCGGTTGGTGGTGACCAGGTTGACCTTGGAAAGCTCCACCTGAGGAATAAGATCGCCGCTTGTGGAACCAATATGATTGAGGGCCAGGGTCTTGCCGCGTACATCCGTAAACTTGCGCAACGGGCTGTCGGCGCGGACTACGAAATAATTGAAATATGTGGCATCCGCGTCTCCCTTGCGGATGCCGGCGGCGAAGGCTTCCGCGTCCGCATGTTCGGCGGCGAGGATATAGGATTTGCCGCCGTACCAACCGATATGCGCCCGCCCAGCCCGCATGGCTTCCACGGCAGCGTTATAATCGGTGACCTTGATGGGCTTTATTGTGAAGCCGGTCTGCTTTTCGATGATCTTGATAAGGTTGACGTAATCGTCCTCGTCACCTTTGTCG
>JAQBYC010000030.1 GCA_027623205.1 Pseudomonadota bacterium | reverse complement strand
GGCCTAGCAAATAAAAGCGGACATTTAATGTGCTACAAAAACCGGACATCTGTATGTGTCATTGACATCGCACACCGCTGGCTCGAGATATCAACGCCGGTTCAGTCATGGCGGTCATTCTAGCCTGCATTCCTAAGTGGGCGCAGCCGTTAATATGGACGCGGCGCCCGTTGCCAAAACCTGACAGCCCAGAATGATGTCCTCGTCGTGGCTGTCCTCCGCAAAATCGTGGCTGACGCCGCCGATGGAGGGAATAAACAACATGGCGCAAGGCATTGCCGCGCAAACCACGCCGGCATCGTGAAAGGCGCCCGATGGCATGGCGACCCAATTGCCTGGCGCGTGCTGTTCCGCCGCCGCCGCGAGATGTTTTTGAAAACCCCAATCCATGTGCGCCGGCGCGATGCGTACCCGTGAGGGTTTCGCTTCCACCGTTGCGCCACCGCGGCGGTTGATCTCGTCCACCAGGCGATGGGCCGCCGTCTCGAATTGATCCAGGACGGCCATGTCCGCGTCCCGGTATTGCAATTCCAGTTCGGCATGGCCCGGCACGATTGATGGCGCGCCCGGTGTAAGTACGGCCCGGCCCATGGTCCAGACCGATCGCGCGCCGGCCACTTTGGGAAATTCCTCGTTGATAGCATGGGCCAGGGCATAAAGCGCGGTGGCCGCATCCTTGCGCCCCGCCATCATGGTGGTGCCAGCATGGTTTTGCTGCCCGGTGAAGGTAAAGACCATGCCGCCCAGACCGACAATGGTTTCGACGATGCCAATGCGCAGGCCGTGGGACTCCAGATGCGGCCCCTGTTCAATGTGCGCTTCCAAAAAGCCCAGGTAGTTGTAATCTGCCGCCCGCAGTCGCGGAACGCCTGCTAATCCGGCTTGTTCCAGGGCATCCGAAAAGGCGACACCATCCTTGTCCGCCAGGCCGGCCTCGGCCTCGGCTGAAAAGTCGCCGCAGAACGAGCGGCTGCCCAGACAACCATAAAAGCGGGATTCCTCGTCCTGCCAGGATATGGCATCCACCGCCAGGTGCTTGGTCGCGGGATCCTCGGCCAGAGCGCGCACAACTTCCAAGGCATAGATTACGCCAAGGGCACCATCCAGCCAGCCACCGGTCGGCTGGGTATCGGAATGGGAGCCCAGCAAAAGTGCCGGACCGGGATTGGCGGAACGGCCCAAAACATTGCCGACACCATCGATGCGCGCCTCCAGTCCGGCCGCATGATAGCGCTCCACCAACCAGCGCCGCGCCGTCATGTCAATCTCGGAGAGCGCCGGACGCACCACGCCCGTGCCCGTGGCCCCCATAGACCGCAACGTGCGCAAATCTCCCAACAATCGTTCGCCGTTTATTTCAACCATGACCCGACCCGCCGCTATCAATTACCTGCGCCCTGTGCATCTTGCCCGAAAACAGGGGGTTTTGTCTGTAGTAAGCTGTGTCCCGTTTGAAGTCCTCGCAAGGCATTGACGTTCACGTGATGAACGCGCTAGTGTTCATATCATGAACACTGATTCGATTTTGCCGGTTTGGCGGCCGCGGATGGGCTGGAAATGAGCAGCGAACAGACCTTGGCCGGGCAGGATACGGCTTCCGATGGCAAGCCGGGCGAAGCGCGCATTACCATGGAAATGCTGCACGCGGTGCATGGCGCGGAGAGCCTTTCGCAACGGGGTCTGGCGGCGCGTCTGAACATCGCCCTGGGTCTGACCAACGCCTACCTGAAACGCTGTGTGCGCCTGGGCCTGGTCAAGGTGCGCAAGATCCCGCCGGGCCGCTATGCCTATTACCTGACGCCGAAGGGCTTTAGCGAGAAATCGCGGTTGACGGCGAACTACCTGTTTCGCTCGTTTGATTTCTATCGCCGGGCCCGCAATCAATGCGACCAGTTGCTGGGCGAGGCGGCGGATGCGGGGCACCGCCGGGTCGCCGTGGTGGGGGTGGGAGAACTGGCGGAGATCGCGCTTTTATGCGCCTTGCAGCATGATGTCGAGGTGGTCGGCATCGCCGATGAGGGGGCTGGCGCGAACCGGTTCCGGCATGTGGATCTGGTCCGCGATCTGGGCTCCTTGCCACAGTTTGACGTGATCCTGATTTGCGATCTGAAGAACCCCCAGGGCAGCTTTGAAAAACTGGCTGGCCAATTTGGCGTGGACAGGATAAGAGCGCCTTCGCTGTTGAAGATTTCCTCGCCTCTGCTTGCCCGTCAGCCATCCGGCGCAGCGGCGCGTGGCACCCATCCGGAGACCCCATCATGACCCCGCCCCCCGCGCCGTGGTACGCGGTCTATACGCAGGCCCGGATGGAAAGCTGGGCGCGGAGTAATCTGTGGGAGCGCGGCTTCGAGGTTTATTTGCCCCTCTACCGCAAGCAACGGCGCCATGCCCGCAAGACCGACTGGGTCAGCGCGCCGCTGTTTCCCCGTTATCTGTTTGTCGCCGCCGATCCGCAGCCCCGCCAATCGCGCGCCATCAATACCGCGCCCGGCGTGGTTGGCCTGGTGGCCTTTGGCGAGCGGCCTGGCGTCATATCCGATCGCGTGATCCAGGCGATCCGGGCGCGGGAGGACGCGGCCGGGCATGTCCGATTGGTGGATCGGGACAGTCTGGTGCCCGGCGAGCAGGTGCGCCTGCAAAGCGGCGCCATGGCCGATCACATCGGTCTGTTCGAACGCCGGGGCGATGGCGAACGGGTGGTCATCCTGTTGAACCTGCTGGGACGGGAGGTCAGGGTAAAGGTGCCCGCAAGCGCCATTGCCCGCGTCCTCTAGGCCGCGCCATGGATGACCCACATGAAGGATTGTTCTATCATGGCAGGCCATCCATGATCGGAAGAAAATGGGGCATGGAATGACTCGCAACGCAGCCATTGACCAGGCGACGGCGCATTTTGATAGCGGCGCTTTTTTTCAGGATCTGGCGCGCCGGGTGGGCTTTCGTTCGACTGCCCAGGTGCCCGAATTACGCCCGGAGTTGGAGCGCTACCTGGTGGAGGAAATGACCCCGACGCTGGAAGGACTCGGCTTTGCGGTGGCGCTACATCCCAACCCTGATTCCCGCGGCGGTCCCTTCCTGTTGGCCGAACGCCTGGAAAACCCTAATCTGCCGACCCTGTTCAGTTATGGTCATGGCGACGTGGTGCGCGGCTTTGAAGGGGAATGGCGCGAAGATCGCGATCCCTGGACCATGGTCAAGGAAGGCGAGCGTTGGTACGGTCGCGGTACAGCCGATAACAAGGGCCAGCATTCGGTCAACCTGGCCGCCTTGGCGTCGGTGCTGGCGGTGCGCGGGCGCTTGGGCTTCAATTGCAAAATTTTATTGGAGATGTCGGAAGAGGTCGGCTCGGTCGGTCTGGCGGCCTTCGCGACAGACCATCGCCACGCCTTGCGGGCGGATCTGCTTCTGGCCTCGGATGGGCCGCGTCTGGCGCCCGACAAGGCGACGCTTTTCATGGGTAGTCGGGGCGCCTTGAACTTTGAACTGAGCGTTGATTTACGCGACGGGGCCCACCATTCGGGCAACTGGGGCGGTCTGATATCCAATGCCGGCACACGCCTGGCCAATGCGCTGGCCGTACTGGTCGGGCCAAAAGGGGAAATTCTGGTGCCGGAATTGCGCCCGGAGGCAATCCCGCCATCCGTGCGCAAGGTGCTGGCGGACGTGCAGGTACGGGGCGGCGAAAGCGGCCCGGCGGTGGAAGAGGATTGGGGCCAACCGGGCCTTACGCCGGCGGAGCGGGTGTTCGCCTGGAATACTTTCGAAGTGTTGGCGATCAAGGCCGGCAATCCCGACCAAGTGGCCAACGCCATTCCCCCCAGGGCCATCGCCTGGTGCCAGATTCGCTTTACCGTTGACCGCGACCCCGACGGATTCCTGCCCGCCATCCGTGCATATCTGGATGCCAAGGGCTTTCATGATGTCGTGGTCGGGCAGAAGCACAATGGCTTTATGATGCGGGCATCGCGTCTGTTGCCCGACCACCCCTGGGTGCAATGGGCCCGGCGCTCTCTGCGCAAGACCACCGGGGTAGAGCCGACAATCCTGCCAAACCTGGGTGGCTCACTGCCTAACGATGTCTTTGCGGAGATCCTGGGGCTGCCCACCATCTGGGTGCCCCATTCCTACGCCGCTTGTTCGCAACATGCCCCCGACGAACACGCCCTGGAGCCGGTCTTGCGTGAAGGCTTACAGATCATGACCGGGTTGTTCTGGGATCTGGGAGACGGCGATGTGCCCGAATGGAGAACCGCATGAGTATTCGCCCCATGAGCTTTGCACGACACACAATTACGGAATTTGGATGAGGCACAGCGCATGCCATTATCGACGCATTGACCGGGCGGCCGGTTGACGCTGGTAAAATAGCAAATGGTTTAGAATTCCTCGTTGGGCAGGGCGCCAAATATGTTCGATCGGGGCAGCCAGACACGCATGTCGTTCAGTGCCATTTGGCACCAAGGGCCACGGCAGGCGAGCAAATGGCCGATCGCGCCGGCTTCCGCCCGCATGGCAACGGGCGCTTCGGTCTGCGGCGACCGGCGTAAGTCATTGATCCCGCCCCGCACCATGGCCATGCGCCGGCCGCTCAACAGACTGCGGTGCATCCAACCTTCCGTCCCATCGGCATCGCGCACCTTGCGCCAATATTCGAACTCAGCCATGATCATCAACGGCGTGCCTTTGCGCCGGTATACCCATGTGATGGGATAGCGCACCCCAGGTCCAGCCCGCATATTGACCGTCTCGGACGACAGCGAGACAAAGCGTGGTATTGGCAGCCCGGATGCGCCAGGATGGATTGGCGCGGCAGCCTCATTTGCCCCGGCGTTCGACTGTTGCACCATCGCTGCTTCGCCGGCGGACGACGGCGAGACGGCTAAACTGGCCGTCGACGCGGTCAATGCCAGGACTAAGAAAATGCGAGAAATCAGCTTCACTTCAACTTTATGCCAACCCTTACGGCGGCAGGTCAAGCAGACATTCGGTACAAGCGTATTTGTCGGGACGCGTCCAGTCTGCTAGAGACTTGCCGGTAAGAGCCGCCCCGGTCGTTTCCGGCCCTAACCCTGCCTGCGCGAGAGTTATTCATGACCCAAAACAAACCCCTGGTCATCGTTACCCGCAAGTTGCCGGACGTCATTGAAACGCGGATGATGGAGTTGTTCGACACACGCTTAAACGTGACCGACCACCCCATGAGCCATGCAGATCTGATTGGGGCGGCGAAAATCGCGGATGTGCTGGTGCCTACGGTGACCGACAGGATTGATGCGGATATCATTTCCAATGCCGGGGAACGTCTACGTCTGATCGCCTCGTTCGGTACCGGCTGGGATCATATCGACCATAACGCGGCGCGCGAGCGCGGCATCATCGTTACCAACACCCCCGGCGTCCTGACCGAGGATACGGCTGACATGACCATGGCCCTTATTCTGGCCGTGCCGCGGCGTCTGACCGAGGGCGAGCGGGTCCTGCGGGCCGGCGAATGGCAGGGCTGGGGTCCCACCTGGATGCTGGGCCATCGCATCGGAGGCAAACGTCTTGGCATTGTCGGCATGGGCCGAATTGGCACCGCCGTGGCCCGGCGCGCACGTGCATTCGGCCTATCGATCCACTATCACAACCGTCACCGGGTGGCCCCCGAGATCGAAACGGAATTGGAGGCGACCTACTGGGAAAGCCTGGATCAGATGCTGTCCCGCATGGACATCATTTCGATCAATTGTCCGCATACGCCGGCCACCTATCATCTGCTGTCGGCCCGACGCCTGCAATTGCTGCCCCCGCAATGCTATATCGTCAATACGGCCCGGGGCGAGGTCATCGACGAAGATGCCATGGTGCGCCTGTTACAGGAGGGGCGGATTGCCGGCGCCGGACTGGATGTTTTCGAGCATGAACCCGCGGTTAACAAGAAACTGCTGGAAATGCCAAATGTGGTGCTGCTGCCGCACATGGGCTCGGCCACCATAGAGGGCCGCATCAACATGGGGGAAAAGGTGTTGATCAACATTCGCACCTTTGCCGATGGCCACAAGCCCCCCGACCGCATCATCGACGAATCCCTGCTGCCCGCCTAGATCGCGCGGCCCGGCGGATGGTGATGATGGGTACATGCTCGGACTCTTTAAGAATTGAGCAATTGAACCAATTACTTGGGTCGCGAGTGTGACTCCAAATGATTGAAGATTGCTCTCATCCGGTCAGTGGCGGCTCAAATCCCTGATGCGCCGCGTCTCGCCGCAGAGGGGACAGGCGGGGTCGGGCTTGACCCGGACGGTGCGGAATTCGCCGGCCAGGCCGTCGTGGATCAATAACCGGCCTGAAAAACCCCGACCAATATCCAATATCTCTTTCAGGACTTCCGTCGCTTGCATGGTACCCATGATCCCCGCCATGGCGCCCAATACGCCACCTTGCGCGCAGGACGGGATGGCGCCGGGGGGCGGCGGTTCAGGAAAGATACAGCGATAGCAGGGATGGGGCCCGCCCAGATAGGCCTTGTAGGTGGAAAGCTGGCCGTCAAAGCGCAGCACCGCCGCGGAAACCAGGGTCTTTCTGGCCAAAAAGCAGGCATCATTGAGCAGAAACCGGGTATCAAAATTGTCCGAGCCATCGGCGATGATGTCGTAGTCAGCCAACAGTTCCATGACATTGTCACGGTTCAGGCGCATGCGATGGGGAACCAGCGTGACATCCGGGTTCAGCGCAAAGGCGCAATCCTTGGCGCTGTCCACCTTGGCCCGGCCAATATCGGACATGCCATGGGCGATCTGCCGTTGCAGGTTGGAGAGCGATACCACATCGTCATCCACCACGCCGATCGTGCCGACACCGGCGGCGGCAAGATACATTAGCAGGGGCGAACCAAGACCGCCGGCGCCGACCACCAGGACCTTCGCCGCCAACAGCTTGGCCTGGCCAACGCCGCCCACTTCCTGCATTACGATATGGCGGGCGTAGCGTTCGATCTGCGCGTCCTGCAAATCAGTCATGCCATTCCCTCGAACAGCGCCGTGGACAAATAGCGTTCGGCGAAGGAGGGCACGATGACCACGATGGTCTTGCCAACGCTATCCGGACGCTCGGCTACTTCCAGCGCCGCCGCCAGCGCCGCGCCGGAGGAAATTCCCACAGGCAACCCCTCCAATACGGCGACGCGCCGGGCCGTTTCAAAGGCGGTTTCATTGCCAATGGTCAAAACTTCATCGACAATATCGCGGTTCAAGACGGCGGGAATGATGCCGGCGCCGATACCCTGGATTTTATGGGGGCCCGGCGCGCCGCCCGACAGAACCGGGCTGTCCTCGGGCTCTACCGCCACCATTCTAAGGCCTGGCTTGCGGCGTTTCAGGGTTTCGCCGATGCCTGTGATCGTGCCTCCCGTCCCGACCCCCGCGACGACGATATCCACCGCACCGCCGGTATCATTCCAGATTTCCCGGGCCGTTGTATGACGGTGAATATCGGGATTGGCGGGATTTTCAAACTGTTGCGGCATGGCCGCATTGGGCAACGTGGCAACCAGTTCCTCGGCCCGCCTGATGGCGCCGGTAATACCTTCTTCTGCCGGCGTCAGGATCAATTCCGCGCCCAGCAGTGACAGCATGCGGCGGCGTTCAATCGACATGGATTCCGGCATCGTCAGAATGATGCGATAGCCCTTGGCGGCGGCGACGAAGGCCAGCGCGATGCCGGTGTTGCCCGAAGTCGGTTCGACGAGCACCGTTTCGGGGTCAATGACACCGGCTCGTTCCATTGCCTCGATCATCGCCACCCCGATGCGGTCCTTGACCGATGACAGGGGGTTGAAGAATTCCAGCTTGGCCAGGATCTCAGCCTCTACCCCGGCGTCTCGTTGTAGCCGCGAGAGGCGAACCAGCGGCGTATCGCCGATGGTATCGATAATCGAGTCGTAGACCCGGCCCCGCCCTTCGGTGCGCCGTTCTGTCATGCTAGCCGGTTCTGTCATCGTTGTGCAAAAGCCTAGATATCAAAATTAGCGCCTTGCTCCCCCGCGAGGACCGCGGCGGCGGCGCCTGATTGGCGCGCTTGACGGAACAGATCCTCCACGCTGACCGCTTCCAGGCGGCGCATCATATCGTCATGCAATTCCTGCCACAGAGGCTGTACCACGGCCCGTCCCAGGGGGGAACCGGCCAATGCCGCCATATCCTCGTCATGGCCGTCGAGTGCTTCCATCAAACGGACGATTTCGGCCACGGCAATGCGCCGGCGTTCCCGGGCCAGGCGATAGCCGCCCCTAGGGCCACGCACGCCACGCAAGATGCCGGCCCGTACCAGATGCTGCATGGCACCTTCCAGATAGCGCTGGGGGATACCCTGACGTTGGGCGATATCCTTCGACTGCACCGGATCGGGACGGGCATTGCAGGCAATATCCAGCACCGCTTCCAGCACATACAGGGTTTTTTTCGACAACCGCAGCACAGCTAACCTCCCGGCCCGGTGGATCCGAAACCGCCTTTACCGCGTTCGCTGGCCGGCAAGCTTGCAACTTCGGTTAGCGTGGCATCGGCGACGACGGCGATAATCAATTGGGCGATACGTTCACCGCGCCGTACCGTGAAGGGTATTTCGCCGAGATTGATCAGAATGACCCCAATCTCGCCTCGATAATCCGCATCAATGGTGCCGGGACTGTTCAGTACGGTCACCCCATGTTTCAGCGCCAACCCGGAGCGCGGCCGCACCTGCCCTTCATGGCCTGCGGGCAAGGCCAGCGCGATGCCCGTTGGGATCAACGCCCGGCCGCCGGGGGCCAGGATTACATCCCCCGCTACCGCCGCCAACAGATCCAGGCCGGCACTATCCACGGTCGCCCGTTCCGGCAAGGCCAGCCCTGAACCATGCGCCAATCGTTGCACCGGGATTGCAATCATCGTTCTATCCGGCGGCAAAATGATCGGCGATCCGCCCGGCCAAGGCATCCGCCACCGCGTCTTTGCTCATGGTCGGCCAATCTTCCACGCCCTGGGCAGTAATCAGGTGTACGGTATTTTCATCACCACCCATGACCCCGGTGCCCGCACCCACGTCATTGGCCACGATCCAGTCACAGCCCTTGCGCACACGCTTGTCTTGCGCATGTGCCACGACCTTTTCTGTTTCAGCGGCGAAGCCGACAACCAGACGGGGCCGGCCAGCGTTCAGGTGGCCAAGGGTCGCCAAAATATCCGGATTTTCCACCAGGGCCAGGACGGGGGGGCGGCCGCTGCCATCTTTTTTCAGTTTTTGTTCCGTCTCGCCGGCGACCCGCCAATCGGCCACCGCCGCCGCGCAAACGGCGATATCGGCGGGCAGGGCGGTCTCGCAAGCGGCCAGCATCTGGGTTGCCGATTCTATGCCCTGTACGGTAACCCCGGTGGGATCAGGCTGATTGTTGGGACCCGCAACCAGCACCACATCGGCGCCCAGTCTGGCCAAGGCCGCGGCAATGGCATGGCCTTGCTTGCCCGATGAACGATTGGCCAGAAAGCGCACTGGATCGATGGCTTCGTATGTGGGACCGGAGGTGACAATAGCCCGGCGGCCCTTTAACGGCGCCGCCGGCGCCGCGGCAATGAGCATGTCTTCAATGGCGGCGACAATCTCCATTGGTTCCGACATGCGCCCGGCACCAACTTCGCCACAGGCCAGATCACCCTGACCCGGCCCAATGGCCCGCAGACCATCGTCCAACAGAGTGGCCAAATTTCGCTGGGTCGCCGGATGCTCCCACATCCGCGTGTTCATGGCCGGGGCGAAAAGCACCGGCTTGTCCGTTGCCAGCAGTATGGTCGAAGCGAGATCATCGGCCAGGCCGGCGGCCATTTTTGCCATCAAATCGGCGCTGGCCGGCGCCACGACCAGCATATCCGCCTCGCGGGAGAGGCGGATATGGCCCATTTCACTTTCATCCTTCAATGAAAACAGATCCTGAAAGACCGCGTTTTCGGACAGCGCCGCCACGGACAATGGCGTAACGAATTGCGCCCCGCCGGCGGTCAGAACGCAACGCACCCCGGCACCCCGTTCCTTCAGACGGCGAATCAGATCCAAGGCCTTATAGGCGGCGATGCCGCCACTAATGATCAAAAGAATTTGTTTGCCGGTCAGCATGCCATTCACCATATCACGTTTTCATTGTGTGGAAACCCCAAGACCACAGTTTCAGCAATAGATGGACGACGGCTGGATTATCAATCCGTGGATAGGCCGACTTCCGCGAAAATCTCTTTGTTATGCTGGCCCAGGCTGGGCACCCAGGGCCGCGCGCCAACGTTTGTGCCTGCGAATTGCGCCGGGCAATTGGCGACCTTGTAAGGGTCGTCGACGCCGCCGATCTGCACGGCCGCGCCACGGGCAGTAATTTGCGGCTCGACCATGGACTGGCCAATTCGCAGATAACGGGTGCACGGGCAACCGGCCGTCTGGATCGCGCCTTCACAGGCATCCGTGGTCTGCGTCAGGGACCATAGTTCGATCTCCGCCAATAACAAATCCCAGTTCCGCACGCGGACCGTTACGGCGGCGAAACGGGGATCATCGACCAGTTCGGGGCGCCCGGCGGCGTGCGCCAGGGCGGCGAAATTCGCCGGGCTGACCGGCGCCACCATGACAAAACCATCGGCCGTGCGGATTGGGGAAAAAACGATAGGCCGATCCGGATTTTCCATCTGGGCGGCCTGATATTCATAGGCAAGCAAGTTATGCATGGCATCCATCATGGCCACATCGATATATTGCCCCCGGCCCGTCAGCAGACGCTGCACCAGGGCGGCGTTGATGGCGCCAAAGGCATGGGTTGCGCCCAGGATATCCGCCACCGTGGAACGCGTGGCTGGCGGGCGATCGCCAATACCCTGATAATCCATCATGATCAGATCGTAACCGGAGGCAGCGTGGATGATCGGCGCGAAGGCGGCTCGTTGGGCGCCCGGTCCGTTTTGCCCATAGCCCGAGACCGAGCAATAGACCAGATCCGGCCGCAATGCCGACAAGGTCTGATAATCCAGGCCCAGACGCGCCATCACGCCGGGTCGAAAATTTTCCAGCACCACGTCGACCCTTGCGCTCAGGCGGCGCACCAATTCGCGGCCCTGTTCGCTTTTCATATCCAGTTCCAGGCTTTTCTTACCGCAGTTGATTTGCCCAAAATACGCGCTTTTCCCGTCGCGAAATGGTGGCGCGTGCCGCAAGAAATCCCCCCCCGGCGGCTCGACCTTGATAATTTCCGCGCCCATATCGGCCATCAGGCGGGTGCAATACGGTCCAGCAAGGAACATGGAAAAATCCAGCACCCGAATCCCATCCAATGGTCCCGGCGCCAACTCACCTGTTTGATCATGCATGCAATTCCGCCTTCAACTTGCTAATTCGCCGCGACCCTGCAGCACCATAACGTCTCGGCAGGATGGGAGACAATGGCGCATGGATACCGTGGCGCCTGCCGGCTGACCAAGAGCGCCATTCCACGGCGGCGGCATACCGTCGTACCAGCCGGTCAACCCAAAGAAATGGAGCAAGAAATTGCGGTCAGCGTTCCCAATACTTAACTATTTTGCCTGCGCCGGGGACTGAAATTATACAGATGTCGGGTTGTTATTATAATTTTCAGTCGGGTTTTCTAGATTTCACAATCAAACATGGCAATGCCCAAATATAAGGGCATTCCTAAGCGCCGGTGCGGGGCCATTTGCAGATATTTAACCATTAACCTCTATCAACGAATAGATGACTCGCACCGGATGGCATCGGCGTCGCAACCGCGGAAATTGGGCTTTCGTGACAACTAGATTTTGGGGGACCACGGCGATGGTCGCAGGCGGCATGCTGCTTGCCATGGGCGTGGCGCAGGGGGCGGAAAAAATCCAACTTGGCCTGGGCGGTTTCTGGCATGCCTTTGCGGTTTACGGTGATCAGTCGGACGGTCCGGGCAAACCCGGCGCGGCCTTCCGCGATCATGGGATTGCCCAGGATTCAGAGATCCACTTCAGGGGCGAAACAACCCTTGATAACGGCATTTCCTTCGGCGTCAGTATTCAGCTGGAGGGCGAGACCAAAGCCCCTCTGATCGACGAATCGTTCATTTTCGTCGAGGGTACCTTTGGCCGGGTGAACTTTGGCCAGGAAAACCCGGCATCGGAGCTTATGTATTACGGCTCACCCTGGGCGATCGACGGCGTGGGCCTCGCCTCGCCCGACCTTACGTTTTCCCAATTGGGTAACTCGGTGGGCGCGCCTGCCGTGATCGTCAACGTTGGCGGCAAGGCTGAAAGGATCACATATTTCACGCCACGCATGGGCGGCCTTCAATTGGGCCTGTCCTACACCCCGGACAATTGTGCACCGCCGGCCGTGGCATGCACCAGCGCCGGCACCGGATTGCAAAGTAAGCGCGACACCGGCCAGCAGTCGGAAACCATCGAAGCAGCCGTGAACTATGTACGGGAGTTCGGCGGCCTGAATTTGGCGCTGTACGCTGCTATCTCCCAGGGTACCGTGGAAGGTACCGCCGCGGCCGTCACAGCCGCTGGAGCCGAGGATCAGGACCAATGGGGCCTTGGCATGGAGCTTGGTTATGGCGGCTTTACCTTCGGTGCTGATTACCGCAAAGACAACCAAGGCACCTTTGCCCCGAATACGGACCGCACCGACTATTCCCTGGGCCTGAGTTATCGCACAGGCCCCTGGACTACTGGCGTTGCCTATGCGCATGGAGAGGTTGAGGAAGGCGCCGGACTGGGTCAGGACGAAACCGATGGTTATCAGGCCGGCGTGGGCTACAATTTGGGGCCTGGTATCGTCTTAACGGGCGGCATTACCTATTGGGTTGTGGGTGACAATCTGAATTCGCCGACGATCGAGAACAAATCAACGGAATTCATCATCGGCACCCTGCTGGCGTTTTAGACTCTTTGGTTGCGCCTTGAAGAAAATTTGGTGCCCACGGCCGCGCGCCAGGTTCCGCGTCTATAGTCGATACGCCGCGACGGCGTTGTCATGAAACAATTTACGGCGGTCGCGGTCCGGCAGACCTTCGGTTATGGCCAGGAAGCCGTTGAATATGACAGCGAAGGAGCCGACCAGACGGTCGACTGGATAATTCGAGGCGAACATACAACGGTCAACGCCAAAAATACCAATAACCTCGCGCACCACGCCTGCGTTGCGTTCCTGGCTCCAGGCGTGGCTCGGCTCGCCGATGCCGGAAATCTTGACCTTGACATTCGGCTGTTCGGCCAATCTTTCCATGCCTTTGCGCCAGAGGGCCAGGCCTGTCTCGCTGCGGTCTTCGGGTACGCCGGCATGATTCAAAATCATTGCCGTATGGGGGAAATCCCGCGCCAGGGCCGCGGCCTCCTCCAGGTGCCAATAGCGGGTTTGCAGTTCATAGTGCAGACCGTACTTGCCCAACAGGGCATAGCCGCGCCGCCATTCTGGATCAGACATGGAACCGGGCAAACTCGTCTGCATCTGCCCCGGACCAGGCAAGGCCGCGGGTTTTTGCCGCACCCCGCGCACCAGGGGAAAGGCTGCATGGCCGCGCAATACCGCCGCGATATCGTCGCGGGCAAACCAGGCCTGGGCGACGATGGCATTGGGCCGGCCCTCGGCTTCCGCCAACTCATGCAGCCATCGGGTCTCGGCGACCGGGTCGGCGGCGTTCCATTCCGCCTCTACATGCACCGTTGCCGTGATCGCAAAACCGGCCGTGTCACGACGATAGTCCGCCGGCAGGTAACTATTCTGCAGCGGGCCGACGGGACCATAACGATGGGGACCGGCATCAGTTTGCTCCAGCCAGGGATAATTGCCCAAGCCCAATCGCCAAAAATGCTGATGGCAATCGACGATGGGGAAAGCCGCCGTCATGCCAGTATATCCTCCATCAGGTGGCGCCCTTCACGATCCTCGATCTCCAGCACCCAAAGGTCGGGATCCCTGTTCAACTGCCGCGCGATGTAGGCATCCGCTTCCGTTTCCGGCACCAGGGCATCGCCGGTGGCCCGCCGCCATTGCCGTCCGCCGGCAAAGGTATTGCCCTCCAGGCTATTGGCCGACGCCAGAACCAGGCAGCCCGGACCCAGATGATTGACCTTGACCAAAATGGCGCCAGCGGTGCTGTCGCCGCGCCGGACCACCATGGCCGGGATTGAATGGATGTTGCATTTGCGGACGTGGGCCATGACCCACAGTTCCGACGTGACGCGCGGTTGTATCAAACCTGGCCCTGCCGGTGGCAATCGGCCACATGGTCGTTGATCATGCCCACCGCCTCCATGAAGGCGTAACAGATGGTCGGCCCGCAAAATCGAAAACCGCGCTTTCTCAAGTCCGTCGCCATGGCCCGGCTGGCGGCGCTCTCGGTCGCTATATCGCCGGTGCGGCGCGCCGCGCCAACCACCACCTGACCGTCGACGAACGACCACAGATAATCCGCAAAGGAGCCCTGTCCGGCAGCCATGATATCCTGCCAGGCCTTGGCATTGCCAATCGTGGCGATGATTTTTGCCCGGTTGCGCACGATGCCGGCGTCCGCCATCAAGGCTTCGACCTTACGATCATCATAGCCGGCGATGACCGCGGGATCGAAGCCGTCAAAAGCGGCGCGAAAATTGTCCCGCTTGCGCAGAATAGTGATCCAGGACAGGCCGGCCTGAAACCCATCCAGGATCAGCTTTTCAAATAGCGCCCGGTCATCCCATTCGGGCACCCCCCATTCCTGGTCATGATAGGCCACGTAAACCGGATCGTTGCCACACCAGGCGCAGCGGATCAGACCATCGTCATGCCGGATGCTCATGCTTCGGGCGCCGGCAATTCGAAATCGGCCCAATCAGGCATGTGCGGTGTCACTGTTGCCGTGCCCGCGGTCAGGCTTCGCCCCAATCCGCCGGCCTCGGCCAGACGGTCGATCCGCACCAGCGCCAGGCCGCGATCCCCTTGGCCGGAACGCATCACCGCAATCTCCCGTTCCCCTGCCAGCAACGGCGAACCCGGATCAGGCAGCGGGCCATCGATCCGGACCGGCAGCAAGCGTTTTCGTACCAGGGCACGGTACTTTGTGCGGGCCGTCAATTCCTGGCCGACAAAACAGCCTTTGTCGAAGTCAACCCCATGCAGGGCATCCATATTGCATTCCAGCATCAGGGATTTTTCAACCACCAGATCCCTGCTGCTATCCGGCAGGGCCCGACCTAAGCGAAAATAGTCGTAATCCATCGCCGTGCCCTGCTTGAGGCCCGTCGCCGCCAACATCACGCTCCCTTGGCCGATCGGCGCGATGATCCGTGCCCCAGCGCCTTCCAGGCGCGGATCCAGGAACGCGACGCCATCGCCGAACGCCTTTGCGGAGCCCGCCCCGCCCGGCAGGCCAAGGGCGGCTTCCGTGCCCGGACCAAAGGCAGCGCAAACCTCCCATTCAGCACGCACATCCTCTATCTTCACGGCGGCGCGCAGCCGGTACATGTTTAACCGTTTGGCCAACGCCTCCAGGCGTGCGGCCTCGCCTTCCAAGAAAAGCTCGTCACCTTGCCGCGCCAGGAAAAAATCAAACAGATATTTCCCCTGGGGGCTCAGCAGCGCACCATAAACCGCCCGCTCGGGCGCCAGGCTATCAAGGTCGCGGGTAATCAATGCTTGCAGAAAGGGCAATACATCGGCCCCCGACAAACGCAAAACGCCGCGCCCCGGCAATAAACAATAATTTGCTTCCATCATTCACTCCCCACTGGTTATACATGCACCTAGTCATACGACCATGGCAAGTCTCCATGATTGCCCCGTAACCCAGGCCAACCACCGCCCAACAGGGACCCGCCGGACCGGCGATGAAAATCCTGTTTATCAGTCATAACCGCCTGGGCGATGCCGTCCTTTCAACCGGGCTGTTGCAACATCTGGTGCGCCGTTACCCGGACGCCCGGTTGACCATTGCCTGTGGCCCGGTTCCGGCGCCTCTTTTAGCCCTTGCCCCCAACGTGGAACGTGTGCTGGTCATGGAAAAAGCCCGCCTGGCCGGACATTGGCTGCATTTGTGGCGGCAGACGGTCGCGCGGCGCTGGGATCTGGTGGTGGATTTACGCGCCTCGTTGCTGGCCTGGTTACTGTGGGCGGAACAACGCCGGGTGCTGCGGCCCAATGGCAATGATCTGCATCGGGTGCGCCATGCGGCGGCAGTTCTGCATTTGCCCGAGCCACCGGCCCCGGAACTATGGCTGCGCCCGGAACATACCGGGGCGGCAGTGGCCCATTTGCCAACCGGCACGCCTATCCTGGCCCTGGGGCCGACCGCCAATTGGGGTGGCAAACAATGGCCGATCGAACGTTTCAGCGCGTTGGCGCACCGTTTGATCGCGCCCGACGGCCTGTTTCCCGGCGCCCGGGTCGCCGTCTTTGGCGCCGCCAACGAACGGCCAGCCGCCCAGCCCCTGCTGGATGGATTGCCTGCCGGACAGCTTGTCGATCTGATCGGCCGCATCAACCTGCCAGAGGTGCTGGCCTGTCTGCAGCGCAGCGACTTCTTTATCGGCAATGATTCGGGCTTGATGCACATGGCCGCCGCCGCCGCGATCCCCACACTGGGCCTGTTCGGTCCCAGCCGCGATGAATTGTACGGCCCTTGGGGCGACAAGACAGCGTCGGTGCGCACCGACCGCGACTTTGACGACATCTGCAACGATCCGGCATACGATTACCGTAAACAGGATAGTTGGATGCTGACATTGTCGGTTGATAAGGCGGAAGCGGCGGCGCGGTCCCTGTGGGCCAAAGTTGCGGAGACGGCGGGATGAGCGCGCCGCTTCTCTCGGTGCTGGTGGTCGCCCATAACGAGGCGGCGCAATTGACTGATTGCCTGGAAACCCTGGATTTCGCCGACGAACTGGTGGTGGTGCTGGATAGATGCACGGATGGCAGCAAGGCGATCGCCGAACACTTCGCCGACCGGCTGGTGGAAGGCGCCTGGGAGATCGAGGGACACCGGCGCAACGCCGGGATCGACGCCTGCCGCGGCCGTTGGATATTGGAAGTGGACGCGGACGAGCGGGCCGACGCGGCGCTCGGCCAGGAGATCCGCGCGGCGATCAGCGACCTGACGGGAGGCCGGAACGAGCAGCTGAATGACGGCTATTTCCTGCTGCCTTTCGATAATTATATCGGGGGGCGTCTGGTCCGCCATGGCTGGGGCGGTTCATGGGGGGTCTCGGCGGCACCCCGTCTGTTCGCCAGGGACGCCAAGCGCTGGGGCGATCAGCGCATTCATCCCTCCCTAAGCCTGCGCGGGCCGCGGCGCTGGCTGTCCACGCCGATCCGTCACAATGTGGACAATGATATTTCCGATATGTTACTGCGCCTGGACCGCTATACTACGGCCAGGGCGGCAGATCTGCGCGCCGCCGGCAATATTGGCAATCTGGCCAGCAATATCCGGCGAATGTTTACCCGATTTGGCAAATGCTACATCTCACGCAAGGGCTATCGCGAGGGGGCCTATGGCTTCCTGATCGCTCTGATGGCCGGGCTATACCCAATTCTCTCACACCTAAAAGCCCGGCTGGAAAAGGACTAGGCCATGCGGGTAATGCAATGCATGGCAGGCGCCAAGCACGGCGGGGCGGAGGCCTTTTTTACCCGCATGGTGTTGGCCTTGCATCGCGCCGGCCTGGACCAAAGGGTCGTCCTGCGGCCTGAACCGGTGCGCGAAAAACTGCTGGCCGATGGCGGTATCGCGGCTTTCCCCCTGGCCTTCGGCGGCAAGCTCGATTTGTCCACCCGCCTTGGCTTGCGCCGGGAACTGGCCCGTTTCAAGCCGGATGTGGTATTAAGCTGGATGAGCCGCGCCGCCACTTTCTGCCCCAAACCCGCGGGCCGGTTCATTCATTGCGGCCGCCTGGGCGGCTACTATGATCTGAAATATTATCGTACCTGTGATCATTTGATCGGCAATACCGAAGGTATCGTCAACTATCTGATCGAACAGGGCTGGCCCGCAAACCGGGCCCATTACCTGCCCAATTTTGTCGCCCCGGCCACGGAGGAACCGATGCCGCGGCAGGCGCTGTCGACCCCGGACGACGCAGCCGTGGTTCTGGCGCTGGGACGGCTGCATCCGAACAAAGCCTTCGATATATTGATCCAGGCCATGCGCCGTTTGCCCGATGTCTATTTGTGGCTGGCTGGCGACGGGCCATTGGAGGCTGTATTGCGCCAGCAGGCGGTACATTTCGGGGTGGCGCCGCGCATCCGCTTTCTAGGCTGGCGGGAAGACCCGGGCGCGCTTTATGCCGGCGCCGATCTGGTTGTTTGCCCCTCGCGTATTGAGCCTTTGGGCAACGTGGTGCTAGAGGCCTGGGCGCGGCGTAAACCCATCGTCGCCGCCGCCGCCGACGGACCCAGCACCTTGATCCGCGACGGCGAAAATGGCTTGTTGGTACCCGTCGATGACGTGGAAGCATTGGCCGCGGGGATCAATCAAGTTCTCGCCAACCGGGAAGCGGCCCAGACCATGGCGGAAGCGGCATTTGCTGACTATATGGCCGAGTACAGCGAGACGGTGGTGGTGCAACGGTATCTGGATTTTTTCCATAAGGTCGCCGATCAAAATCAAGGCGCGCCGACCTAATGTGCGGCATTGCGGGGATCATGACGGCGGACGGCACCGCCCCGGAACCGTCCGCCCTGGATGCCATGCAAGCCGCCTTACGCCATCGCGGTCCCGACGGTGTTGGACGATATAGCGGTGCCGGAGTCGCCATGGTGCATACCCGGCTGGCCATTATCGATCTGGAAACCGGCGACCAACCCATCATTACCCCTGATGGCACCGCCCTGATCGCCAATGCCGAAATTTACAACTATCTCGAATTACGCGAAACTCTACACAAGCCCCTGCTGAAAACCCGGTCCGACTGCGAACCTGCGTTGCATTTGTACAACCGGGACGGCATCGATTTTGCCAATCAGCTTCGCGGTATGTACGCCATCGCCATTTACGATCCCGGCGAGGGGCAGTTGCTGCTGGCCCGCGATCCCTTTGGTATAAAGCCGATTTATTATGTCGAAGGCGCTTTTGGTTTTGCTTTCGCGTCGGAACCCACCGCCCTGATAAAGGCCGGATTGGTGCCGCCTGGGCTGGTTGAGCAGCCGTTGCATGAAATGCTGCAAATGCAGTTCACCACCGGCCGGGCCAGCATCCATGCAAACATCTACCGGGTCCTTCCTGGCGAGACCCTGGTGGTCGCACAGGGCCGGATTATTGACCGCCGGCGCCGCGCCGCCCTGCCCCTGGCGCGCCCCCGCCACCTTGATGAATCCGCCGCCCTGGCGCAATTGGAGCAGGTTCTGCTGGACAGTGTCGAGGTTCATCAGCGATCCGATGTACCCTATGGCATGTTCCTGTCGGGCGGCATCGACAGTGCCGCGCTGTTGACCCTGATGGCCCGTCTGAATGATCAGCCCGTGCGCGCCTTCACCGCCGGCTTCGAAGGCACGAAGGCCCATGACGAGCGGGCTCAGGCCCGCGCCCTGGCCAGCCATTTGGGCGCCGCGCATCATGAAGTCAGCTTTGATGAGAACGATTTCTGGTCCTTGCTGCCCAAGGTCGCCGCCGCGATCGATGATCCGGCAGCGGATTACGCGGTATTGCCGACCTACAAATTGGCCGCGGCGGCGCGGGAAGCGGGCTTGAAAGTGGTGCTGTCCGGTGAAGGCGGGGATGAATTGTTCGCCGGCTATGGCCGGTACCGCGATGCCCAGCGGCCCTGGTGGGTGGGTGGGCCGCGCACCATGCGCCGAACCGGCCGATTTGACCGTCTGGGAGTCCTGCGCGAGTCCTCGGATCGGTGGCGGGACGGTATCCGTGCCGCCGAAAGCACCTTGGGCGCCGCCGATCTGAGCCGCCTGCAACTGGCCCAGGCCATTGACTGCGCGGCCTGGCTGCCGAACGATCTGTTGATCAAACTGGACCGTTGCCTAATGGCCCATGGCGTGGAGGGGCGAACGCCGTTTCTGGACCCGATCGTCGCCGATTTCGCCTATCGCCTGCCCGACGAACTGAAACTGCGGGACGGCCGCGGCAAGTATCTGTTACGCCGCTGGCTGGCCAACGCGAACCCGGCGGCCGAGCCTTTTGCCCGCAAACATGGCTTCACGGTACCGGTCGCGGAATGGATTCGCGGCCGGGGCAACGAATTGGGTCCCCTGGTCGCGGCGCAACCGGGGATCGAGGTCATTGCCAGACCCAACCGGGTCGCTGCTTTGTTTCAAAAAGGCGGCAAGCGCGAGGGTTTTGCCGCCTGGACCCTGTTGTTCTATGCTCTATGGCACCGCTGTCATGTTATGGGTGCGGCGCCCCAGGGCGATGTCTTTGAAACCCTGGCCACCGCCGCCTAGAGCCTGTTTCTTTGAACTAGGCTCGGACTCTGTAAGAATAGAGCCATTGAACTCAACGTCCCGATATAAAGGAGATCGCCATGCCCGAAACCTTTGATCTGTTGCTGCGGGGCGGCACCCTGGTTAGCCACAACGGCATCGGCATTGGGGATATTGGCGTGCGCGACGGACGCACCGCGGCGGTCGGGGATCTGGCCACGGCCTCGGCCGCCGAAGTGGTGGATGCCCAGGGGTTGCATATCCTGCCCGGGGTGATCGACACCCAGGTCCACTTCCGCGAACCGGGCAGCGAGCATAAGGAAGACCTGGAGGCCGGCTCCCGCGGCGCTGTCCTCGGCGGGGTCACGGCGGTGTTCGAGATGCCCAACACGGCGCCCCTGACCACCAATCCAGAGGCGCTCGCGGATAAACTGACGCGGGCCGGGGGCCGGATGTGGTGCGAGCATGCCTTCTATATGGGTGGCACCGGCGAGAACGCCGCGCAGTTGGCGGAACTGGAGCGGCTGCCGGGCTGTTGTGGGGTAAAGATATTCATGGGCTCGTCCACCGGCAATCTACTGACCGAGGATGATGCCACCTTGCGCCGGATCCTGGGCGCCGTCCGGCGCCGCTGCGCCGTGCATGCCGAAGACGAGCCCCGCCTGAAAGAGCGCCGGCACCTGGCGGTCGAGGCCGCGGACCCCGCCGCGCACCCGGTCTGGCGGGACCCCGAAACCGCCCTGCGGGCCAGTAAACGCCTGATCGCCATTGCCCGGGAAACCGGCGCCCGGGTGCATGTGCTGCATATCACCACGGCCGAGGAAATCCGCTTTCTGGCGCAACACAAGGATATTGCCTCGGTCGAGGTAACGCCCCAGCATCTGACCCTGGCAGCGCCCGAATGTTATGCCGATTTGGGCAGCCGGGCGCAGATGAACCCGCCGATCCGCGATCGCCAGCACCGGGACGGCCTGTGGTGGGGCCTGGATCAGGGCGTGGTGGACGTCATCGGCTCGGACCATGCCCCGCACACCCTGGCGGAAAAGGCGGAGACCTATCCGGCCAGCCCGTCCGGCATGCCGGGGGTACAGACCCTGCTGCCCATCATGCTGGATCATGCCGCCGCCGGGCGGTTAAGCCTGTTGCGCCTGATGGACCTGACATCGGCCGGGCCGGCGCGGCTGTTCGGCATCGCGGGCAAGGGCCGCATCGCCGTCGGTTATGATGGTGATTTCACCCTGGTGGATTTACAGGCGAAACGGCGCATACTGGATCAGGACATGGCCAATCGGTCCGGCTGGACGCCGTTCCATGGCCGCGAGGTGACCGGTTGGCCCATGGCCACCATCATCCGGGGCCGGATCGTCATGCGCGAGGGCGAGCTGGCCGGCAAAGCCGACGGCCGGCCGCTGCGGTTTGGCGAGACCTTGCCGGGCGCATAAGAGGCGCTATGATCCGGCTGGAATTTTGAGTGCGGCAATGTGATTGGACACAGTGATGAGCGGAACCTTCAAGGCCTGGTGGGCCACGGACGTCGATGGCAAGGTGAATGTGGAACTATGCGATGTGGCGGACGCCGAGCTGCCGGCGAACGAGGTCACGGTGGCGGTGAAATATTCCACCATCAATTACAAGGACGGCATGGCCGTTCAGGGCAACAAGAGCAAGATCATGCGGTCCCTGCCCATGGCGCCGGGCATCGACTATGCCGGCGTGGTGGCGGCGTCCGATAGCCCGGACTATCGCATTGGTGATGAAGTGGTATTGACCGGCTGGGGCGTGGGCGAGGCTGTCTCGGGCGGCTTGTCCCAACGGGCGCGGGCCAAGGCCGATTGGCTGGTGAAAAAGCCGGATGGCCTGACCCTGCAACAGAGCATGGCCATCGGCACCGCCGGTTTCACCGCCATGATGAGTGTCCTGGCCTTGGAAGATGCCGGCGTAAAGCCCGGGGATGGCGACGTCATCGTGACGGGCGCGGCGGGCGGCGTCGGCTCTGTCGCCGTCGCCGTGTTGGCCAATCTGGGTTACAGCGTGGCCGCCTCGACCGGCCGCGAGAGCGAACATGACTATCTGCGGGACCTGGGCGCTTCCTCCATCGTGCCGCGATCGGAATTGAGCGGACCGGGCCGCCCCCTGGGCCGGGAAACCTGGGCCGGGGGCATCGATACGGTGGGCAGCCATATTCTGGTCAACGTCCTGGCCGGCATCAAGTCACGGGGCACGGTGGCGGTCTGCGGTTTGGCCGCGGGCCCCGATCTGCCGGGCACCGTATTGCCGTTCATCCTGCGGGGAGTGCGGATCTGGGGCATCGATTCGGTCTACTGCCCCGCCGCGCGGCGGGCGCAGACCTGGGCCCGTCTGGCCACGGATCTGCCCCTGGACAAACTGGATGCCATGACCAGCGTCAGGCCCATGGCGGACGTGCCCGGCATCACCGCCGATATTCTGAACGGCCAGGTGCGCGGCCGCACGGTGATCGATGTCAACGCCTAGAGCATGTTTCTTCTAAACATGCCCGGACTTTTAAGAAAAGAGCCATTAAACCAATCGCTTGGATCGCTAAAGCGAATCCAATTGATTGAAAATTGCTCTTGAGCAGATTTTATCCGGAGGTTGCGATGAGCAAGGAAGACAAGGGCGGTGAACCGGTTCGCTTGACCGCCCTGGCCCACGGCGGCGGCTGAGGCAGTAAGATTGCCCCCGCCGTGCTGCGGGAGCTGCTTGCGAACCTGCCGAGGCCCGAACCGAATGCCGATCTGCTGGTCGGCAATGATACCGGTGACGATGCCGCCGTCTATCGCATCGACGAAACCCGGGCGATGGTGGCGACGACGGATTTTTTCATGCCCGTGGTGGACGATCCGTTCGACTATGGCCGCATTTCCGCCACCAATGCCCTGTCGGACGTCTATGCGGTGGGCGGCCGTCCGGTTTTGGCCCTGGCCATTGTCGGCATGCCCATGGACAAGGTTTCCACCGCGACCATTCGGCGGGTTTTGGCCGGCGGCGCCGCGGTCTGCAAGGCCGCGGGCGTCCCCATTGCGGGGGGTCATTCCATCGATACACTGGAGCCGATCTACGGTCTGGCGGCGATCGGCCTGGTGGATATCGACAAGATCAAACGCAACATCGGCGCCCGGCCGGGCGACACGCTTATTCTGGGCAAGGCGATCGGCACGGGCTTTCTTGCCGCCGCCATGAAGGCCGGAACCCTGTCGCCGGACGGCTACCGGGAACTGATCGATTGCACGACGCGCCTGAACGACATCGGCGCCGCGTTGGGCGAGCGGGCGGCTGTCCATGCCATGACCGATGTCACCGGCTTTGGCCTGTTGGGGCATCTGAGCGAGGTTTGCCAGGGCTCCCGCGTCACCGCACAGCTGGACCTTGCCGCCGTGCCCCTGTTGGCGGCGGCGCGGGAACTGGCCCAGGCGGGCGTAACCACCGGCGCGACCGGGCGCAACCGCCTGGGGTTTTCCCAAGGCGTGCGGCTGCCCGCCGAATTGCCCGAATGGCAGCACAATATGCTGTACGACCCCCAGACGGCAGGGCCCCTGCTGGTTGCCTGCAGCCCGGACGCGGCCCAAGAGGTGCTGGCCCTGTTCCACGCCCGCGGCTTTGACGCCGCCGCCATCATCGGCCACTGCGCCGCGCACGGTGCCGGCGACCCCGACATTGTGGTCAGCTAGACAAATCTAGAGGCGCGCCCTGGCGCAGTACCGCCTGGGCCTGCGCGGTATCGCCGCCGTCCGCATGGTGCAGGCACAGTCCGGGATGCAGAATGGTGGGGCCTTTGCCCTGCACCCTGGCCTGCACGATGACCCGCTTGGCTGGTCTGTCCGGTCGCGACCATAGGGGAAAAACCACTATATCGCCGGCCCCCTGGTTCAGGCCGGCCAGCAATCCTGCCAGGCGGTCGCTGCGATGGATGACGGTGACGGTGCCACCCGGCGCGGTGCGCCGCAAACAAAAGGCCAGCCAATCGGTCAGGGGGGTTTCACCTTCGCCATGGGCCAGGGCCTTGCCCTGATTCGACGAGGCGGAGGCATCGCCGTGCACATAAAATGGCGGGTTGCAGACCGTGTGATCGAATAGTGTCCGGCCAATTTCAGCTGGCGGCCGTCCAATATCCCCCGCCACGATGCGGACCCGCGCCGACATCCCGTTGGCGGCGATGTTGTGGGCCGCCAGCGCGACCAGTCCGGTCTGTATTTCCAGACCGCGAATGAGCAGATCCGGGCAGCGCCAGGCCAGACACAGGGATACCGCCCCGACGCCGGCGCCCGCATCCAGAACCGTCTGCCCGGGCCGCGCCGTCACCGCCGCCGCCAACAGGATGGCGTCCGAGCCGGCCCGGTAACCGCGCCGCGGCTGGGTCAGCCGAACGCGCTGGTCCAACAGGCCGTCCTGGGTAACATCGTGCATCTGGTGCGCTTCCATTGGCCTAGGTCTCCGCGTCAATTCCGGCGTCCGTCAGTAAGGCGCGGGCCGCGTCCAAATCCTCGTCCAGCACCATCACGCGCTGCTTGAAGGCGCCGATGGAGCCCTCGGTGACCGCGATATGACGATCCAGCAGCATGCTTTCTATGCCGGCGTCGCGCAAATAGACCCCGACCCATGACAGCAGAACCACGTCATTGCTGCGTAGCAGTTCAATCATCGCCCGTTCCTATTGCCCATTTCCGCCATTGCAGCCTTGCATTATGACCGCGTAATGCAGTCTATAGGCCCAGCGGCAGCGAGTCGCGGTGAACCAGAGGGACGCGCCTTGGCTGACGTTATACATTTGGATGGGGCGGCGCCCCGGCGGGCCTCGATGGAGCCGCTGATGCAACTGGTGGGCGACGATCTGATCAAGGTCAACCACACCATACTGGACCGCATGCACAGCCGGGCGCCGCTGATCCCGCAGTTGGCCGGACACATCATCGCCTCGGGCGGCAAGCGGCTGCGGCCCATGTTGACCCTGGCGGCCACGCGCCTGTGCGGCTATGTGGGGGAGCGCCAGATCGGTCTGGCCGCGGCGGTGGAATTCATCCATACCGCCTCGCTGCTGCATGACGATGTGGTCGATGCAAGCGACCTGCGCCGGGGCGATGCCACGGCGAATGTGCTGTGGGGCAATCAACCCAGTGTCCTGGTCGGTGACTTTCTGTTTTCCCGGGCCTTTCAGATCATGGTCCAGGATGGCAGTCTGGAAGTGCTGCGGGTTCTGGCCAATGCCTCAGCCGTCATCTCGGAAGGCGAGGTGATGCAACTGGAAACCCTGAATAACGTGGAGATACCGGAAGAAAAATATCTTGAGGTCGTCACCGCCAAAACCGCGGCCCTGTTTGCGGCCGCCTGCCGGATCGGCGCGGTGATTGCCGGCCGCGGCACGGTGGTGGAGGACGCCCTGGAGAATTTCGGCCGCAACCTGGGCATCGCCTTTCAATTGGTCGACGATACCCTGGACTACTCCGCCCAGCAGATCACCTTGGGCAAGACCGTGGGCGATGACTTCCGCGAAGGCAAGGTCACGCTTCCGGTCCTGCTGGCCTATCGCCGGGGCGATGAAGCCGAACGCACCTTCTGGCGCCGCTGTATTGCCGACGGCGCGCAGCGCGATGGCGACCTGGACGCGGCCATAGAGATACTGCAGCGCCATGACGCCCTGCACGATTCCATTGACCGGGCCCGCCACTATGGCGCCATGGCCCGGGATGGCCTGGGCATCTTTCCCGATGGCGAGGCCAAGCGGGCGCTGATCGATGTGGTCGATTTCTGTATCGAGCGGGCCTATTAGCGCGTTTTCGAGATTGCCGACGCCCGTCCCGGGCGCTATAAGCACGCGGTCCGCCATGCTGAATGGCAGGCGGCATTTGCCGGAGTGTAGCTCAGCCTGGTAGAGCACCGTCTTCGGGAGGCGGGGGTCGGAGGTTCGAATCCTCTCACTCCGACCAGAAAGAAGCCGCAGTTTTCTGCGGTTTCTTTTTTTTGGGAATTGATGGTCCAGCCTCGGCAAAATACCGCAAGGCATTCTTGATATCCGCCCCGTCTATCCCAATTGCGATATTCATCGGGTCGCCGAGCCGCCCGCTGGCGATAGCAATCATATCGCTCGGGTATTCAGAAGGGACGAGGCAGCCGCTTGTCCTGCTGGAGCGTAGCAGAGAATCCCGGTTAGGTTTCAGGCCGATCATATTTCGCCAGAAATTGGCGGTGCTCGGCCTTGATACGCCAGTTTTTCAAAAGAATGAAAATATTCAATACCACGGCAAATACGCCCAGCAGCGCCGCGGATAATGCGATGGTTATGATCACACCGGCTGTTCCACTCCTACCGCCGACCACATAGCCATACAGATAATTATCAATTGCCAGGATCAGCGTGGCAACCACTATGCCGAGAACGCCGATCACCATGGCGCGTTTGGCCTTTGTAATCTTAGCCTGAATTGCTTCCCTCTCGTGATCTGAGCGTATCAGGCGCAAATTATGATCCTGAATCGCTTTTACCATTGGGACGCTGATATCGTTGTGGCCGGGTTGTCGCGCATTTTTGAATTGACCGCGCCCACACAGGAACCCGACAAAGTTTCCGCTGCCCTTGCAGGAATATGGTGCGGGGATTTGGATCCTTCGCATATGGTCCGTCATTGTGCACGTGTCGAATATATAACCATCGGTGAGCCGACATCCAGCGCGGTGCCGCGCCTGAAACCGAGCTGACATACCGCTCTTCGCGGCCCTATTCCGAATGATCCGCAGCGTGGCGTTCGGCCAGTTCGGCCAGCAGCTGCTGCCGCGTGGCGGCGAAATCGTTGGCCCGCCAGGACGCCTCCAGGGCCCGCAGTGCCTGGCCCACGGCCGGGCCGGGGCGCATCCCCGCAGCCACGGCATCCCGGCCCGACAGGGGGAAGGCCGGCGGCGCGGCGTCCTGGAGGCGGGGGAGCAGCCCCGCTGCCCCTTGCTGCCGGGCCAGATCATCGATCCGTTCGGCGCCATGGTCATAAAGCAATTGCCGCAAGGCGGTACGCGCCATGCTGGGGGTCAATTGCGCCGGCGGCGCCATCAGGAAGCCCAGACGTTGCCCTTGCCGGGCCGAAAGGCGAAGGCGCTGGCCAATGGCCCGGGCCGCCGGGGCCCCGCCCTTGGCAATAGCGGACAGGCGGCGCAGGGGGTCGCCATCCGATTGCGCCAGGCCGCCGAAGCGAAAGCCCGCCGGCAGCACATGTTGCAGCACGCCGGCCCGCGCCATCAGTTCCAGGCTGGGCAGCGGCTCCGGCGCGGCCAGTAGCTTGAAAATTTCGTCGCGCACCCGTTCGCCGCTGAGGCCGTCAATGCCCGGCGCGGCGGCGGTGCAGGCCGCCACGGCCTGTGCATCCGGCGCGCCTTGTCCGAACAGCGCCTGAAAGCGGAAGAACCGCAGAATGCGTAATTTGTCCTCGTCGATCCGCTGCGCGGGGTCGCCGACGAACCGCACCCGCCCGGCCGCCAGGTCGGCCCGGCCGCCGACCGGATCATAAAGCCGCCCGTCGCCATCAGCATAGATGGCGTTGATGGTGAAATCGCGGCGCGCCGCATCCAGGCGCCAATCGTCCGTAAAGGCGACCTTGGCGTGGCGGCCAAAATTCTCCACGTCCACGCGCAGGGCCGTGACTTCGAAGTGCTGGCCATCGGCAACAGCGGTAATGGTGCCGTGTTTCAGGCCCGTGGGGATAACCTTGATGCCGCAATTTTCAAGCAGGCGCATGCTGTCTTCGGGCATTTGATCGATGGCGATATCCAAATCGCTGCTGTTCCGGCCCAACAGCCCGTCGCGCACGCAGCCGCCGACAAAGCGCGGCGTCGCCCCCGCCGACCCCAGGGCCGCCAGCACCGCGCGGCTGCCTGCCGCCATCAACCAGATTTGCTGAGATAAGGGCTGCATCTGGCCATCTTATACCACTGGCGCTAGTTTTTGGTGGACCGGCCGGGCACCATTTCGCCATCCTGCAGATGCGGCGCCACGTAGTCATCGCCCGCCGGTTCGCCCGTAGAGGCCCAGACGGCGACCAACGAGACCACCATCAACACCAAGCCGCTGCAAAACAGCCAATACCAGGGCGCTTCATCAAAAGCCTGGCCCGTTTCCCGGGCCCGGCGGGTCGCGAACAGGTACAGACCATAGGCGATGAACGGCAGCAGAAAGGGGACAAGGTGAAAAAGTATCTTGCTAAGCATGCCTGCGATCCAGGCGAGAGCAATATCCGATATACTGGAGCCGCGGACGCGACTTACATAATTGGTTCAATGGCTGTTCCTTAAAGAGTCTGAGCATGTTTAAAGGAAACATACTTTAGAGCAAATCGTGGACGCGGCGATACAGATTCATCAACATGCCCGCCGTGGCGCCCCAGATGTAATATTCGCCGTAGGGCATGGCGTAGTATTGCCGTTTGCGGCCGTTGTACTCGCGGCTGTGGCGTTGATGGTTGTTCGGATCGAACAGGAACTCCAAAGGCACCTCGAACACGTCGGCCACTTCGAAATCATCCACATTCAAATCAAAGCCCAGACGCACGAAGCCCACGACCGGGGTCACATGAAAACCTGTTCCGGTTTCGTAATCATCCAGATAACCGGCCACTTCCACATAGCTCCGGTCCAGGCCAATCTCTTCCTCGGTTTCGCGCAGGGCGGTGTCGACGACGTCCAGGTCCGCTTCCTCGACCCGGCCGCCGGGAAAGCTGACCTGTCCGGCATGATGGTGCAGATGGTCTGTCCGTTTGGTCAACAACACGGTCAGACCGGTGTTATGTTCGATCAAGGGCACCAGCACCGCGGCCGGTTTCAGGCGGTCCTCGGCATCCACCCATTCCTTCATGAAGGGGTTCAGTTCGTGGTCGCCCGTGCTGGGACGCAGGTCGTCGTGGGCGCGGGAATTGGCCATGGGGCGAAGTTTGGAAACGATGCGGTCTCGCAACTGCGGCTCCTATCTAAGTTTCATGCCAGAGCGGTTTTCAATTAGTTGGAGTTGCAAACGTAACTTAAGTAATTGGTTCAATGGCTCTATTCTGAAGACTCTGAGAGCATTTGGATCAAATGCGCTCCTGCGACCCGGGTGAACCAATGGGGAAAAAGACGCCGGCGCTCCAGATGCCAAACTGGGTTTCACCCTGGCGGTCTTCCTCCACCGCCAGTTCAACCAGATCATAGAAGATGGCACGGCTGATCAACGCTTCCAAGCGCGCGCGCACATGCACATAAGGGGACGGCTCGTCGGTGAGCGGGTCGATCGCCACCCGAAGGGGATGTTCCGGGCCCGCCATGACCTGGTCATCCACGTTGGTGCGAAAGGTCAGGACCTGCGCCCGCCCCTGGCCATGCACATCCATGGCGACCGCCTGAAAGGGCGCGTCGTCGACGGTGATGGCAAACTTCTCCACCGGGGTTACCAGATAATAGGTCCCATCCGGATCATGGCGCAGGATCGAGGCGAACAATTGCACCATCTTCGGACGCTTGATCGACGAACCCAGATAGAACCAGGTGCCGTCGCGGGCAATGCGCATATCCATATTGCCGGAAAAATCGGGCTGCCACGTCTCCACCGGCGGCAGCTTGCCTTTCGGCAATTGGGCCGCGATCGCTGCAAACTCCGCAATCTCCGCAATCTCCATTACATCAGGCATTTGTTTTCTCATCCCGGAACAGATCCGCGTCTGAACTAGAGCATATTTAGCTCCAATACACTCAGAATCTTCTGAATAGAGCCATTGAACCAATTACTTAAGTTACGTTTGCAACTCCAACTAATTGAAAACTGCTCTAACGGCCCCCCGTTCGAACGCGCTGGCCCTATGCTCGCGTAATCGTTACCTTGTGAGCTGACGCAAAGTAGGGAACTTAGCAATATAGTGGACAACATGACAGCCGTCAGCGAAACAGACAAACAATTGCTCGCCGAGGTCGAGGTCGCCGTCGAACGTATCGCCAAGGTACGGCAAATGATGGGACGGGTGATCTTTGGTCAGGAAGCGGTGATCGATGAAACCCTGGTCACCCTGTTGGCCGGTGGCCATGCCTTGCTGATCGGGGTGCCCGGTCTGGCCAAGACCCGTCTGGTGCAAACCCTGGGCACGGTCCTGGGGCTGGCCGACAAGCGGGTGCAGTTCACGCCGGATCTGATGCCCGCCGATATTCTGGGCTCCGAGGTGTTGGAGGAGGCGGAGAGCGGCCGGCGTTCATTCCGCTTCATCTCCGGTCCGGTGTTCTGCCAGCTGTTGATGGCGGACGAAATCAACCGGGCCAGTCCGCGCACCCAATCCGCCCTGTTGCAGGCGATGCAGGAAAAATCGGTGACCATTGCCGGGCAGCATCACCCCCTGCCGCGGCCGTTTCACGTGCTGGCGACCCAGAACCCATTGGAGCAGGAGGGCACCTATCCCTTGCCCGAGGCCCAGCTGGATCGTTTCCTGTTGCAGATCGACGTGGATTACCCGGATCGCGAGGCGGAACGGCGCATGCTGATCGCCACCACGGGCGCCGCTGAAGCATCCATCGAGGCGGTCATGGACGGCGTGCAATTACTGGCGACGCAGCAGTTGATCCGGCACATCCCCGTGGGCGAAAGCGTGGTCGAGGCGATTTTGACCCTGGTGCGCAATGGCCGCCCGGAAGACAGCCCTCTGCCGGGTATCCGGGAACAGGTGGCCTGGGGGCCCGGTCCCCGGGCCAGCCAGGCATTGGTGCTGGCTGCCAAGGCACGGGCCCTGCTGGATGGCCGGCTGGCGCCTTCCATCGATGACGTGCTGGCCCTGGCCCGCCCCGTGCTGCGTCACCGCATGGCCTTAACCTTTGCCGCGCGGGCCGACGGCATCACCCTGGCCGAGGTCATCGACCGCCTGTCCGAACCTCTGGCCTGATCCGGTATGGCCGCGCCCGCGCCACACGAAGCCGGCCATGCGGCGGAGCAGCTGGCCGCCACATTGCCACCGCTGCTGGTCGCTGCCGAACGGGTCGCCTCTACCGTGGTGCAGGGCGTGCACGGCCGCCGCCGGGTTGGTAGCGGCGAGACCTTCTGGCAGTACCGCCGCTATCAGGGCGGCGACAGTGCCGTGGCCATCGACTGGCGGCAATCGGCCAAGAGCCAAAAGATCTTCGTTCGGGAAAATGAATGGGAAGCGGCGCAAAGCGTCTGGTTGTGGCGGGACGGCACGGCCTCGATGGATTATAAATCCGGCGCGGCGCAGGAAGGCAAACGGGACCGGGCCGAGCTATTGCTGCTGGCCCTGGCTTCACTGTTGCTGCGCGGGGGCGAGCATGTCGGGCTTTACGGCCAGGATAGCTATGCCACGGGCGGCCGCGCCACCCTGACCCGGCTGGGCGCGCGGTTGCAGAATGAACGGGACGGCCGGACCGCGCAACCTGCCGCCAGCAGCCAAACTGGATTACCCGAGCCGGGACGCTTGCCGCGCTTTGCCCAGCTGGTGTTGTTCGGCGATTTCCTGGCGCCGCTGGAACAGATCGCGACCATGGTCAAACGTTTCGCCGATCAGGGCGCGCGGGGCCATTTGCTGCAGATCCTGGATCCGGCGGAAGAAGACCTGCCGTTTCAGGGCCGTACGGAGTTCGAGGGCCTGGAAGGCGAGGGTACGCTGCTGATCGGCCGGGTGGAAAGTCTGCGCGACGATTATCTGCGCCGTATGGCGGCCCGGCGCCTTGGCCTGATTGACATCTGCCGCCGGGTTGGCTGGGGCTTTGCCCAGCACCGTACCGACCGGCCACCGCAAACCGCTCTGCTGGCTTTGTACAACGCCCTGGGCAATGAGTTGGGCAACGCGCCGGACGGCAAAGCGAAAACCTAGATCATGCTGTCTTTGGGAGCCATTGCCCTGACCGCGCCCTGGATGTTGCTGGGCCTGGCCGCCCTGCCCCTGATTTGGTGGCTGCTGCGGATCACGCCGCCCGCGCCCCGGCGCGTGCGCTTTCCCCCCGTGCGCATTTTGCTGGGCCTGCGCGGCGATGAAGAAACCCCGGCGGCAACGCCGCTGTGGCTGGCGCTGTTGCGTTTGCTGCTTGGCGCCCTGGCCGTGTTGGCCCTCGCCCACCCCCTGCTGCATCCAGTCGCCGACCCGTCCGGCGACGGACCGGTGATGCTGGTGATCGATGATGGCTGGGCCGCGGCACCCAATTGGTCCCTGCGCCAGCAAACCGCCCTGGGCCTGGTGGAGCGGGCCAAACGGCGGCAGCGCCCGGTGCTGGTGTTGAGCACGGCCCCACCCGCCGCCGGCGGCCCGATCCAGTCCAGCGGCCTGTTGCAGGCGGCGGAAGCCGAACCGATCATCCGCGCCCTGCAGCCCAAGCCCTGGTCTACCGACCGCGCCGCCGCCGCCGCCGCCGCACGGAAACTGTCCTTTGCGGTACAGCCGACGGTTTATTGGCTGAGCGACGGCATCGACGGCCCGGAACGCCGCGCACTAGATGCGGCCCTGGCCGCCCTTGGCCCGCTTCAGCTGTTGCAGCAACCTGTTGGCCAACGGGCCCTGGCCCTATTGCCCCCGGTTCTGACCCGCCAGGGCTTTGCCGCCACCGTCCTGCGTCCGCGCGGCGAAGGATCCGGCGCACTGGAGACGGACACACAGGGCGCGGGCGGCCTAACGATACGGGCGATCGGCGAACGGGGCCGGGTTCTGGGCCAGGCAACGGCGCGGTTTACCGGCAATGAGGATCGTGCGGTGGCGGAAATCGCACTGCCCGGCGACCTGCGCAACCGCGCCTTGCGGCTGGAATTGGCCGGCGCCGGCTCGGCCGCGGCAAACGTTCTGCTGGACGAACGCTGGCGGCGGCGGCCCGTGGGCCTGGTATCGGGCGGCGGGGCGGAAGAACGCGCCCAACCCTTATTGTCCAACCTGTACTATCTGGAACGGGCCTTGCAGCCCTATGCGGAACTGCGCCGGGGCGAGATCGCGGACCTGTTGCAGCGGCCCTTGGCGGTGCTGGTCCTGGCCGACATTGGCCGCCTGTCCGAGGCGCAGCAGCGGCGCCTGACGCAATGGCTGAAGGATGGCGGCATGCTGATCCGCTTTGCCGGACCACATCTGGCGCAAGGCGCGGACACCTTGATCCCAACCCGTCTGCGCCTGGGCGGCCGGGCCTTGGGTGGTTCCCTATCCTGGTCGAAGCCGGCCAGCCTGGCCGCTTTTCCGCCGCACAGTCCCTTCCAGGGCCTGGAAGTACCCGGTGACGTTCTGGTCAAACGCCAGGTCCTGGCGGAACCGTCACAGGATCTGGCGCAACGCACCTGGGCCAGTCTGGCTGACGGCACACCCCTGGTAACGGCGGCGCCACAGGGTCAGGGCTGGCTGGTACTGTTTCACATCACCGCCAATGCATCCTGGTCCAACCTGCCCCTATCCGGCCTGTTCGTGAACATGATGCGCCGGCTAACGGCCATGTCCCGCGGCGTGACGGCGGAAGCGGACACAGGGGCCCGGCGCGAACTGCCGCCGGTGGCCAGTCTGGATGGCTTTGGCCTTTTGGGACCGCCCGCGCCGGGCGCCGAGCCCATTGCCGCCGACGCCATCGATCAAGCCCGCGCCGGCCCGAAAAGCCCGCCGGGCTATTATGGCCGGGAGGACGACCGCCGCGCCTTGAATTTGAGCCAGAACTGGCAAGCCCTGCGGGCCATTACCGGTCTGTCGGTGCCAGCGTACAGGGCCGATTACCGGCTGGCCAGGGAGGTGGATCTGAAACCATGGCTGTTGTTGGCGGCGGTGCTGCTGGCCCTGGTGGATCTGTTGGCGGTCCTGGCCTTGCGCGGCTTGCTGCAGCCCGCCAGCCGGCTGCGGAGCCGGCGGGGGTCCCGGCTGGCGGCATACTTGTTGGGGGCCCTGATGCTGATGCCGCACCTGCCGGCCCGGGCGCAGGAAGTGAGCGGCGCCGATCGTTTCGCCATGGCGGCGGCGCTGGACACCCGCCTGGCCTATGTGCTGACCGATAACAGCCGGGTTGATGAAATGAGCCGGGCCGGTTTGGCCGGGTTGAGCCAGATCCTGCGTCTGCGCACTTCGATCGAGCCCGAAGCGCCCATGGCGGTGAATGTGGAGCGCGACCCTCTGGTGTTGTTCCCAATTCTGTATTGGCCCGTCATCGCCTCGCAACCGGCCTTGAGCGACCAGGCCATCGCCCGGGTATCGCAGTTCATGCGTACCGGCGGCACCATCCTGTTCGATACCGGTGACGGCGGCAATAACCTGCCGGCCCTACGGCAACGCCTTGGCCTGAGCGATGGCGGCAGCAACAGCGGGCGTCTGCGGCGCCTGTTATCACGGCTGGATATTCCACCTCTGGAGCCCGTGCCCCAGGGCCATGTATTGACCAAGTCGTTTTACCTGCTGCACGGCTTTCCGGGTCGCTATGTGGGTGGTCAGGTCTGGGTCGAGGGACAGTCCGGCGGCCTCAATGACGGCGTTTCCTCGTTGATCGTCGGCGGCAACGACTGGGCCGCCGCCTGGGCCACGGACGAGCATCAAAAGCCTCTGGTCCTGCCCACCCCCGGCGGCGCCCAGCAACGGGAGATGGCCTACCGTTTTGGCGTCAATCTGGTGATGTATGCCCTGACCGGCAATTACAAATCCGATCAGGTGCATATTCCCGCCATCCTGGAACGGTTGGGGCAGTAATTCATCATGCCGGCCCTGACCACGTTTTCCCGCATCAGTTTCGACCCGACACTGCCCTGGTGGTTGTTGGGCGCCGTGGCCCTGGCTGCCGCCATTTTGCTGGGCGCCGCGTTCTGGCGCCGCGCGGGCGGCAGCACCTGGCGCCTGTTGGCCGTGACGGCGGCCCTGCTGGCCCTGGCCAATCCATCTCTGGTGCGGGAAAAGCGCAATCCCATCCCCGATGTCGCCCTGGTCGTGGTGGATCAATCCGTCTCCCAACGCATTGCCGGGCGGGCGAATCGGACGGAGGCCGCCCTGGAACGGATTGAAGAAAAACTGCGCGGCCGGCCCGATCTCGAAATGCGGGTGGTGCGGGCCGGCGCCGGCTTTGGCGGCGATCATCTGCTACCCGACGGCACCCATCTGTTCGGCGCCATCCGCCGCGCGCTGCGCGATGTGCCCAATCGCCGGGTCGCCGGTATCATCATCATCAGCGACGGCCAGGTGCACGACCTGCCCAAACCGGCGTCCGGCGACGAACTGGGCGGTCCGGTCCATCTGTTGTTGAGCGGCCAGCGGGGCGAGCGCGACCGACGCCTGGTGGTGGAGACAGCGCCCAGCTATGGCATCGTGGGGGAAACCCTGCACCTGAGCCTGCGGGTGGAAGACAGTGCGGATAGCGTCAGCGGCACGCGTACCAAAGATGCCGCGAACGGCCATGGCCGCACCCGGCTGCGGCTGCGGCGGGACGGCGGCGCGACCGAAACCCGTAGCATGCCCATTGGCGTCACCCGCAGTTTTCCCTTCCGCCTTAGCCATGGCGGAGTCACGGTGCTGGAGTTGGAGATTGACCCTGGGCCCGATGAACTGACCCTGAAGAACAACCGCAGCGTATTGATCATCAACGGGGTCCGGGAACGCCTGCGGGTGTTGCTGGTTTCAGGTGAACCCCATGCCGGCGAGCGGACCTGGCGCAACATACTGAAATCCGATCCATCGGTCGATCTGGTGCATTTCACAATTCTCAGGCCACCCCATAAACAGGACGGCACGCCAATCAACGAGCTATCGCTGATTGCCTTTCCTACCCGCGAATTGTTTCAGGACAAGCTGGATGATTTTGACCTGATCATCTTTGACCGCTATCGCCGGCGTGGCGTGCTGCCGGACATCTATCTGCAGAACATCGCTCAATATGTTCGTCGGGGCGGGGCGGTATTGACCGCCGTGGGACCTGATTTCGCCACCCCCGTCAGCCTGGCGCGCACGCCCCTGGGGGCGATCCTGCCCAGCCGGCCCACGGGTACGGTGCGCGAGACCGGCTTCCGCCCCCTGCCCACCGCCAAGGGCCGCCGCCATCCGGTTACGGCCTCGCTGACCGGGATCGGCGCGCCGGGGACCCAGCCGACCTGGGGCCGCTGGTTCCGCCAGATCGATGTCGCCGAGGCCAAGGGCGACATTCTGTTGCACGGCGCCGCCGAAGGGCCCCTGCTCATTACCGCGCGGGTTGATAAGGGCCGGGTGGCGCAATTGCTGTCGGATCACGCCTGGCTATGGACCCGCGGATTTGAAGGCGGCGGACCACAGGCGGAACTGTTGCGCCGTATCGCCCATTGGCTGATGCAGGAACCGGACCTGGAGGAAGAAGACCTGCGCGCCCGCGCCAATGGCAATCAATTGTTGATCGAACGGCGCAGCCTGACACCGGCCAGCGGCGCCGTGGAGATTACCACCCCGTCGGGCGAGGTCCGCAGCATTACCCTGAAGGACAATGGACGGGGCGTGGAGACCGGCGCCTTGGCGGTGGACGAGCCGGGCCTGTACCGCTTGCATGACGGCGCCCATCGGGCGATCGCGGCGGCTGGGGACATCAACCCGCTGGAGTATGTCGATATGCGCACCTCGTCCGCCCCCTTGCAGCCGCTGTTACAGCAAAGCGGCGGCGGCGCCTTTTGGCTGGTCGATGGCATGCCCGAGATCCGCCGGGTGAAGCCGGGCCGCATCAGCCGCGGGCGCGACTGGCTGGGTCTGCGCGCCAGTGGCGAATACGCCGTCAGCGGCGTGGAACAGACGCCCCTTCTGCCCGCCGTATTGGTATTGATCCTGTTCCTGGGCCTGACCATGCTGGCTTGGCAGCGCGAGGGCCGGTAGAGCAATTTGCAATTACCCTATTCTGAAAATTCCACGCACCTTTGGAGCAAATGTGCTTTAGGAAAATTCCCCGTTCGCATCACCGGCCCGCGGGCCGGTGATGCTTCAGCGTAAGGTGAACCGCTATTGCGGCATGCCCGCCATGGCCACCGGCGGGTAATAGTAGCCATCGCCCAAGGCATCCACGCGGGCCCAAAACTCAGGCCCGGCCGCCAGACCGGTTTCGTTGGGTTCCGCCGCCTGGCGCCAGATGTTCCACGAGGCCGGATGCAGGCGCGCGGCTTCCGCCAGATGCTCCCGGCCCTCGGCCGCCCGATCCTGGCGCAACAAATACTGCCCCAGGCGGAAATGGCAATGCGCCTGGACGATATCGGCATTGGGCGCCGCCGTCCGGGCGCGGGCCTGGTCGGCAGCGAAAAGATGGCCGCAGGCCGGGCCCAACAGCACCCAGTCGCGAACCGCGTTGACATAAGTGGCCTTGGCGGCCGCCGCCGTGGCCATTTTGTCCTCCGGCACGGTCATGGTTTGCCGGTCCAGGGAACGGAAGGCCTCGTAGGCGCCGGCGTTTTCCGCCGGCCGGACAATACGGCCGTCTTCGTCGATCCAGACCGCCTGCGGCACATTGACCATGTTATACAATTCGGCCACGCGATGATCCCGGTCGATCAGGGCCGGATAGCGTGGACCCGCCGCTTCGATCCAGGGACGGGCCGCGTCCGCCCGGCTGTCCATGGCGACGGCGATGATGATGATGAAGTTCCGGTCTTGCAGTTCGTCGTAGAGTTTTTGCCACACGGACAAATCGTTACGACAGCCTCACCACGAAGCCCAGGTGGCGAGCAGAACCTTCTTGCCGCGATAGTCCGACAGGCTATGGGCCACACCGTGCAAATCCGGCAGCGTGAAATCCGGGGCGTCCAAGGACCGCAGGCTGGCCGTCCGGTTATCGGCGGTTTCGCCCAAGGCCCAGACATCGCCATTTCGGCTATGGGCCGCCGGCATCCCGAGAAGATCCCAGAAGGCGGCAATATTGACCTTGTCATCGGCCGCGAAGGCCGCGTCCCGGTCCCGCGGTACCGGCACGCACACATCGCCCCGGCAGAGGCCTTCGGGGCGCAATGCCCACCCTGTCGCCGCCGCCGCCTCGTCCCGGTCCAGCCACAGGCCGTCCCCTTGGCCCGTCCCCGGTCCGGCGCGCACGTCAAATTCACCCAAATCGGAAATTATTGTAGCCGTCGTCACCATTATTCCATTCCCCCATCCACCAGCGCCTTTTTTCTAGACCACTTCAGCATAGCATCAATCGAGCCTCACCCGGCCATCATTTGCCGCATGGTTGCCTGGCGTTCCTCGCCGGTCGCAAAACCTTTCCTGCCGCGGCACAGCGCCTCCGTCTCGGCCATGATCTGGTGGTTCGAAAGATCCAGATCAAAGGGCTCCCCCGCGGGCTGCGGAATGTGCCAGGGCGTATGTACGTACACCTCGACGATATTATCTTCGGGATCGCTGAAATAGACCGACCAGGCGTTGCCGTGGGTAATCGTGCGGCGGACTTTCAGTCCGGCGTCGACCACCCTGTCCCGCATGGCCCGCAACTCGTCCAGGGATCTCACCAGAAACGAAATCTGTTGGGCGACATTGGCCGTAGCCGCATCCGGACGGCCGCCAACCAGAACCATCTGATGATGTTCGCCTGGATCAGCCGACATAAAGGCCATATCCAGGTGGAAATCCGGCGGCGCGCCGGCGTCCGTAACGGTCAGCCCGAAAACCTCGGTATAGAACCGCCGCATCTTGGCCATATCGCGCACATAGATGCCGACGTGAGTTAGCTGTGGCTTGATCATATTCCCCTCCACCAAAAATCGCGAGCGCGGGCGGCCCGGACCAATCTTGAAATACCCTAAAACATGTTTCTTCGAAACATGCCCGGACTCTTAAGAATAGAGTAATTGAACCAATTACTTAAGTCGCGATCGCGAGTCCGATTAATTGACAATTGCTCTAGAGTCCGATGCGGCCCGCAAATAGCGATCGGTGCCATCAATCCAATCCTGGCGCGGCGGCGCGAACAATTCGATGACTTCCGCATCCGCCAGCACGTTCGCCGAATGGGGCATATCACCGGGGATCACCAATATCTCGCCGGCCCCGATATGGCGTAAATCGGCACCGTCGTCACCGAAGCGAAATTCCATTTCGCCGGCCAACAGATAGGTGATCTGTTCGTTTGCATGTTGGTGTTGCGGTACCGAAACGCCCGCCGCCAGGCTGATGCGCGCCAGCATCATCTGCTGACCACAGATAAGCTGCCGGCGCATCCCCGCGCCGACCTGTTCCATGGTCACTTCGTCCAAAACAAGTTTTTGCACAGCCGTTGCCGTGGTCATGGCGGACCCTCCCTCATGGACAGAGTCAATATCATAGCTTCTGCCGTGACCGCCGCAACAGAATACCGGCAATCATCATGTTGACCACATTGAAGGCAACGGCATTGATGAAGGCCATCCGGTAGGAACCGGTCAAGTCATAGAGCAATCCCGCCAGCCAGCCGCCCAGGGCCATGCCCAGCAGGGTCATGGACAGCACCATGGCAACGCGCCAGCCGATCTGGCCCGGCACGAAGTAGCGCCGCACGATTATGGCGTAGGCCGGCACGATGCCGCCCTGGCTCAAACCGAACAGGGCCGACATCAGATAGAGGCCGGCCAGGGACTCTGCGAACATGAACAGAAACAGCATCAGGGCCTGCAGGCTGCTGCCCACCAGCAATGTCGCCAGACCGCCGATGCTGTCGGACAACCAACCGAAAACCAGACGGCTGATGATCCCCGTCGCCAGCATCAGCGCCAACATCTGGGCCCCGCGTTGGGCGGCATAGCCAAGGTCCGAGGCATAGGCGACAATATGAACCTGGGGCATGGCCATGGCGATACAACAGGCCACGCCCGCAACGCACAGCAGGCCATGCAGGCTGTTCGGTGACAGATTTAGGGGCCTTGCGGCGGCGGCCGTTGCCCCCGCCTCCAGCGCCAATGCCGCCGTCGGGCGGCGGCGCAATATCAGGCAAAGGGGCGGCATGAAAAGTAGACAGAAAACCCCGATGCCGGTATAGGTGGCGCGCCAATCCGAGGCATCGATGTAAAATTGCACGACGGGCGGCCAGACCACCCCGGCCAGATAGTTGCCGCTGGCCACGATGGCCACCGCGATACCCCGGCGCCGATGGAACCACAGGGTGGTATCGGCCACCAGCGGCGCGAACAGAGCCGCGTTGCCCAGCAGGCCGATGAGCAGGCCCTGGGCCAGATACAATTGCCACAGCGCGGTGGCCTGGGCGGCCAGTAGAAAGCCCAGGGCCAGAAACACCGTGCCGGCCAGGCAGGGCCACATCACGCCGACCCGGTCGGACCAGCGGCCCATCATGATGCCGCCAAGGCCAAAACCGACCATGGTGGCGGCATAGGCAATCGCGGCGGCCGAGCGGGTGGCGCCGAATTCCACGGCGATCGGCTTTAAGGCTACAACGATGGCATACATGCCGACGGTGCCCATGGTCATCAAGGTCAGGGATGCTGCCAGGCGGAGATAGGCATAGGGCGGTTCGCGCGCCGCCCTGGTGGCGTCAACGGCCATGCTGGATCACACCTTCTGCCTGTCTGGAGGTTGCCTGGTCGCGGCGTACCGCGCGGGTTTTCCGATAGACAATCATAGTCATTTCGCCGATACGGGCGCAGCAACAATTTCGGCGTCGCCGTGATTTTGCTTCGTCACTGTCAGAATCGGGATGCCGAAGTCAATATTCTGACAACGAACAAACAGAGGATAGGATGCGATGTTTTTTTCGGCCGCCAAGATTTTTTGGGTTATCGCCCAACCCGTGAATTTGTTGCTGATCCTGTTGTCGCTGTCGACCTTGTTGTCATGGTCGCGCTGGCGGCGTCAAGGCATCTGGCTGACCAGCGCGCTTACCGCCGCGCTGCTGGCCTTGGCGGTCCTGCCCGTCGGCAACTGGCTGCTGACACCTCTGGAAAGACAGTTCACGCCGTTCAATGCCACGGACCGCACGGTGGCGGGTATCGTCCTGTTGAGCGGCGGCACCGTGAACCTGGCCGTTTCCCGCCAGGTCGGCTACGCGGTGCCCGGCAAGTCGGCAGACCGGCTGGTGGAATTTATCCGCCTGGCCCGAGGCTACCCCGAAGCACGGCTGCTAATTTGCGGCGGTAGTGGCAGTGCAGGCGGCGTCCAGGATGAGCGCTGGGACCGGGAGGCGCTATTGATCGCCGAATATCTGGTCAGCCAGGGCATCCCCCGGAAACGCCTGCTGATCGAAGCTCACTCACGCGATACCTATGAGAACGCCGTGCAGGGACGGAGTCTGGCCAAACCAAAAGCGGCGGAACAGTGGCTTCTGGTCACCTCGGCCTGGCATATGCCCCGCGCCATGGCGGTCTTCCGCGCCTTGGATTGGCCGGTCGTGGCCGCACCGCCCAGGCTGGACCTGAATGGGAAAAGCGCCTTCCGCCTGCGCTTTGACCTGGGCCGCGGCATCCGCGAAATTGGCAGACCCGCGCACGAATACCTCGGTTTGCTGGCCTATTGGCTGAGTGGCCGCACCAGGACCTTGTGGCCCGCACCATGACGTCTGCAAATTGCCGCAAGGTGCGGCAAACTTCGTGGCGGGCAGAATTCTTCCCTTTCGGGGCTGACGAACCGCACCATTCATGCTGCAATAACGGCGATGCGGGTCCGGAAAAGGGAGACAGATAGATGACATCAGCCAATGAGCTAACCGCCAGCCAGGCCCGCAAGGCGCTGGACCAGGGTCAGATCAGTGCGCGGGAACTGCTCGCCGCCTGTCTGGCCCGCATCTCGGCACGGGAGACGATCGTCGGCGCCTGGTGCCATTTAGCCGACGATCTCGCCCTGGCCGTGGCCAAACGCCAGGATGAGCGCGGCGGGACGGGCGGAGCCTCGTCCGGTCTGCCGCTTTCCGGCCTGCCGGTGGGCGTCAAGGATATCATCGATACCGCCGACATGCCCACGACCTATGGCAGCGCCGCCTATGCCGGCCACCGCCCCACAGGCGACGCCGCCTGCGTCGCCCTGGTGCGCGCGGCGGGCGGTCTTGTGCTCGGCAAGACCGTCAGCACGGAATTTGCCTATTTCCAGCCGGGCAAGACCGCCAATCCCCATAATCCGGCCCACAGTCCCGGAGGTTCCTCTTCGGGCTCGGCCGCGGCAGTGGCCGATTGCATGGTGCCGTTTGCATTCGGCACGCAAACGGGAGGGTCGGTTGTCCGCCCGGCCGCCTTTTGCGGCGTCGTCGGCTACAAGGCGTCGTATGGCGCCCTGCCCCTGTACGGCGTAAAGGCGCTGTCCCATGACCTGGATACTCTGGGCCTTTTTTGCCGCGAAGTGGCCGACATTCACCTGATGCGCGCCGCCCTGGTCGGCGCCCCGGCCAATGGCCCATTCGATGCTGTCGCCCCCGACCACGCACCGAAAGTTGGTTTGTGCCGGACCCCTGAATGGAAGCAGGCCGATCAAGACAGCCAGGCCGCCGTTCTGGCCACGGCAAAAAGCCTGGAAGCCGCCGGGGCGGAAGTGGTGGAAATAGAATTGGCGCCGCCTTTCGCTGACCTTGTCGAAAGGCAAAAGCTGGTCATGGCGCAAAACGCCGCCCGCGACCTGGCCTTTGAATACGCGCAGCACCGCGATCGCATGAGTTCCCATATCATCGCCTTGATCGAACAGGGCCGGGCGGTGGATTTCACCGCCTACCAGGACGCGCTGGCGGCGGCGGCGGAAGGCCGACGTCTGTTGGACGATGTTTTTGCAGAGGTGGATGTCCTGCTCTGTCCCAGTGCGCCGGGAGAGGCGCCGAGGGGACTGGCCGCCACCGGCGATCCCGTGTTCAACCGGATGTGGACCCTGTTGGGCAACCCCTGTGTCAATCTACCGGGTCACAAGGGGCGCAACGGATTGCCGGTCGGCGTGCAGGCCGTCGGCGCCCTGGGCCAGGACGAAGTGTTGTTGAGCCATTGCCGCTGGATGGAAAGGCGAATCGTCTAGACCATTTTCGAGGTTGACTTACCCACGACCTGTGTATCAGTCCTCGTCAAAACCTGTGAAGGTGACGATCTCCTCATTCGGGGTGCGCCTGGATTTTACCTCGTTGGCGGAGAATTCATCCTTCGGATAGCCCATGGCGATGCAGGTCATGATGACCTGCCAGTCGGGAATTTTGGCGTGTTCCCGCACCACGGCGGATTGCATGATGCCCTGGCCGTTGATCACCGTGCCCAGGCCACGGGTCCAGGCGGCCAGCACCAGGCCATAGGTCACCGCGCCCAGATCGAAATGGCTGATGGTCGCGGGCTCCAGACTTTTGTCGTAGGTCATGACAATAGACACCGGTGCATCGAACTGTCGAAATCCGCGCATCACCCAGTCCTGGCGCCTTTCCTTGTCGTCACGCGCAATGCCCATCGCTTCAAAAAGCTGGACAGCCACTTCGATCTGACGCTGGCGGTGGATGCCTTCATAGCCACCCCGTACCGGAATCTCGCGCTGCACCTCGGCCCCGGCCAGCATCCGTTCGGTGTTGCCCCGGCGGATACGTTCCAGCGGTTCGCCGGTAATGACATGGAAAAACCAGGGCTGCGTATTCATCGAAGACGGCGCGCCCTTGGCGATTTCGATAATTTCCTGGATGACCTCTTTCGGCACCGGGTCGGGTTTGTAGCCACGGATACTTCTTCGTTCGCGAACCAGGATCTCGAAATCCATACCAACAACCTCACAAGAAATTTACGCCGACAGAACCCTCCTGCCTGCCTGAACGGGCAAGCCCGGACGGCTTTTACCAATGGATCAATGCGATCAGGGGCAATTTAGCAAGGCGGCATTTCCGCGCAATGGTAATTCGCGCAATGGGAATCCGCAAAACCGCCCCGGCGCATCCGGCTTTCCCGCGCCAAGGCCCGCATCGGCAGACCCGGGATGCCGACGCGATCCCGGGAGCGCCGCGGGACATTAATAGCGATATTGCGGCGACATCCTATTTCCCCGGCGAAGGATTGCTTGGCATAATCCTTGCGTTTGCGCATAATCCTTGCGTTTGCGCATAATCATCTTCACACTGATAAAAATTAATCCAGGGAGGGTATAATGAAACGTAGAATTTTGACGATTGCTTCAGCAGCTTCGCTCGTTGGGCTCATGTTCTGCGCCGAAGCGGCGCTGGCGGCGAAAAGCGGCGGTGTCATGAAGGCCTATCACCGGGGCACGCCGCCCAGTGGATCAATCCACGAGGAAGCGACGAACTCCACGGTGGCGCCCTACATGGGCGTCTTCAACAACCTGGTCATGTATCGCCAGGATGTGGCGAAGGAAAGCCTGGAGTCCATCATTCCGGATCTGGCCGAGAGTTGGAGCTGGAGCGACGACCTGACCAAACTGACCTTCAAGCTTCGCACGGGCGTGACGTGGCATGACGGCAAGCCCTTCACTTCGAAAGACGTGCAGTGCACCTGGGAGTTGATACTGGGCACAAGCAAGGACGCGCTGCGCAAGAATCCACGCAAGTCCTGGTACAAGAATCTGGACAACGTCACCACCAACGGCGATTTCGAGGCGACCTTCAATCTGAAACGCCCGCAGCCCGCCTTTCTTGCCCTGCTGGCTTCGGGCTACTCGCCAGTTTATCCCTGCCACGTATCGCCCAAGACGATGCGCACAAATCCCATCGGCACCGGCCCGTTCAAATTCGTCAGCCTGAAACAGAACGAGCATGTGAAGTTCACCAGGAACGAAAACTACTGGAAAAAGGACCGGCCTTATCTTGATGGCATCGAATGGACCATCATAAAAAGCCGGGCGACCCGGATTCTGGCCTTCATCGCGGGCGAGTTCGACTTTACCTTCAATGTCGATGTGACCATTCCCCTGTTGAAGGATGTGAAGTCCCAGGCGCCAAACGCGGTTTGTGAATTGGTGACGACCAATGTCAGCACCAACCTGATCGTCAATCAGTTCAAGCCGCCGTTCGACAATGCCGAGGTCCGCAAGGCCATGGTGCTGTCGATTGATCGCCAAGCCTTCGTCGACATCATAAGCGAGGGCCAAGACGTCCAGGGCGGCGCCATGATGCCGCCGCCAAACGGGGTCTGGGGCATGCCGCCGGAATTCTTGAAAACCGTTGCCGGCTACGACCCGGACGTCGCGGGCAACCGCGCCAAGGCCCGCAAGATCATGGAAGGCCAGGGCTATGGCCCGAACAACCGGCTCAAGATCAAGGTCTCGACCCGCAACATCGCGGTCTACCGGGATCCGGCCGTGATATTGATCGATCATCTGAAAGAGATCTATATAGATGCCGAATTGGAAACGGTCGAGACCTCCAACTGGCATGCCAAGGTGGCCCGCAAGGACTACACGGTCGGCCTGAACCTGACCGGTGTTGGCGTTGATGATCCGGATACTAATTTCTATGAGAACTATTCCTGCGGCTCGCAGCGCAATTACACGGGCTATTGCAAACCGGAAATGGAGAAGCTGTTCGAACAGCAGTCCATGATGACCGATCAGGTCGCGCGTCAGAAGCTGGTTTGGGAAATCGACAAGAAGCTGCAGGAAGACGCGGCCCGGCCGATAATTTATCACGGCAAGGCGGCGCAGTGCTGGCAGCCGTATGTCCACGGCTTCGTCACCCATGTGAACAGCATTTACAACAACTGGCGCATGGAAGACGTCTGGATGGACAAATAATCAAACGTCATCGGGCCGGCTGGGACG
>JAQBYC010000029.1 GCA_027623205.1 Pseudomonadota bacterium | reverse complement strand
GGCCTAGCAAATAAAAGCGGACATTTAATGTGCTACAAAAACCGGACATCTGTATGTGTCATTGACATGATGGCGTCACGGAATATGCCGCGTTGACCGGGCCAACAAGGCACACTATGAAGCGAATGGCTTGGCCTCGAAATTGATGCCAGGCCGGATGGCGCGGTGGCGGAGTGGTTACGCAGCGGCCTGCAAAGCCGTGAACACCGGTTCGATTCCGGTCCGCGCCTCCAACCTCGCCTATGATTAGTGTTATTTCAACGTCTGCGCCAACGGCGCAACCACCAAACTTCCATGCGGCGTCGCCATCTGCGCGCCAAAGGCAGATCATAGGAGAGTACCAGCAAGCCTAGGGGAAACATCCAAAAACCGACAACGGGAAGAAACCCTAGGATGCCGCCAAGCATAAGAAGCACGCCGATGCCAAGCCGCAGCCAGCGCGGATAGCGGCGTACCGAATGATGAATACGTTGATAATAATCTTTCGCCATGGGCCTGCCTTGCAAAGCGCCCTTTCGCAGTGTCATCGTGCCGGGTGCGCCGCGAACGCACCTACCTATCACGAATCGCCGCGACGGACATTGCTGGATCGCGCTTGATGACCGGTTTTCTGGTCGCGCTGGTACTGGCGGCGGCATTGATGCATGCCTGCTGGAACGCCATTGTCAAAGTGGTCAGTGACCGCCTGGTATCGTTGGCGCTGGTCAATTTCACTCATAGTCTTTTAGCCTTGATGGTGCTCCCATTCGTCGGTTTACCCGCACAAGCGAGCTGGCCCTTCCTGATCGCCTCCGTCTTGATCCATCAGGCTTATTACGTTGGCCTGGTGATGCAGTACCGCTTTGGCGATCTCGGTCAGGTATATCCCTTGGCGCGCGGCGCCTCGCCGTTGATCGTCGCTGCGGTAGCATGGCTGTGGGCCGGAGAACACCTGGCGCCCTGGTCCTTGCTTGCCATCCTAATAATTACCGGCGGCATATTGTCCCTGGCTTTGTCAGGCCGGGGTCAGCATAACAACCGCCATGCCGTGGCCTGGGCCTTGTTTACCGCCCTGAACATTGCCGGTTATTCCGTCGCCGATGGCCTGGGCGGTCGCGCTTCCGGCGAGCCATTGGCCTATATCGCCTGGCTGTTCCTGTTGGATGGCTTGCCCATGCCCCTGCTGCTACCGCTGTTTCGAACCCGGCAGCAATTATCGTCCGCTTTGCGGCGCCATTGGTGGCCGGGTCTGATCGGCGGCGTTCTGTCATCGACAGCCTATGGCACGGTGATCTGGGTTATGTCCCAGGCGCCCCTGGCCATGGTTACCGCATTGCGCGAAACCTCGGTGATTGCCGCAGCCCTGATCGGAGCGGTATTGCTAGGGGAACCCTTTGGCAGACGTCGACTTCTGGCCGCCGGCCTGGTGGCTTTAGGGGTTGCCTTGCTGCAACTAAGCAACCAGTGATGACGGTGCAGCCCGTGTTGACCCGGTCTCCACTGTCTGATCTAACGTTTCGATGACCGCCGCCGCAACATCCCTTGGCCGTGACGTTAAAGTCATGAGCCTGGTTGGTGCCGCCCATTGGGCGAGCCATTTTCTTCAATTGGTTTTGCCGTCTTTATTCCTTTTTCTGCATGACGAATTTCAGGTCTCTTTCACCAAGCTGGGACTGCTGACTGCCCTGATGTACGGCGCCTCTGGCCTGACCCAGACGGCAGCTGGTTTTCTGGTGGACCGGTTTGGCGCCCGCCGCATTTTGTTATCCGGACTGACCCTGCTGTCACTCGCCACCTTGGCCTTTGGCTTGGTACAGAGCTATTGGATGTTGCTGCCCCTATCCATTATTGCCGGTCTGGGCAACAGCGTTTTCCACCCGGCTGATCTATCGATCCTGACCTCGAAGGTCAGTGTCCATCGCCTCGGCAAGGGCTATGCTACCCATGCCCTTTGCGGCAATCTGGGCTGGGCTGCGGCGCCAACCCTAATGATCACCCTGGCGCAGATTTGGGATTGGCGCGTCGCCATTACTTGCGCGGGTCTGATCGGCCTGACCATCGTCGCCGCCTTTTTGATCTGGGGCGCCGATCTGGAAGATCGCCCGGCGCCCGCTGCGGCACCCGACGCCGGCCATATCCCGGTAAGCAGATTGATGGCGAACATCCGGCTGCTGTTCTCGACCACCATTGTCTCGTGTTTTTTGTACTTTGCATTTTTGGCGGCGGCTTTGATTGGGATACAAAATTTTGGCATTCCGGCCCTGGTTGACCTGTTTGGACTCAGCCTGGCGGAGGCCAGCCGTAGCGTGACCGGGTTCCTGCTGGGCACCGCGGGAGGCATTTTCATTGGCGGTATCGCGGCCGACCGTACCGACCGACACGACCGCATCGCCATCACGGGCATGACCACGGCCGCTCTGTTCATGTTGTATATCGCGACCAATGATTTGAGCCCGGCCATGCTCCTGGTGATGCTGGTCGCCGCCGGCATGGCATCGGGCATCACCACGCCATCGCGGGACATGCTCGTACGCGCGGCGACGCCCAAGGGGGCGTCAGGCCGGGTTTTTGGTTTCGTCTATTCCGGCCTCGATCTTGGATCATCTCTGATACCATTGGCCTTGGGCTGGGCCTTGGACCAAGGCCACCCGGAGGCCGTCTTCTATGCCGTCTCCGGCTTCCTCGCCGTGACGATCCTTACGGTCGTGCAAGTACGCCGTCAGGTCGTAGCAGCCTGATCTGACTCAGTCACCCAAGGTGCTGCGCGTGATATGGCAATCGGCGCGTTTGAAAACGTCGGGTTGCAGCTTGGTGCCCAAGCCGGGGCCGTCGGGCGGCCTGATCATGCCGTTTTCAACGGGCGGCAACGCGGTGACCAGTTCCTGATACCAACCGTAATAGAAGGCCCGCACCATTTCCTGCACCAGGGCATTGGTGGCATTGATGGAATGATGCACTGAAGCTGTCAGCAGCACCGGGCCGGTGCAATCGTGGGGCGCGACGGGGCGATGCCAGGCCTCGGCCATGGCGGCGATCTTACGCGCCTCTGACAGGCCGCCACACCAGCTCAAATCATACATGACGTAATCACAAGCCTGGAGTTCCAATAATTCGCGAAACTCGCCGCGCATGCCGATAGTCTCCGACGCGGTGGTTGGTATACGGGTTGAGTCCTTGAATTCCTTCAGGCTGCGCAGATTGCTCATCTTGATGGGATCTTCGAACCAGAACGGCTCAAACGGTTCCAACGCGCGGGCGATCTTCTTGGCCTGGGGCAGGTCCCAGAAAGCATGCAATTCGACCATGATGTCCATTTTCGCACCGACGGCGTCGCGAATTTTACGGAAAGGCTCCAGCGCGGTGTCCAATTCGGCCGGCGATATATAATGGCCACCGGACGCCTCCGCCGCGTAATCAAAGGGCCATATCTTCATGCCGGTGATACCCATGTCCAATAGGCTTACCGCCAGTTCATCGGCATTATGCAGGAACCCCTGCAGATCCTCGTACGGTCCTTCGGGTTTATCGCCGGGCAAATTGAAACTGTCCGTGCTTTGCTTGACCTGATTACGGACATATTGATACCCGGCGCAGGTGTTGTAGACCCTGATCGAATCACGGCTGGCGCCTCCCAGCAATTGATAGATCGGTTGATTGGTGGCCTGGCCCCAAATATCCCACAAGGCAATGTCCACGCCGGAGTTGCCACGGACTTCGGCGCCAGAACCGGCAAAGCCGATATAACCGGTCAGCGCCTTGGAATGATAGTCAATGCGCAACGGGTCCTGGCCCAGTAAATGCTTGGCCACGAAGCCATGAATATGCGCTTCAGCCGAGGACACGCCATAGAAGATTTCACCCAAACCGACTAAGCCGTCATTGGTGTGGACTTGTACCCAAAGCAGATTCGGAAACTCCTCCAATCGAATCGTCTCGATGGCCGTGATTTTCATCTTTGTTTATTCCTCGTACAATGATTGCCGTACCGCGTAGCACGGCAAGGCGTCAGGGAGATCATGCAGCATATTTTAGGTGGCATTGTCGTTGTGGATTTCAGCCAGATTGTCGCCGGTCCCGCCTGCACCCGTCTGATGGCGGAATTGGGCGCCGAAGTCATCAAAGTAGAATTAGCGCCCGCCGGTGATCCATCCCGCCTGTTGCCCACAGCCCGCGATGGCTACAGTGCCTATTTCATTCAACATAACCAAGGTAAAAAGGGCATCTGTATCGACCCTCGTCAGCCCGCTGGCTTGGAACTGCTGAAAGCCTTGATCGCCAAAGCAGACGTCCTGGTCGAAAATTTCTCGCCGGGTGCCATTGAACGTCTTGGCCTTGGCTGGGAGGTGGTGCATGCGCTTAATCCGAAACTGATCATGTGTTCGATCTCGGCCTTCGGCCAAACGGGACCGCTCAGCGCCCTGCCCGGCTATGACTTTATTGCCCAAGCCTATGCCGGAGTCACCTCCATGATTGGAGAGCCGGATGCCCCGCCTGCTTTGGTGGGCCTGGTGATGGGCGATGTTGGCACCGGCATAACCGCCCTGGCTGCCATTAATGGCGCCCTGTTTTGGCGCGAACGGAATGATCGGCAGGGGCAATTTCTGGATATCTCGTTGCTGGATTACTATTTTTTCTGCCATGAGATGAATGTCGAAGTGGCCTCGCTGGGCGGACCCGAGCCCACGCGCAACGGCTCTCACCATTACAATGCAGCGCCCCTCGGGATTTTTCGGGCACCACAGGGCTTTGTTGTGATCGTCACTCTTGAACATCAATGGCCCAAGATTTGCCTGGCCATGGCGCGCCCGGAATTGATCCGCGATCCCCGCTTTGCCGATATGCAGGCTCGTCTGGACAATATCGTGGCGCTGACATCAATTATCGAAAATTGGCTGCAAGCCCAGCCAGACACCAAGACCGCGCTATCTAAACTGGAAGCCGCGCGGGTGCCCGTGGCCCCGGTCCTGACCGTGGCCGAGGCCATGCGCCATCCCCACCTGTTGGAACGTGGCACGGTACGCGCCCTGGATCACCCGGTCCTGGGACGCTTCCAGGTCCCGGCCAATCCGCTGCGGTTTTCCGCTGGCCTACCCCCACCGCCCAGCACGGCACCGATGTTGGGCGAACATAATCGCGAGGTTCTGAGCGACCACATCGGCATGACGAGCGAGCAGTTGACGGTACTGGAACAAGCGGGAGTTCTGGTAACCGATGATAGGCTCGCCTAATGTGGCGCCAGGCCTTCGAACACCAATGCAAATTTTAGCAGGAGACGGCATTGCCTCAATCCGATTCGCTTAACAGAAAACTGGTCGGCCAACCCGGATCCCGTTGGGATTTGCTGACGCCGGTATTGATCCTGGACCTTGACGTATTGGAGACTAACATCAAGGCCATGGCGGACTGGGCGAAACAGGGCCAATTCGCCCTGCGGCCGCACGGCAAGTCCCACAAGTCGCCCGATATCGCGCGACGACAGATTGCGGCCGGTGCGGTGGGTCTCTGTTGCGCTTCGTTGCGGGAAGCCCAGGTCATGGCGGCCCACAATATTCCCGGCCTTTTGATCACCACGCCCCTGGCCCCTGGAAAAGCGCCATTGGTGGCTCAACTGATCAAAGACGGCGCGGATATCGCAGTGGTCGCCGATCACTCCGAACTGGTGGCGGCCTATGGCGCCGCGGCGGCCGGGCTCGGCGTTGAATTGGAGGTATTTGTCGATCTGGACGTCGGTTTGGGACGTACCGGCACTCCATCGGCGCAGACCGCCATAGCGCTGGCCGGTCAGATTTCAGCCCATCCGTCCCTGAAATACGCCGGCGTGCAAGGCTATATGGGGCATTTACAGCATGTAGATGATCACAGTGAACGGCGCCGGCGCCTTGATGGCAATACCAATGACCTAAAGGGTATGGTTGACGCCTTGATCAAGGCCAACCTGCCGCCTGCCGTTGTCACCGGCGGCGGTACCGGGACCCATCGAATGGATGCCGAATATGGCGCGTTCGGCGAATTTCAAGTCGGCTCCTATCTGTTCATGGATGTGCAATATCTCAGCGTCCAGCAAACCGTCACGGGCGCGCAGCCCTACGGTACCGCGCTTTTCGTCCAGACCAGCGTGGTCAACATCAATCATCCGGCCTATGCCGTTACCGATGCCGGTTTGAAATCCTTCGCCACCGACGGCCCCTTCCCCATCATTGCCCGCGGTGCGCCCGCCGGGGCCAGCTATCGCTATATGGGAGATGAACATGGCGCTATAGACTTCGCCAATGCCTCTGACAGCCTGCGCTTGGGCGCGAAGGTGGAGTGCGTGACGCCGCATTGCGACCCTAACGTCAATCTATACAATTTCTACCACGTGGTACGGGGCGACATTCTGGTGGATATCTGGCCGGTGGCGGCGCGCGGCAACAGCTAAAGCAAGGTCGGCCCGCAAGGCGCGCCGCCATGTTTGTCTTGTTGTTGACGGTTTTCATCGATCTCGTCGGCTTTGGCATCATCCTGCCAATCCTGCCGTTGTATGCGCAGGCCTTCGACGCCACGCCGGTGCAGATCACCCTGCTGGTGGCGGTCTATTCCGCGGTGCAAATCATTTCCTCTCCGCTCTGGGGCCGCCTGAGCGACCGTTATGGACGCAAAACAATCCTGCTGCTGACCCTCACGGGGGGTGCCCTGGCCTATCTCTGGTTCGGTCTTGCCAGCAGTCTGGCTGGCCTGTTCGTGGCCCGTGCGCTAAGCGGCGCCATGGCGGGTAATATAGCTGTGGCCCAGGCTTATATGGCGGACATCTCCAAGGCAGACGACCGGGCCGGCGCCATGGGACGGCTGGGCGCCGCCTTTGGCCTTGGCTTCGTGGTTGGCCCGGCGCTGGGCGGACTATTGATCGGCGTACAACCCGGCGCGGCGGATTTCTCACTGCCCTGTCTGGTTGCCGCCGGCATTTCCGCCGCCGCCGTGCTGCTTGGCCTGTTCCTGCTCAGTGAACCGCCCCAACACAAGAAGAGAAGGCCCGGCTCGGTAAATTTCAGGCAACTGCGGACAGCCGTCGGCAACAACGGTATACCAGCCATCATCGGTTTGAATTTTCTGGTCGGCTTCGCCTTTACCGCCCTGATGGTCCTGTTCCCGCTTTGGTGTCAGGCCCGGCTGGGCTGGAGCGCCCGTCAGGTTAGTTTTGGCTACGTCTATATTGGCATCCTGGTGGCATTCCTGCAGGGCGTTCTCGTGGGCCCGTTAACCCGGAAAATTGGCGGGCCAAGGGTTCTGTTGCTCGGCGCTTCGGCGCTTAGCACGGGCCTGTTCCTGGTGCCTTGGGTCAATGGCATCATGACCTTTGCCGGCGACACATTGTTGCTCTGCATGGGGACATCCTTCTGCCACCCCACACTGACGGCGATGATTTCGCAGCGGACTGAGGCGGCGCATCAGGGCACGGTTATGGGTGCCGCCAACGGCCTGGTAACCATTGGCCGGATCACCAGCCCCCCCTTGGCCGGTCTGCTGTTCACTCACTTGGGGCCGAACTGGCCCATGTTGATGGGTGGATTTATCATGCTGCCGGTCGTCGCTTCAGCGGCCTGGATGTCTTTGCGATTTCAACGGCGGCAAAATTGATGAAATATTTCTGTACAACGCTGATGCTTTCGTTGGCAGCCTCGATCGGCTTGAGTTGCGGCGGCGCGACGGCGGCGCCCGCCATTGCCATGCACGGCACGCCGAAATATAGCCCCGACGAAGGTCATTTCCGCTACGTCAACCCAACGGCGCCCAAGGGTGGACGTCTGGTTTTGGGACGCGTTGGCAGTTTCGATTCTCTACAGCATTTCATTGTTCGCGGCGCCCGCGTTGACGGTCGGCAGCTGAGCCATCAAAGCCTGCTGGCCCGCGGCTATGACGAACCCTTCACGCTTTATGCCCTGATCGCCGAGGACATTGCCACGCCGCCCGACCGGGGCTCGGTGACCTTTCGCCTGCGCCCCGGCGCCCGCTTTCACGACGGCAGTGAAATCACCGTCGAAGATGTGATCTTTTCCCACGAGATCCTGCGCGCCAAGGGCCGGCCCAACCACCGTTTTTACTATGCTCAAGTCGCCGCAATCGAACGACCCGCCCCCCGCACCGTAACATTTCGCTTCAAGGATAACCGCAACCGGGAACTGCCACTGATCATGGGCCTGATGCCAATTCTCTCGCGGGCCTGGTTCCAAAGCCGGGAGTTCGATCGTGTTTCCCTGGCCCCCGTGCTGGGCAGCGGTCCCTATATCATGGATATTGTTGATCCCGGCCGCTCGATCCAATACCGGCGCATCAAGGATCATTGGGCGGAAAACCTGCCCGCGCAAAAAGGCCAGTACAATTTCGATATTGTCCGCTACGACTATTACCGCGATGACAGCGCCGCGCTGGAGGCCTTCAAGGCGGGCAAGGTCGACCTGCGGGCGGAATCCGATCCAAAACTCTGGGCCAAATCCTATGATTTCCCGGCAAGAAACAATGGGGCGGTCCGCCTGCTGGAATTCAGTCATGGCCGGCCGGCTGGCATGCATGCCATCGCCCTGAATACCAGGCGCACAGTGTTTCACGAGGCAAAAGTTCGCGCTGCCCTGGCCTATGCCTTCGATTTCGAATGGCTGAATAAAACCCTTTATCACGATGCCTATCACCGTACCCGCAGCTATTTCGAAAATTCGGAATTGGCCGCCACGGGGCCCCCTTCGAGCGCCGAACTCGCTTTGCTGGCGCCCTACCGTGACAGCCTGCCGAAGGAAGTCTTCACCCAGGCCTATACCCCGCCCGCAACGGACGGCAGCGGCCGGCTGCGGGGCAATCTGCACACGGCGCGCAAGCTGCTGGCCCAGGCCGGCTGGCATGTTAAAAATCTGCATTTGGTGCATGACAACGGCGGCAAGCCGTTTCGCTTTGAAATCATGCTGCTGCGCCGCAGTAACGAAAAACTGGCTCTGCACCTGGCCCGAAATCTGGCCAAACTGGGTATCGAGGTCGCCGTCCGCACAGTGGATACGCCACAATATCAGCAACGCGCCAATACCTATGATTTCGACGCCATGATCTATTTGTGGGACCCCTCCCTTTCGCCAGGTAACGAGCAGGCGTTTTATTGGGGTGCGGACGCCGCCAAGCGAGATGGCAGCCGCAACTATCCCGGCATCCAGGTGCCCGCCATCGACAGTTTAGTGCAAAAGATTTCGGACGCACCAGACCGCGCCAGTCTGGTCGCCGCCGTTCGTGCGATGGACCGGGTGCTGCAATGGGGGCACTATGTCATTCCCCTGTTCCACCTGAAGTCAGACCGGATCGCCCTGTGGGACCGCTTTGGCCGTCCCGCCCTAACGCCGCTTTATGGCTATCGCCTGGAAACCTGGTGGGAGGATCCGGCCAAGGCCGGTATAATCGATCAACAGCGCAACTAGAACGATTTTCAATTGGTTGGAGCCGCGAACGCGGCTTGGGTAACTGGTGCATTTGCGCTGTTTTGAATATTTCGAGCTCATTGGGGGCAAATGCGCTCTGGCTGTTTAACGGACTTTGGGAGATGACCATGCAAAAGGGAACATTTAGAGGTTTTGAAGTACGCGTGGAGGCGCCGGGCATCGCCTGGATCACCTTCAATACGCCCGAGCGTCTGAACGGCATGACCTCGGCGGTGAAACGCGACCTGGTCGAAACCCTGATGCAAGCGCAAATGGACAATGGCGTGCGCGTCATCGTCTTCACGGGCACCGGGCGGGCCTTTTGCGCCGGCGACGATCTTAAGGCTTATAGCCAAGGGCTGAAAGCGGAACCGGGTCTGGTGCCGCCCATGCCCCCTGGCCATGACAACGCCATAGGTACCTACGACGGCCTGCGCATGATCAGCCAGGAATTGAACCGCACCCTTCGCATCATCGACAAACCAACCATCGCGGCATTGAATGGCGTCGCCATACAGACCGGCTTTTCCCTGGCACTGGCGTGTGACTTCCGCATCGCGGCGGAGGATGCCCGCCTTGGCAGCGCGACCCTCCGCTTTGCCCTGTTGCCCGACGAGGGCGGCCAGCATCTTCTGGTACAGCATATGGGGCTGGCCAAGACCCTGGATTTCCTACTGCGCAAGCGCATCGTCTCCGCAACCGAGGCTTTGGAACTGGGCCTGGTGCATGAAGTCGTGCCCGGCGCACAACTGGCCCAGGCGGCGGGGGATCTGGCGCGGGAACTAGCCGATGGACCACAAGTCGCCATGCGCCTGTTAAAGCGGTCGATCTACAATGCCGCAGAACTGACGTTCGAGCAGGCCTGCGACGAGATCGCCGCCAAAACCGCCGTGGTAGACCACCATCCAGACGCCCGCGATGGCGTTGCGTCATTCGTGGAAAGGCGCCAACCCCGGTTTAACGCCTGGTTGGACGAGGATCAGGCGTCGGGATAAAGGGCTATTTCAAGCCAGAAACTTTCAATGAAGAGATCACGGCGCCGGGCCAAATGCTTCACATTATCGGGACAGGCCGCTTCCGCCCGCTGCCAGCTGGGCAATTGCGAGGCATGGGGCTGAGTGGTCTCAAACATGGCGAGGAACTCCTGTTGCCCTGGCCCGCCGCCATAGATTCGCCGTTCAGACGTCATGATGGAGGAGATTTCTTCATCCACTTGAAAAATGCGGCCCCGATGAACTTCTTCCAAGGCGGTGACGGCGGGTAGCCATGCCGCGCCGAGCCAGGGTACCGCCTCTGCATCCAGGTTAAAACGGAAAAGATGTATATAAGGGGCCTCCATGGGGGCTACCCGGCCCGCTTCTGCCCGCAGGCCATAAATATTTCGCATGGGATTGCGGAAATAGGTCAAGGAGTCCCGGGTCCATGGGGTAGGGTCGTTCAGGCGCGCCATATAGGCCGCCGAGGCGAACACAGAGGCACTATCGGTTTCATAGAACATCAGGAAATTTGGCGCCGCGTCGATCCCCCGGTAGCGTCGGCCCGCGTTGAAGCCGGGAATGGAGATCCGCTCGGGGATATGTTCGCAATTGTGCCATTCCTGAAAGCGCAGGGTGTAAGCCTCGTCAATATCGGCCCAAAAGGCCATCAACCCCTGGGAACCTTCTCGTTTCACGGTCCGCGCGTCTCCCTATCGATGAAAATCCAGGCCCATCTCGCGATAGCGTTCCGGGTCGTCCTGCCAATTGTCGCGCACCTTGACGAACAGGAACAGATGCACCTTGCAGCCAAAGATCTCCGACAACTCCTCCCGCGCCTCGGCCCCGATCTGCTTGATCTGCTGGCCACCCTTGCCCAACACGATAGCTTTTTGCGTATCCCGGCGCACATAGATGACCTGCTCGATGCGCAAGTCGCCGCCACGCAGGGTTTTCCATGACTCGGTCTCGACCGTCGTCGCATAGGGAAGCTCTTGGTGCAGACGAAGAAAAATTTTCTCCCGGGTAATTTCCGCCGCCAACAGACGCTCGGGAATATCCGCCAGTTGATCCTCCGGATAATGCCAGGGTCCCGGCGGCAATTGCCCCGCCAACGACGCCAACAAGTCCGAGACACCGTCCCCCTTGAGGGCCGAAAGCATGAAGACCTCGCTGAATATCCCCTCCTTGTGCAAGTCCTCGGCCATGGCAAGCAAACTGTCGTTCCGCACCAGATCAATCTTGTTGAGCACCAGAACCGCTTTCAGGCCGGCCTTTTTCAGACCTTCGATAATGGTCCGTGTGTTGCCGTCCAGACCGCGCTCCACATCAACCAACAGAACCCGCAGATCGGCATCCTGGGCCCCGCTCCAGGCCGCCGCTACCATAGCTTTCTCCAGGCGTTGCTTGGTCTTGGTGAAAATGCCGGGGGTATCCACGAAAACAATCTGGGTCTTGCCGTGGACGGCAATGGCGGTGATCCGCGCCCTGGTGGTCTGAACCTTAGGCGTGACAATGGAAACCTTGCTCCCGACCAGCGCATTGGTCAGGGTGGATTTGCCGGCGTTGGGCGCGCCTAGCAATGCGGCAAAACCACAGCGTTCGACCGGATCAACGCAGTCTTTATCCATTCCGCTCATTCTAATCAGCCTTTCGACGCTTTGTGGACATGAGTGTCCACGCTGGCCAACATGGCCTTTGCCGCCTCTTTCTCAGCCTCCTGTAGGGAGCCGCCCTGGCCGCTGGCCGGTTCGATCCCGTCGGCACGTACTTCCACCGTAAAACAGGGGGCATGGTCGGGGCCGTTCCGGGCCAGCACCTGGTAACGGGGCGGTTTGCCGTCCCGGCGCTGAATTAATTCCTGTAACTCAGTTTTGGGGTCCTTGGCCGCGCTGCTACTGTTGGCCATGAACTCGGCCCAATAACGCAGCACGAAGGCCTCCGCCACCGCCAGGCCGCCGTCAAGATATAAAGCGCCCAGCACCGCCTCGCAAACGTCGGCCAAGATCGCAGACTTGTCCCGCCCGCCCTGCTGCTCTTCACTTCTTCCCAGCAAAATATAGGCGCCCAGGCCAAGCAGGCGGGCCGCATCCGCCACGGTTTCTCGACGCACCAAGGTATTGAAACGGACCGCCAGCGACCCTTCGTCGGCACCGGAGTCATCACGATAAAGGGCGGTGGAGATCACCAGACCCAAAACCCGATCTCCCAAGAACTCCAGGCGTTGGTAATCCCGGCCGCCATGACGCCGCCGGTCCAGCGATGGGTGGCTGAGGGCTTCCTCCAACAACGCCGGATGTGCGAATTCGTGCCCTAACAGGAGATACAGTTCAGAGAACTTCTGGTCGTTCACAGCTTAACCAAAGCCGCTGAAGAAACGGCTGAAACGAATAGCCTTGGGCCATTTCCAGATTTCCCAAATGCGGGCACTGTCATTCACCGAGAAGAATATCATATCGGCACGCCCAACCAGATTTACCGCTGGAATGAAGCCCACATGATCAAGAAACCGGCTATCGGTGGAATCGTCCCGGTTGTCGCCCATGGCAAAATAATGCGCTTCCGGCACGACATAAACATTAGTGTTGTCGGCCATGCCGCGGGACTGCAAATCCAGAGTCAGATAGCTGCGGCCATTGGGCAGAGTTTCACGATATTGCGGTACCCTGCCGTAGCGGGACCGGCGATGAGTCTGCACGAAATCTTCTACTCGTTCCCGTTTCACGGCTTTGCCATTGATATGCAGAACACCATCAAGAACCTGAATACGGTCGCCCGGCAAGCCAATGATCCGTTTGATATAGTCCGTTGAATTATCGGTGGGTAGCTTGAATACCACGATATCGCCACGCACGACCGGCGACTCATTGATCCGTCCACTGAACAAAGGCGGGCTCAAAGGCATGGAATATCGGCTATATCCGTAAGGGAATTTCGACACGAAAACATAATCGCCGATCAACAGGGTCGGCAACATCGAACCCGAAGGGATGTTGAACGGTTCATAGGCCACGGTACGTATCACCAAGGCGATCAGGACGGCATAAATCACCGTCTTGATGGTCTCGCGCCAGCCATCCTGGCGTTCGACCTTGGCGCTGGCTACATGTTCTGAGTTCATCTTTTCCATATTCGTTCGGGCGCGCTTCATTCCGTTCCACGATTGTCATCGCCGCTGTTCAGGTTCACGGGAACAGCGGTGATGATGACAAAAGCTTGGCCTAGGGGAGATTCATCGGTCAGTGTCAGGTCGATTTGCGCCTTCATGCCCGGTGGCGTCAGTTCTTGCAAGCGTTTCAAGGCGCCACCGGTCAATTCCATGCTCGGCTTGCCGCCCGGCAGATTGACAACGCCCATATCCGACCAGAATACGCCGCGGCGAAAGCCGGTGCCCAAGGCCTTTGAACAAGCCTCCTTGGCAGCGAAACGCTTGGCATAGGTTTCTACCCGGTTGCGTCGCCGCTCCGCCTTTTGCCGCTCCACCGGTGTAAAAATTCGTTGGACAAAACGGTCGCCAAAGCGTTCAAGGGTCCGTTCGATGCGGCGCATATCAATCAGGTCGCTACCAATACCAATGATCATGTCAGATGCCTAGAATTCCCTCATGCGGAGCGGCTACCCGAGGCTTCGGCGCGGGCCTTGTCCATTAGCGAGCGCATACGTTTAATCGCCGAATCCAGCCCGCCAAATATGGCCTCGCCAATCAGAAAATGGCCGATGTTCAACTCCCTGAGATTGGGGATCGCAGCCACCGGGCTGACATTGTCATAGCTCAATCCATGACCGGCATGGCATTCCAAGCCCATGCCCTCGGCCAAGGCGGCGGCCGCGCGCAGACGTTCCAGCTCTACTTTCCAGGTGCCAGGCTCGGCATCGGCATAGCAGCCAGTGTGCAATTCCACCACTGGTGCTCCGAGGCGCAAGGCTGCCTCCAATTGTATTGGCTCTGGATCGACAAACAGGGAAACACGAATGCCGGCCTGCCCCAATGTATCCACGTAGCGCCGCAAATGGTTCGCGCCACCATGGGCATCAAGGCCGCCCTCCGTCGTTATTTCCCGCCGTTTTTCTGGAACGATACAGGCTGCATGGGGACGATGGCGCAGAGCAATGGCCAACATCTCTTGCGTCGCAGCCATTTCAAGATTTAGAGGAAGATCGATCTGCTCGCTTAGACGTTCGATATCCTGGTCAGAAATATGCCGGCGATCTTCGCGCAAATGTGCGGTGATACCATCCGCCCCAGCCTCTGCAGCCATGCGAGCTGCGCGGATTGGATCGGGATGGGCGATACCACGGGCATTCCGGATCGTTGCAACGTGGTCGATATTGACGCCAAGACGCAATGTCTCACTCATATGGCACTCCCTTGTTCGTCTACCCTGTGCCGATCTAAAACCTTCTTGCCTGCTAACGCAAACCGCGGCTTCCCGGCTTAATGGCCGGAATAGCCGCCAGATCGGGCGGCAGGCGTTCTGCTTCATAGGCCGGCACTTCCAGGCCAACCAGGGCGAATAGAGGCACGCCCACATCCACTTTTCCGTCCGAACGGTCGATCAGGCAGGATGCCGCAACAACCTCACCGCCCAAGTGCCGTATACAGGCGATGCATTCCCGTGACGACAGGCCCGTGGTCACGATATCCTCGGCCATCAGCACACGGGCACCGGGCGTTATTTCAAAACCTCGCCGCAAGGCAAATTCGCCGTCAATCCGCTCGGTGAAGATAGCCGGACAACCCAATTGGCGGCCCATCTCGTAACCAACCACGACGCCGCCCATGGCTGGCGAGACCACCAGATCGATGACATCTTTGCCCAGCGCCGCGACAATCCTGTCTGCCAGTTCCGCGCACAATGCCGCAGCCTTGTCCGGATACATCAAGACTTTGGCGCACTGCAGATAGGTCGGGCTGCGTAGCCCCGAAGTGAGAATGAAGTGACCTTCCAGCAAGGCGCCGGAGTCCCGAAAATGCTGCAATACATCCTGATCGTTCATCCGCGTATTCGCTCCGCTGAACTAATGTCCGGGGTCGCCCTAAGGGCCGCGATGATGTTGGTGAGATGTTTCAGGTCGGCGACCTCGACATCCACCCGTAATTCAAAGAAATCGGCGCTGCGGTCGGTGACCTTGAGGTTCGATATATTGCCCAGATTCTTCGCAATGACGCTAGACAGACTGGACAGGCTTCCCGGTTGGTTGGACAAAACAGTATCAATCCGCCCGACATAGAAACCCGGATCATTCGGATCCAAATCCCAGCGCACATCAATCCAATTATCCCGATCGTCCGACAAATCAGCCAATCGAGCGCAATCGATGGTGTGGATATCGATGCCCCGGCCCGGCATTACGATACCGACGATGCGGTCGCCGGGCAATGGATGGCAACATTCTGCATAGTGAACCGCCAGGCCTGGAGTCAGTCCCTGTATGGGAATGGCGTTCTCTGCATTGCGACCGTGATTGACATCGGTATTGCCGCTATTCCGGCGTAATCGCGCGGGGATCATGCGATTGATCGCTCCGAACGCGCCGCGAGCATGCCAACGGCCTTCACCGGGAAAAATTTTGGCCAGCAGGTCACGCGACGCCAAATTACCCTGACCCAGTTCAACATAGATCTCATCCGCCGTCAGGGCATGAAATAGCGGCAGAACGTTTTCCATGACGCGGTCCGAAAATTCGTGTCTGGATTCACGAAAGGCCTTCTCGGCGATGGCACGACCCAACTTCCGGTATTCCTCCCGCTGCTCGGCGCGGACAAATCGCCGAATGGCGGACCGTGCCTTGCCGGTCACCACGAAACTCTCCCAGGCCGCTTCGGGCGCAACCTTTTTCGAGCGCAGGATTTCTACCTGGTCACCATTTTTCAATTGCGTGCGCAACGGTGCGACGCTGCCATTTACCTTGCAGCCAACGCATGAGTGGCCAATATCGGTATGCAGGGCGTAGGCAAAATCAACACTGGTGGCGCCGCGCGGCAAGGCGATCACGCCGCCTCTCGGGGTGAAACAGAACACCTGATCGGGGTACATTTCCAGCTTGGTATGTTCCAAGAATTCTTCCGAACTATGGGCATTCTCCAGAATTTCAAGCAGGCCTTGCAGCCAGCGGTACTGGCCGCCGTCCCCGGGGCCCACGTCCTGTTTGTACTGCCAATGGGCCGCGACCCCAAATTCCGCCACCCGGTGCATATTTGAGGTTCGGATCTGAACTTCGATACGGCGGTTTTCCGGCCCGATAACCGTCGTATGCAGGGATTGATAGTTGTTGGATTTCGGGGTCGAGATATAGTCCTTAAAACGCCCCGGAACCATTTTATAACGGCCATGCACGACGCCCAGAACCCGATAACAATCGGCCACAGTTTCGACGACTAAACGGAAGGCGACGGTATCGGACAATTGTTCGAAAGAAACCCGGTCGCGTTGCATCTTGTGCCAGATCGAATAAGGTGTCTTGACCCGACTGGTCACCTCCACCGGAATCCCGGCCCTCTCGCAGGTGTCCTCAAGTTCGGCATTGATACGCTCTTGCAGGTTTTCGCCACTGTCATGCAGGAATTCCAGGCGCCGTAGGACAGATTCCCTGGCATCGGGATTCTGTTCGGCAAATGCCAGGTCCTCCAGTTCTTGTTTTAAGCGTTGCATCCCGAGGCGTTCCGCCAGGGGTGCATAGATCTCCATGGTTTCCGTTGCGATCCGCAGGCGCTTCTCTTTCGAACTCAGGAAAATCAAGGTCTGCATATTGTGCAGACGGTCCGCCAGCTTGACCAACAGGACCCGGATATCATCTGACATGGCCAGTACCAGCTTGCGGAAATTTTCCGCTTGCTGGTTGGCTTCCGGTTTTAATTCCAGCTTGGCTAATTTGGTGACGCCATCGACCAAACGGCTAATTTCTTCGCCGAACAATTCCCTGATTTGTTCGATGGTGGCAAGCGTGTCCTCCACCGTGTCGTGCAACAAGGCGGTGACAATGGTGGCGCAATCCAACTTGTAGTCCGCCAGGATGCCGGCGACTTCCACCGGGTGGGAAAAATAGGGATCACCGGACGCCCGCAATTGACTGCCGTGCGCCTTCATTGAAAAGACATAGGCACGGTTCAGCAAGTCTTCATCAACGTGGCTGTCGTACTCAGCAACCCGTTCAACCAGTTCAAACTGCCGGATCATGCGATGACCCGACACGGCGGCAGCGCCGCCTCAGGCGACACAGGCCGTGCGCCCAATTGCGGTGCGGCGTTGCGCGGGGCAATTATGCCTTTACGCTTCATCCTCGTCTTCGTTGTCCGAACCGCCAGAGCCACCCGCGGCAGGCGCGAGATCCGGCACCAGCACTTCTGATTCTCCGATATTATCGGCGAATTGGTGGCTCAACATTTGCGCCTCCATATCATCCTCTTCCGGCTCGTCCACTTCGATATGGCGCTGCATGGTCTGTATGACATTATCACGCAAAGTGTCGGCGGATATGGTTTCCTCGGCGATTTCACGCAGGGCGATGACCGACTGCTTGTCCCGGTCCTCGGGCACGGTCAATTCCGCGCCAGCGGAAATCTGCCGGGCGCGGCCGGCCGCGATCAACACCAATTCGAATCGGTTCGGTACTTTATCAATACAATCTTCGACGGTAACACGAGCCATCTTCGTTATATCTCCATTGCCCCGTTCAGAGGCCTCTCAGCGACGCTACAAATAGGTCCGCTAGGGCTGTAATTCAAGGCTCATGTAAAGCACATTCGCCAATAGTGCAAATGACTTAGGCCAGCTTAGTCAGTTATTTCGTGGAATTGCTGTCCACCGGCCAACGCCGCCAGCAATTCCGTCGCCAATTTCCCGGACACTGGATGGCGCCAGGCCGGCACAAGATCGGCCAAGGGCGCCAGCACAAAGGCGCGTTCGCACAGGCGGGGATGGGGTAAGACAAGCCCATCTCGGCCGCAGTCGGCAACGACACGTTCACCATAGGCGAGCAAATCCAGATCGATAATTCGCGCGGCCCAACGCGCGCCCCGCCGGCGCCCCAAACGGGCTTCCACTCGATGCAAAAGAGCCAGCAGAGCCTGCGGCGCGAGGGCGGTTTCGATACGGGCGACGCCATTGACAAACCAAGGTTGATCCGAAGCCGGAACCGGGGCGGAGCGGTACCAGGGCGAACGGCCAAGCAGCCGCACGCCCGCCTGCTGCAACTGATTTAGCGACGCGCCAAGCACCTGTTCAGGCGCGCCGAATTCCGGGGACTCGAGATTGCCACCAAGGCCAATCAGTATCATCGCACGCCATCCGCAATCAGATATAACAGAATATTGTTGCTAAATACCCCGAACATTGGTGGTTCCATCCCAAGTTTCCTTGTAGAACGGCTGTACGGCATGGCATATGGTGGTCTTCTATATCGATTATCAAAATAACGCCAATTTTTCATACATTCATACAATACGATTTTAAAACAGGAATTATCATGAATACTGAATCCGAGCGCATTGCCTTATTCATCGACGGCTCGAACTTGTATGCTGCCGCCCGGGCCTTGGGGTTCGATATCGATTACAAGAAATTACTGGAGTACTTTTCGGGTCGCGGTTATCTGGTACGGGCGCTCTATTATACCGCGCTAATCGAAGATCAGGAATATTCACCCATTCGTCCCCTGGTCGATTGGCTGGATTATAACGGCTACACCATGGTGACCAAACCGACCAAGGAATTCACCGACGCGGCCGGCCGGCGCAAAATCAAAGGCAACATGGATATCGAGCTGGCGGTGGATATGCTGGAAATGGCCGATAACCTGGATCATCTCTATGTTTTTTCCGGTGACGGCGATTTCCGCCGTCTGGTGGAGGCCGTGCAGCGCAAAGGCAAACGTGTCACCGTCGTGTCAACGGTACGCTCCACGCCCCCCATGGCGGCAGACGAATTGCGGCGCCAGGCGGATGTTTTCCTGGATTTGGAAAAATTGATTCCCGAGATATCCCGCAACGGCAACCGCCGGATGGCACCGGCTTTGCCCGACGAGGCCAACCAACTACCTGTGGGTTTGGGGCAGAATGATGATGACTACGACGATAGCGAGAGCCAAAGCGCCTGATGGCGCGAACCGGGACACAACCCGCCGATCCGCCGGCGAATTGTTGCCTTTGCCCGCGTCTGGTGGCGTTTCGGCGGGAAAGCCAGGTCAAACAGCCCGACTGGTTCAACGGCGCGGTTTCAAGCTTTGGTGATCCAAAGGCCCGCCTGTTGATTGTTGGCCTGGCCCCGGGCCTATCCGGCGCCAATCGCACCGCCCGCCCCTTCACCGGCGATTTCGCAGGTGATCTGTTGTATCAAACGCTGGCGGAGCAAGGGTTTTCCACCGGCACCTACGACCGCCGGGTCGACGACGGGCTGAACCTGGTGGATTGCCGGATTACGAATGCCGTGCGCTGCGTGCCGCCACAAAACAAACCTATTGCCGCCGAGATCAGGACTTGCCGGCAGTTTCTGATGGGGCAACTGGCCGGATTACCGAGGCCACGGGCCATCCTGGCTTTGGGGCGGATCGCACACGACAGTTTGCTGAAAACCTTGGCGTTGCCGCAGGCCGCCTATTCCTTTGGCCATAACGCCCGTCATGACCTGGGTGATGGGCGCATCCTGTACGACAGCTATCACTGCTCCCGCTACAACACCAACACCAGACGCCTGACGGTCGAAATGTTCCAGGCGGTTTTCGCCGGCATTCGCGCCGATCTGGACGCCCTTGCGCCCGACGGGATTTAGAGCGTTTCCGGGCTAGAGCATGTGTCCTTAAAACATGCTCGGACTCCTTAAGAATAGAGCAATTGAACCAATTACTTAAGTCACGAGAGCGACTCCGATTAATTGAAAACCGCTCTATCCCCGGTTGCGGAGCAGACGGGCCTGGTCCCGCTTCCAATCCCGATCCTTGATCGTGGCCCGCTTGTCATGCTGCTTTTTACCTTTGGCGATGCCCAGGAGAATTTTGGCAATTCCGCGATCATTGAAATACAGCTTTAAGGGCACCACGGTGATGCCGGCGCGGGCGATCGCGTTGGTAAGGCGTTCCATCTCGCGTTTATGCAATAACAGTTGCCGCGGGCGCAGAGGCTCGTGATTGAAGCGATTGCCGCCTTTGTACTCCGGAATATGGGCATTGATCAGTTGCAAGGCGCCGTCCCGCTCCACTGCGTAGGCCTCGGCAATACTGGCCTGACCGGCGCGCAGGGATTTCACTTCCGTGCCGGTCAGGATTAGGCCCGCCTCCAACGTTTCATCGATGAAATAGTTGTGGCGGGCCTTTCTGTTTTCAGCAACAGATCGGGTCATCGCGTCAATTAAGCAGACCCACATAGCGCAAGGCAACGTCGATTTTTTCCGCCGTCGCTTTTGTCAGAGGCACCACTGGCAGGCGCGCCTCGGCCTCGCACAGGCCAAGACGCCAGGCGGCATACTTGGTGCCCGCCGGGCTGGGTTCCAGGAATAGCACGATATGCAAGGGCATCAGGCGCTCATGCAGACTCAGCGCCAGACCGTAATCGCCTGCCTGGCAGGCCTCCTGAAATTCCGCGCACAGTTTCGGCGCCACATTGGCTGTCACGGAAATACAGCCATCTCCGCCATGAGCGTTATAGGCCAACGCGGTGGGATCCTCGCCTGACAGATGGCAGAAGTCGGAACCGATCAAAAGCCGCTCACGGCTGATCCGGGAACCATCGCAAGTGGCATCTTTTACCCCGACGATCCGAGGTAATGCGGCCATCCGCTCCATGGTCTCGGGCAGAATATCGACGATGGCGCGGGGCGGAATGTTGTAGACGATGATGGGAATATCAGTTGCGTCATGCAATGCCTTAAAATGCTGATATAGCCCTTCTTGGTTCGGCCGATTGTAATAACCCGCCACATGCAGCACGGCATCCGCGCCCGCGGCCTGGGCACGCAGGGTCAGCGCGATCGCCTCGGCGGTATTGTTGGAACCGGCGCCGGCAATGATCGGCAGGCGTCCCGCGACCTGATCGATGACGATTTCGACCACCCGGCCATGCTCTTCATGGGACAGCGTAGGGCTTTCCCCGGTGGTGCCGCAGGGCACGATGCCATGAGTGCCCTGCTCAACATGCCAATCAACAAGTTTTCGCAGTGCATCTTCATCCACCTGGCCATCGCGGAACGGTGTAATAAGCGCAACAATCGACCCCTTGAACATGTTTCTCTCCTAGGGAAATGCTATTCTGCTAAAAGTGACGTGAACTTAACCCTTTCCCCGGCAGGGGGGCAAGCTGCGAGAACACCAATCCGCTCCTTGGTCGCATTCCCGAGAAATTCAAGCAACCCGGTCCACGCCTCCTGGAGCGCGGCGCGGCTGTTTGCCCGGTCGGTTGCCGCGTTGATGGGCGCCGCGTGGTTGTTGCTGTCCTTGACGCTAACGGGCGCCGCCTGGGCGCAATCGGAAAGCAATTTACTCTCGCACGAGGATCGGGCGCACTACGTCAAAGCCTTTGCGGCAGCCAAGAAGCATGATTGGCGCGAGGCTCATCGATTGGCCCGTAAAGCGAAAGACCCCTTGCCGGCAAAGGCCCTGCGCTGGCTCAACTATCGCCAGCCGGGCAATCACGCCACTTTTGGCGAAATTGCAGGTTTCCTGGACGCCAACCCCGACTGGCCCTCGCGCGACCGGTTGATCCGGCGGGCCGAAGAGGCAATGGCGACAAGCCGCATTGCCGATCCCGTCGCTCTGGAATGGTTTACCCTGCACCGCCCCCTCTCGGGTCCGGGCCAGGTCCATCTGGCCGAGGCTATGCTGCGAAATGGAATGGATGAAGAAGGCCGCCAGTGGCTGCGTTATGCCTGGGTCAACAATGTCTTTGCCCGCCGGAACTCGCGGGCCATATACCGCCGCCACCGCAAACTGCTATCCGAGGCGGATCACATCGCCCGCCTGGATCATCTGCTGTGGCAGGGTCATCGATATAGCGCCCGCCGACTCTACAGTCTGGTTCCCAGTGATCTCCGCAAGGTGGCCGAAGCGCGGGAAAGCCTGATGGTGAGCGGCCCCGGCGTCGACAGCAAGATCGCGGCGGTGCCTGAGGAATTGTTGAACGACAGCGGTCTGTCCTATGAAAGGCTGCGCTGGCGGCGGCGCAAAAATTTGGACGAACCGGCCCGGGACATCCTTTTGCAACCGCCAGCCAATCTGGGGCCGCAACCGGAAAAATGGTGGATAGAACGGCATATCCAGGCCCGCGGCGCCTTGCGCGAGGGTGAAGTGGAGTTGGCCTACCGGCTTGCCTCGGAACATGGGCAATTGGCCGGGCATGCCAGCTATGCCCAAGCCGAATGGTTATCCGGCTGGATCGCCCTGCGGTTTTTGAACAACGCTGGCAGTGCCCTGCGCCATTTTGGCAATCTTTATGAGCAGGTGAATTTTCCGGTCAGCCAGGCCCGGGCCGCCTATTGGGCCGGGCGCGCCAATATGGCTATGGGCAATCGCAAAGACGGGACCAAGTGGTATCAGGCGGCGGCGCGGCATCCCTCCACCTTTTACGGCCAGCTGGCAGCCCAAGCCTTGGGCTCGAAAGGCAGCTGGCGGATACCAGAGATGCCTTCGCCAAGCGCGGCGGCAACGCGCCGGTTCAACGATCGGGAACTGGTTCGATTAAGCCGCATGCTGCTGGAACTGAAGCAGGAGGAATACTTGCGCCCCATAATTCTGCATCTGACCCGTACCGCCGGCAGCCCCGAAGGGCGTCTGTTGGCTGCCCGCCTGGGCCAGGGCCTGGGCCAGCCCACCTTGGCGGTACGGGCATCCAAACTGGCCCTGCGCGCGGGCACCTTGCTGCCGCGCACCGGTTATCCCATGCTTTCCAACCTGGCGCCGATGCCTATCGAAGCTGCCCTGGCCCATGCCGTGGCCCGCCAGGAAAGCGAGTTCGATCCCACTGCCGTTTCCTCCGCCTCCGCGCGGGGACTGATGCAATTATTGCCGCGTACGGCCCGCAAGGTGGCGAAAAGCCTGCGCCTGCGTTACCGCCAGGACCGCCTGTTCGACGGCCCCTACAACATGCGTTTGGGGGCAGCCTATCTGGGCCAATTGATCCAGGCCTACCGTGGTTCCTACATCCTGGCGCTGGCAGCCTACAATGCGGGCCCCAATCGGGTGCAGCGGTGGCTGCGGCAAAACGGTGATCCACGCAGCGACGCTGTCGATCCCATCGATTGGATAGAAGCCATTTCCATTTCCGAGACACGCAACTATGTGCAACAAGTATTGGAAAATCTGCAGGTCTACCGCTGGCGCTTCAACCCCGGATCGGCCAACCTGGCCCTCAATCAGGACCTGCAACGCGGCAACCGACAAAGCAAGTGACCCGGTTCCATTCCCACAGACACTGGCGGCGGGGATGTGTTTACGCACATACTAGGTCCCAACCCCATTACATGGAACAATCAACCTGGTAGCAACAGCACGAAAGACCTGATGATGACCGAGACCAGATTGGAAGGAATAGACGCCTGCGTCTTCGATGCCTATGGCACCCTGTTCGATGTCAACGCCGCGGCCCAGCATTGCGCCGCCGAATTGGGCGATAAGTGGCAACCCCTGGCGGAATTGTGGCGGGGCCGGCAATTGCAATACACCTGGCTGCGCAGCCTGATGGGGACCTACGCTGATTTCTGGCAGGTCACCGGCGAGGCACTGGATTTCGCCATGGACTCCCTTGAACTGAATGACAGCGTCCTGCGCGAGAGGCTGATGGAGCTGTATTTGCGGCTGGATACCTATCCGGAAGTCGGGAATGTTCTGCGCCAGCTGCAGGCCGGCGGCATGAAAACCGCTATCCTGTCCAACGGTTCGCCCAAGATGCTGCAGGCGGCGGTGGACAACGCGGGCATCGGCGGGGCGCTGGATGCGGTCATTTCGGCCGATGAAATCCGGATCTACAAGACCGCGCCGGCGGTATATCAACTGGCGGTCGATCATCTTGACATCGCTCCGTCCCGGATCTGCTTTCAATCGTCCAATGCCTGGGACGCCCATGCGGCATCGAATTTTGGCTTTCGCGTGGTTTGGGTGAACCGTTTTGCCCAAACGCGGGAGCGCCTGCCCGGCAACCCGGACGTTATGCTGGACAGCCTGGAAGCATTGCCCGCACTGGTGGGCGTGGCGGCATCGTGAGCATGGAATATCAGGAATACCGCTACCGCGCCCAGGACGACCTGCAGCTCTATTATCGGGACTATGGCGATGCCGGGGCCAGCGGCACGCCGGTCCTTTGTCTGCCTGGCCTGACCCGTAATTCCATCGATTTTCATGAACTGGCCCTCCACTTATGCCCGCACAGGCGGGTGCTGTGCCCGGATCTGCGTGGCCGGGGAAAATCGGCCCATGACCCCAAGCACGGCAATTATGCGCCGCCGGTCTATCTTTCGGACATCGGCCACTTATTGGCTCTGACCGGCTGTCACAGGGTGATCGTTATCGGCACCTCGTTGGGGGGCCTGCTGGCCATGGCCATGGGCGCGGCCCGGCCCACGGCGCTGGCCGGGGTGATCCTGAACGATATCGGCCCGGAACTGGATCCCAGCGGCGTCGCGCGCATTGGCGGCTACGCCGGCAAGGCGTTGGCGGCCATGGATCTGGAACAGGCCGCCGCGCACCTGCAAACGCTGTTTGGTGCGGCCTATCCGGATTTCGAAATAGCGCAATGGCGCGATGAGGCCCGGCGCGGCTACCGGCAGCGGGAAGACGGCCTGCTGGTGCAGGATTATGACCCGGCAATCGCCGAGGCGGTGTCGAACCAGGGCGACAGCCCAGTCGATTTCTGGCCTTATTTCAAGTCCCTGGCGCACGTCCCCGTGCTGGCCATTCGCGGCGCCCTGTCAGATATTCTGAGCGCCGAGACCTTTGCCCGCATGGCGCAGGAGAAACCCGACCTGAGCCAGTTAAGCCTGCCCAACCGCGGCCATGTACCGCAACTGACGGAGCCGGCCTGCCTGGCGGCGATTGACGAATTCCTGGAGAACCATGGTGACGCAAAACACTGATCTGCCCGTAAGCTACGCTGACGTTGCCTCCGCCGCCCAGGTCTTGCACGGTATCGCCGCACTTACGCCGTTGCTGGAAAACCGGGCCCTGACCGAGCGGGCCGGCGGGCGGCTGTTTTTCAAGGCCGAGCCATTGCAGGTTACCGGGACGTTCAAGTTTCGCGGCGCCTATAACCATATCAGCCGGCTTGACCCCCAGGCGCGCAAGGCCGGCGTGATCGCCTACTCCTCCGGCAACCACGCCCAGGGCGTGGCCGCGGCGGCGCATTATCTCGGCGTGCCGGCCTTGAATGTCATGCCGGAAGATGCCCCGGCAGTGAAAAGGCAAGGCACCGCCGCCTGGGGGGCCCGGATCGTGACCTACGACCGGTATGGGACAGAGCCGCGGGAAGCCATCGCCGAACGACTTTGCCGGGAGCAGGGTTTGAGCCTGGTCCGCCCTTACGACGACCGCCTGATCATGGCGGGCCAGGGCACCATCGGTTTGGAGATCATGCAACAGCTAGCCGCGTTGGACCTGGAACCGGACCGGGTTCTGGTGCCCTGCGGCGGCGGCGGCCTGACCGCGGGGGTGGCGACGGCGGTAAAACATCACCGGCCGAAGACCGCGGTCTATACCGTCGAACCCCAGGGCTTCGACGATACCGCACGGTCCCTCGCCAGCGGCCAACGGCAAAAGGCAGATCCGGACGCTGCGAGTTTTTGCGACGCCCTGTTGGCGCCGGAACCGGGCCTGCTGACCTATCAGGTCAACAGCAAACTCTGCAGCGGTGGTCTGGCGGTGAGCGACGGGGAGGTTGCCGCCGCCATGGCGGCGGCTTTCAGTCATTTGAAACTGGTGCTCGAGCCAGGCGGCGCCGTCGCCTTGGCCGCGGCCCTCGCCGGAAAGCTGGATCTGAGCACGGGCATTACCGTCATCGTCCTATCCGGCGGCAACATCGACCCAGCCCTGTACGCAGACGTTTTGCGCGGCAGCTAGACCATTTTCGAGATTGAATTACCCGCCAACCTCACCGACGCCCGAAAGAGGTGCCGAGACATTATTGCGGCGGTTCCGTCGCAGCCGGCCCAACGCTATCGCGAACCAGTAACGCCGGGCGTTCATGGGCCAGATCAGGCTCCCCGCAATGGCGCAAGATCCATGTTCGGGTGCGTTCGCGCAATGCAATGGCGGCACTGAAATGATCGCCATCCGCCGCCGATCCGCCCTGGGCCGGCCACATGGGTTCACCGATCATCACCCGAAGGGCGCCGCGCCGCGGCAGCCAGGTGCCGTCGCGCAATATGGAACGGCTGCCCCGGATGGCCATGGGCACCACTGGCCGCGCCGCCGCCACCGCGGTTTCGAACGCGCCAAGGCGAAAGGGCTTCAATCCGGGCATCCGTTCAAAGGTGCCCTCGGCAAAAAACAGCAAGGTCTGTCCGGCCTGGCCGCGCTCGGCCAGACGCTGCGCATCCCTGATGCCCGCGGCGCTGTCGAAGCGCTCCACGAACGCCGCGCCCAGGCGCTGCATCAGAAGGCGCGTGAAAATATTGTCGCCGAGTTCCTTCTTCGCTACAAAGCCCGCCCGCCGCGGCAAGGCGGCAATCATGACGAACCCATCCAGATAACCCTGATGATTGCTGACCAGAATCTGGCCCCAGGTGCTGGCCAGATGTTCGGTGCCGGTTACGGATAAACCCAGGCCGGTCAACCGAAACACCGCCCGTACGGCGAAATGGCCCAGGCGCCAGCACCAATCCGGCCGCGGCAATACTGCGAACAACAGCCCCAAGGGCAGCGCCATCAATGCGAACACAAACCAGCAATATCCGCCGTAAAGGGCGGCGCCGCTGATCTGCCGGGTGCGGCGCAGGCGTTTGGGCAGCATTGCGAGGCGGAGGCGCAGAAATTCCAGCCAAACCGGGCTTTGGGTTTTTCCGATACCGCCCGTCTCATAGAGCTCGCGGCTCGCGGCACGGCGAATTTTACCGCTCGAGGTCTTCAGCACCGAATTGGGCGGCGCCAACACCACCTCATCGGCCGGCGCGCCGGTCAGATCGGTGACGATGGCGTTAACATCGCGGCCAAGGGCCTCGCGTTGTTCGGGATCCTGCTGCCGGGTCTCCGCCAGAACAATCAGCCGTTCCGTACCCGATTGCGGATCATGGCTGCCGAACACCGCCACGCGACCTTCCCGGACGCCGGCAATCTTGCCCACTTCGTTCTCGATTTCCTCGGGATAAAGGTTGCGGCCCGCATGAATGATGATGTCTTTGCTGCGGCCGGTGATAAAAATTTCGCCTTCGGCTATATAGGCAAGGTCCGCGGGATCGAGCCAGGCGCCATGGAACATGGCCTCGGTTTTGTCCGGCGCCCGCAAATAGCCGCTGGTGGCCGAGGGGCCCTGGAATTGCAGATGTCCCTGCCGCCGCTCCGGCAGTTCGCGGCCGGCATCGTCAACGATGCGGATTTGATGGCGCGGCAAAGGATGGCCGCAGCCGACGAACCGCAGGGCATGCGGGTCCGCCTCATCGGCGGGCACCGCATGGCCGGAGTTCATCAGGCGGTCACGCCGGATACGGTCGATCCGCGGTCCTCGGCCCAGCGGCGGAAATGCCAGACCGACGGCATTTTCCGCGAGCCCATAGACCGGCATCATGGTCTGCGGGCGGAAACCGAATTTCGCGAACCGGCGGGTGAAATTTTCCAAAGTTTCGGGGCTGACCGCTTCCGCGCCGTTGGCCGCCACGCGCCAGGACGACAGATCGATCCCCGTCAGGTCCTCGTCCTTGAGGCGTCTGAGGCAGAGTTCAAAGGCAAAATTCGGCGCCGCGGACAGGGTGCCCTGAAAACGATGGATGGCACGGAACCAGCGCTGCGGCCGGGCGATAAAGGCCAACGGTGACATGATCACCAGATGGGCCGCGTAATAGAGACTGCCCAGCCAGGCGCCGATCAATCCCATGTCATGGTAAAGCGGCAGCCAGCTGACAAAAACATCCTCGGAGGATGCCTCGAGCGCCTCACCCATGGCGCGGATATTGGCCAACAAATTGGCGTGGGTCAGGATCACGCCCTTCGGCATGCCGGTGCTGCCGGAGGTATATTGCAGGAAGGCGATATCGTTGGCCTGGGCCTGTGGCAATTGCGGCATCGGCAACGGCAAGGCGGTCAGCGCCTCCTGCGTCACGACATGGCGCAGGGAAACGGCCAGACCGCGCAGCAGCCCGGCAAAGCGAATTGCCTCGGGCATGGCGATCATGATGGCCGCCCGGCAATTGTCGACGATCGCCATGTGCCGGCGCAGATGGTCTTCGATCTGGCTGGGCCGTCCCGGCGGATAGACCGGCACCGGCACCCCGCCGGCCAGCAGTACACCCGTGAACCCGGCGAAATATTCCCGGCCCGTCGGTAGCATGATGATGACTGCTTCGCCGCGATCAAGGCCCAGCGCCAGCAGGCCGGCCGCGGTCTTTTCGGCGGCTCCCCATAAGTCGCCGTAGGTGATGATCTCACCGTCGTCATGATCGCTATACAGACGGATATGCGGCCGCTCCGGGTGGGCCTGTACATGCCATTGCAAGGCTTCGATCAGGGTGCGGGCGCCGTCGGGCGCCGCTGCCTGTCCCAATGCCAGATCTTCCATGGCCTGGGAAATCGGGACATCGCCGCGGCCCCGTGCACCGTGCAGCGCCCGCAGCAAGTCGCGTGGCGTATCGGCGGTGGCAATCAGCTGTTCGGACAGGCTGATGTCGAAATCCTGCTCCAGCCTGCTGAGCAGTTCGACGCGGCCCAGACTGTCAAAACCGAGGTCCCGGTCAAGCGCGCTATCCAGTGTGACGGCGCCGATTGATGGGCCCCGCGGATGCAGCTCTTCAGACAATTGCCGCACCGCCGCCAGCAGGCGCACAGCCTCCGCCGCTGGGCCCTCCTGGCCCTGATCATCGCCGCCGCCGGGCGCGTCCCGCACCATCATCATCCCTGTTTTGCCGCGCGGCCACTATTGCAGGGGGCAACCGGCCGCCAAAAGCGCGTCTCGCGTGATCATGAAGCATCCCCCTATGCTGTCAATCGCAGCTTCGGAAGCCCGCGCCGAAACGCAGGCCACGAATTACGGTGCATCGGAACTGCACGGGTGGTCGGGACCCGCGTTTCTTTCTATCGGTCATAACAGCCACTCAGGTCGCAGGAGCATGGTTCCGCCCGGCGCCAACATCACCGCGCCGCTCAGGAGCCTGAACCGCATCAGTCCAATCGCCTACGAAGAACAGAGCAATGGTGCTCAATTAAACTGTCCGTCAAGGCCGGGTTAGCTCAACCTGACGCCGAGTTTTTGGCTAAGGAGATATCCCCCTATCTGATGGCATCAATCGCCTCAAATGGGCATCAACCCAAGACAAGTGCTCCATTTATGAACAGTGGGAACTTGGGGCGCAGGTCAATTGGAAAATCTCATTCACTCTCGAATGATCGGGTCAAGACACCGCTTACGTTGGTTGCGGGGCTAGGAAACCAACTTTGCCGGACAACTCCCCAAGTGCATTAACCACAGGTCACTTTGGCTGACTTTGACGTTCGCGCTCATTGATCGCCTTCCAACTTGGATTAATGGCACGAACACCCACAAGAAAAGCAAGTGTCCCCGTACACCGGGCCCAGTCGCGCCATGCCTTTTCGAATTTTAAACTCAGCGTATTCGCCAATGCCTTCACCAGAAAACGCAAAACATGGCGCACGGACAGGCCCAGCATCACGCCCGTTCCGTTATATTTCTTCTCAATGTAAAGCCGCGCCCAGCCGTAGTTCCAGAATTTTTCCCACTTGTAATGCAGGCTGGGCCGCACGGACCCAGCATTGATGTGCATGATCCGGGCATGCGGGGTTAGGATTAACGGATAACCCGCGGCCCGCATGCGCATGCAGAGATCATCGTCTTCGAAGTAGAGGTATAAATTTTCATCGAACCCGCCGAGTTGATGGATGACGGATATGCGGATCAGGCTGACGGCGCCAGAAACGAATGCAGCACAAACATCGCCTTCGGGAACGGCTTCGTCACGCCGCTTGTTATACGGAGATGGGATAAGGTGGCGGTCGAACATGACCACATCATGGGTCGGTTCCGGCGAGCCATCCAAATTGATTGTTTGGGGACAAATGATGCTGGCATCTGGGAACTTATCCGCCGCATCCAACAGAGCAGAAACGGCATCCGGCGACACGATGGAATCCGGGTTTACGGTCAGGGCGAACTCGGTTTTCACCAAGTTCAGACCCTGGTTCGCAGCCCCACCATAACCGACGCCAATTTTGTTTTTCACGATGTGCGCCTGAGGTGTCATTTCACGCACGATATCCAAAGTTTCATCATCGCTGGCGTTATCGATCACGATGATATTGGGCACGCCTTTAAAACTTTGTAGACAGTCACCAATTACGGCGGCGCTATGGTGGGTGACCAAGATCGCGGTGACCCGTGTCCAATCCGGTGATCCGGCTTTGTCTATCGGCATTCGTGTCGCGTCCAATTTAGGTTTGGTCGTCCCTATTATACACGCCGTACATTTGGGGCCCTATCTGGCTTGGGTATTGCTTTTTTGAATTTGGGCGCTGTCCCCGCTACCGCTTCAGGGGGTCGGCGTCGGGCGCCAGGGTTGCCTGCATGGAAGACCGCCGGGCAAAGGCGTCATACCAGGCCGCCAGGGCTGGGCGGTTGGCCCGCCACTCAATCTCGCCATAGCGGAAATCCAGATAACCCAGGGCACAGGCGATGGTGATGGCGCCGATATCAACCGTGTCTCCCATCTCCCCTGCCCCGGCGTCCATGGCATCAAGGCTGCGTTCGATTTTCAGCATCTGGCCCGCCAGCCACTCCGGCCATAGCCTCTCGGGCGGCCGCAAGGTGGTCTCATAGCGGCCCAGGATGGCCGCATCCAGCAGACCATCGCCCAGGGCCTGGCGGCATAGCGCCTGCCAGCGTGCCCTGCCGGTGGCGGGAAACATCCTGGCGCCATCGTGCAGGCTGTCGAGATACTCGCAGATCACCGGGCTGTCATACAGCGACAGGCCGTCATCGGTGTGCAGGGCCGGCACCTTGCCCAGGGGGTTGTCGGCGTTGACCGCGGCGTTGGGTGCGGTCGGCGTTACCGCCTGGGCCACCTGTTCCACCCGATCATCCAGGCCGGTTTCCAGCAACAGGACGCGTACCTTGCGGACGTAGGGCGAGGTCGGGGAACTATGCAGTTTCATTTCATCACTCTCTTCATTTGCAGCGGGGCAGTCTAAGCTAGCTTGCACCAGGACGGGGTGGAAAAGATATCCTGCCGGCAACAAAATTGCGTGGAGAACGGAAGAGATGAAGTTCGGCGTTTTTTACGAGCACCAGTTACCCCGGCCCTGGAACGAGGGTGACGAGCACCGCCTGTTCAAGGAAGCCCTGGATGAAGTGGAACTGGCGGACCGACTGGGGATCGATTACGCCTGGGAGGTGGAGCATCATTTCCTGGAAGAGTATTCCCATTCCTCGGCCCCGGAAGTGTTTCTTGCCGCCTGTTCGCAACGAACCAAGCGCATCCGTCTGGGCCATGGCATTGTTCTGATGCCGCCGGGCTACAACCATCCGGCCCGGGTTGCGGAACGGATCGCCACCCTGGATCTGATCTCTGACGGACGGGTGGAGTTCGGCACCGGCGAAAGTTCGGCGGCGTTGGAGTTGGGCGGCTATGGCGTCACGGTGGATGACAAGCGACGGATGTGGCGCGAGAGCACGGAACAATGCGCCAATATGCTGGCCATGGACCCCTATCCCGGCTTTGCGGGAGAGTATTTCTCCATGCCGTGCCGCAACGTGGTGCCAAAGCCGCTGCAAAAACCCCACCCGCCCATCTGGGTTGCCTGTTCCCGGCGGGAAACCATTCATCTGGCGGCCCGCGCCGGCATTGGCGCCTTGACCTTCGCCTTCATCGACCCGGTCGAGGCGGTCAAATGGGTCAGCGAATATTACGACATCATCAAGTCGGAAGACTGCGTGCCCATCGGCCATGCGGTCAACCCCAACATTGCCATGGTTACCGGCTTTTCCTGCCATGCGGACGAGAACGAGGCCATGGCCCGCGGCCTGGAAGGCTTTCAATTCTTCGGCTATGCCCTGGGGCATCATTATATTTATGGCGAGCAGAAACCGGGCCGTACGGACATCTGGCGGCAATTTCAAACCGTCCGGGGCAGTCTGCCGAACAGCGGCGGCGGCAGCGGCATTGGCACCCCGGCGCAACTGCGCGAAAACCTTGCCCTGTTCGCCGATGCGGGCGTCGATCAGGTTATCTTTATTCAGCAATCAGGACGTAACCGCCACGACCATATCCGTGACTCCCTGAAACTGTTTGCCGCCGAAGTGATGCCGGGGTTCAGGGCCGGCGAAGCGGAACGGGAGGCCCGGAAAGCCGCGGAATTGGCCCCCTATATAGCGGCAGCCCTGGCGCGTAAGCCCCGCATGGCGCCGTTAAGCGATGAAGACATCCCCATCGTACAGGCCCTGGGCCGGCAGATCGCCGAGACGGATAAGGATCCGAACGCGCCGCCGGCCTCGATCGGAGATTCTATCGCAACCGCGCGGAACAGCGCCATCGCCGTTCCGGCGGCGGACCCGGCGGCCAAAAGCAGCAACGATTAAGCGGGGCGCAGGACCAGGTCGCAAATGTTGACGTGCGGCGGCGTATCCAGGGCGTACAGCACGGCGTCGGCGACATCCTCGGGTGAAAGCGCGGAATCGAACCGGCCATAGAATTCCGCCGCCCGGGCCTCATCGCCGCCCCAGCGCGCGGCGGCGAATTCGCTGCGCACCAGGCCGGGCATGACCTCGGTCAGGCGTACGCCGGTGCCCTGCAATTCCTGACGCAGGCTGTTGGTGAAGCCATGCACGGCGAATTTCGAGCCCACATAGACACTGTGGTTGGCCACCCATTCCACGCCGTTGACGGAGCCAATGGTGACGATATGCCCTCTGCCCCGCGCGCGCATCGCGGGCAGGATCGCCAGGGTGGTGCGCATCATCCCAGTCACATTGGTCTGAATGACGGCGGCAACATCCGCCGCCGCGCGCTGATGATAGGGCTGCCGGCCGCCCAGGTCGTGACCGGCATTGTTGATCAGAATATCGATCCGCCGCCAGTCCTCGGGCAATCGCGCCACCAGCCCGTCGACGGCTTCGCCATCGGCAATATCAAGCTCCAGGGCCAGGGCCGGCCCGGGCAGTTCGCCGACCAGGGCCTCCAGCCGGTCCCGGCGCCGGGCGGCGCAAATGACCCGCGCCCCGCGTGCGCTCAACGCCACGGCCACGGCCCGGCCAATGCCGGCACTGGCGCCGGTCACCAGCGCCACCGCGCCCACGTGCAAAATCGCCTTGTCAGTCATAATCTATCCGCATCCTCGAGCATGTTCCCCTGAGACATGCCTGGACTCCTTAAGATTAGAGCAATTGAACCAATTACTTAAGTCGCGAAAGCGACCCCGTTTAATTGTAAATTGCTCTTGTTACGGCCCCGCCCGGCCTCAGGCTTTGTGACCGGTGATGCGGGTCAGCGTGCCGGGAATGAATTCCGTGGCCGTGACGTCTCTAAAACCCGCATTTGCCAGGTAGCCGATGACATCGGCCTCTGAATGGGCCAGCCCGGTGGATTCGCTGACGGCCTCGGACAGGCCCCACAAGGCGGGTCCGATGGGGCCGCGGCGGTCATCGTCCAGGATTTCGCCGATCAGGTGGAACTCACCGCCCGGCAGCAACCCGTCATGCACCCGTTGTACGACGCCAGCAATAATTTCACGGCTGTATTGCGGCAGGTTGGAGGCCATGATCGCCACATCTGCATCATTGGGCAAGGGATCGGCGGTGAAATCGCAGGCCTCGGCCGCGACGCGGCTTTCCACGTTGTTCTCGGCAATGAATTCGCGGGTCACCACCACCACAGAGGGCAGATCCAGGACCACTGCCGTGATCTCCGGATAGGCATTGGCGGCCGTTATGCAATAGCAACCTGAACCGCCGCCCAGGTCCATGATCCGCCGCCGTCCCGTCAGATCAACCTGTCTATGAAACCGCCGGGCCGCGCCCATGCCGATGGAGTAGGTTGCCTCGTGATAGGCCCTCGCCCGCGCCACCGTGAAGCTGTCATCGTATTTTCCCAGAACCTTTTGCGCCGCCTTGGGCTGGCGCAGATGCGCGGTCAGGTTGCCCCATTCGTTCCATTGCGGTTTGCCAAACAGCATCCATGGCCCGGCATAGCTGGGCGCGCCCTGAACCAGAAAACGTTCCACATCCGGCGCATTCGAAAAGCTGTCGCCATCACGCTGCAGCAGTTTCATGGCGGTCAGGGCGGTCATCAGGCGTTCGGCGTTCTCCCCCTCGATGCCCATGGCGGCAGCGGCGCTGGTAATGGTTTTCCGGCCCTGGGAAATGGCCGTGAACAGCCCCAGTTCCACGCCGCTCATCAAAGCGGCGGATTCCCAGAAACCCTTCACCATGGTCTGCAGCCGAACCGTATCCACCCGCGCCTCGCTCATCACAATACTCCTTCACAAAGTCACAAATCTAAAACAACCGCGCATGGCCCGCATCGCGGTCCTGGCCATGCCGCCCGCCTATTCCTAGCTGCAAACAAAGCAATTCTGGGATAGGTTGGCGCTAAGCGCCCAGCCTGTCAAACACCGTCGTGGGCACCTCTGGCGATCAACATTGGATGATACAATGACCCGCGATGCCGAAATTCCCTATGGCGCCTATTGGTCCACGCCGTTTGCCCGCTGGCAGGGCAGCCTGTCCCATTTGCACAGCATGGAATTCGCCGCCCACGTGGCCAGAGGGGAACTGGCGCGGCGAAAGATACCGTTGGACGCGATCGACCATGGCATCCTCGGCATGACCGTGCCGCAGAAGCAGTCATTCTATGGCCTGCCCTGGGTGACCGGCATGATGGGGGCCGAGGCAGTGGCCGGGCCGACCATCAGCCAGGCCTGCGCCACCGGCGCCCGCACCCTGGCCGCGGCCTGCCAGGAAGTCCGCGGCGGCCTGTCGGACACCGCCCTGATCCTGGCCACGGACCGCACCTCAAACGGCCCGCACGTCTATTATCCCGCCCCCGCCGGGCCTGGCGGCACCGGCGCCCACGAAGACGTGGTGATGGATAACTTCAACCATGATCCCCATGCCCGGAATGCCATGATCGATACGGCGGAAAATGTCGCCGCCAAATACCAGATCGGCACCGAGGAACAGCATGCTGTGGTGCTGCGCCGCTACAGCCAGTATCAGGACGCCCTGGCGAACGATCATGCCTTTCAGAAACGCTATATGACCCTGCCGTTCGCCGTGCCCGATGGCCGCTTCCGCAAGACGGTAACGACCCTGACCAGCGACGAAGGCGTCGTAGAGGCCAGCGCCGAGGGGTTGGCGAAACTAAAGCCCGTGAAGGCAGATGGCGTTATTACTTTTGGCGGCCAGACCCATCCCGCCGATGGCTCGGTCGGCCTGCTGGTGACGACGGCCGAGGGCGCGCGCCGGCATGCGAGCGATCCCTCGATCCAAATCCGGCTGCTGGGCTTTGGCCAGTCCCGGACCGAAAAGGGCTACATGCCCCAGGCCCCGGTCGAGGCGGCGCAACGGGCCCTGGACGCTGCGGACCTGGGGATCGGTGATATTGATGCGGTGAAATCGCACAATCCTTTTGCCGTCAACGACATTGTCTTCAGCCGGGAAACCGGCTTTGCGCTTGATGCCATGAACAACTACGGCTGTTCCCTGATCTGGGGCCACCCCCAGGGACCGACCGGGCTGCGCTCGATTATCGAATTGATCGAGGAACTGGCGCTTAAAGGCGGCGGGCGCGGCCTGTTCCAGGGCTGCGCGGCGGGCGACAGCGCCATGGCGGTGGTTCTGGAGGTTAGGGCGCGCGCCGACTAAATCGTACCCTGCGCCTTGAGCGCCGCGATTTTTTCGGCGCTGAAGCCAAGCAGATCTTGCAGGACAGCGTCCGTATGCTCGCCCAACATTGGCGGCGGGCTGGGCTGGGCAAACGGCGTGCCGGTCATCTCGATCGGATTGCCGATGCTGCGGACTTCGCCGGCGGTCGGATGGTCCATCTTCCAAATCATGCCCCGCTGTTTCAGGGTCTCGCTTTCGCAGGCCTCGCCCACCGTTCGGATGGCACCACAGGGAATGCCCGCCGCGCTGAGAATGGCGATCCATTCGTCGCGGCTTTTCCCTTGCAGCACCTCCGTGAGGATCGGGATCAACTGCTCCCGGTTATTGACCCGGTCGGGACCATTGGCAAACAATTCATGATCCTTCAGGTCCAGGCGCTCGATGGCCGGACAGAACTTGTCCCACTGGGCATCGTTGCCAACGGCAATATTCAGCCAGCCATCGGCTGCCTGGAAGGTTTCGTAAGGCACGATGGAAGGATGGGCATTGCCCCGGCGCTCCGAGGAGACCCCCGTGGCGTAGTAATTGCCTGCGTGATAGGTCAACAACGAGGATAACGCCTCCAGCATGGACACCTTGACGTGCTGCCCCTTGCCGCTGTCGCGGCGGGCGTAAAGCGCGGCCAGGATGCCCTGCACCAGGTTCATGCCGGACACCAGGTCGGCAATGGAGGTGCCCATCTTGAAGGGCGGGGTATCGGGCGCGCCGGTGATGTTCATCATCGCGCTTTCACCCTGCACGATCAGGTCATAGCCCGGCCGCGTGGCATCGGGGCCGGTGTCGCCAAAGCCGGAAATCGTGGCATAGATCATTTCCGGGCGCCGGGCGGCGACCGCTTCATAGCCGAAACCCAGGCGCTTGGCGGCGCCGGGGCGGAAATTTTCAACGATGATATCCGCCGTATCGATTAGCTGCCACAGCACTTCCTTGGCCGCATCGTCCTTGAGGTTCAGGGTCAGGCTTTTCTTGTTCCGATTGACCGACAGGAAATAGGCCGACTGGTCACCCTGATAGGGCGGCGCGAAGGCACGGGTATCGTCACCCCCCGTGGGATGTTCGACCTTGATCACCTCCGCCCCCATGTCCCCCAGGGTCATGGTGCAAAACGGCCCTGAAAGAACACGGGTCAGATCGATCACCCGCAATCCCGCCAGGGGACCAGCGCCTGTCTGGGCGTCAGCAGAGGACATCGGCAAGCTCCTTAAAATCGGCGACGACTAAATCCGGTTGGTGCGGCGTGTGGCCAAAGGGCCGTTGGCGCCGGTCAATGAAGGCCGTACGTATGCCACAGGACTTCGCGCCGATGCAATCAAAGGCGTGGTTGGCGACAAACAGCATGTTTTCCGGGGCCAGCCCGATGATCTCCCCTGCCTTGGTATAGGTGCCGTGATGGGGTTTGAAATAGCCCGCCGCTTGAACCGAGATGACATGATCAAAGGGAAAGCCAATGTGCGGCCTGGCGGCTTCCAGCATATCCGCATCGCCGTTGGAAAGGATGGCCAGCTTGTAATGTCCCGCCAAACGCCCCAACGCCTCGATCACCTCGGGAAACGGTTGCAGCCGTTCGATCTCGCTGACCAGCCAGGCGGCCTCGTCCGCGCTATAGGGGAAACCGCATCGATCCATGACATAGGAGACGGCGCGCCGGCCAATCTCGCGGTAGGGTGTGTGCGCCCCCTGGCTGAGTGAATCGATCATCGAGTTCTCGAAATGGGTCCGCCGCCACCAGGTCACGAAACGGTGCGGCGCGCCGTCCCAGCCCTTGTCCCGCAGGAAATCCGTCACCGCGGCGGTCAAACCACCCTGCATGTCGACGACAGTGCCGTATTGATCGAACACCAGCGCCTTCGTCTCCGCCCTCAGAACGTCGTGGCTCAACATTGATCAGCCTCCCACCAGGCGAAGGATCTCGGCGAACATGGTGGCCTTGGCTTCCATGCCGATGCCAATATGCTCGCCGGGCTGCGCCATGCCGCCTGCAATCACCGTGTCGTCGGCAAAACCGCCGAAGGGCTGGAAGACACCGGGATAGGATTCAGAGCCGCCCAGTTGCAGGCCCGCCGCCAGGGCCAGGGCCAGTTGATGGCCGCCATGGGGGATCAGCCGCCGCCGTGACCAGCCCATTGCCTCCACCATATCAATGATGTCGAGATATTCAGTCAGCCCGTAACTCAGGGCCGGATCGACCTGGATCCAGTCGCGGTCAGGGCGCATGCCGCCATGGCGGATCAGGTTGCGGGCGTCCTGTAGCGAGAACAGATTTTCCCCGGTGGCCAGGGCGCCGGGGTAATGCGCCGCCAATTCCGCATTCAAGGTGAAATCAAGCGGATCGCCGGGCTCCTCGAACCAGAACAGGGAAAAAGGCGCCAGGGCCTTGCCATAGGCCAGGGCGGTCTCCAGATCAAAACGGCCATTGGCATCCACGGCCAGATCCCCACCGCCGCCAAGCAGCGCCATCACCGCCTCGATCCGGGGCAGATCCTCGGCCAGGGGAACGGCGCCGATCTTCATCTTCACCACCTTGTAACCCTGATCCCGGTAACCGCGCATTTCGTCCTGCAATCGGTCCAGGCCCTTGCCGGGATAGTAATAACCGCCGCCCGGATAGACCATCACCTGTTCATCATGGCGGCCATTGTTGTAGCGCGCCGACAACAGCCGCCACAGGGGTTGCGCCGCCAGCTTGGCCACCAGATCCCACACGGCCATATCCAGGGCCCCCGCCGCCACGGCCCGGTCGCCATGGCCGCCGGGTTTTTCGTTCGCCAGCATGGTATTGCGGATCTTGCGCGGCTCGAAATTGTCCCCGGCATCATTCAGCAGCGCCCCAGGCGCCGCCGCCCGCAGACGCGGGATCAAACGTTCCCGCAGAATGCCGCCCTGGGCGTAACGCCCGTTGGAGCAAAAGCCATAGCCGGTAACGGGTTTGCCGTGGCGCATCACATCGCTTTCCACGGCGATGACCGATACGGTCATCTGGGAAAAATCCACATAGGCATTGCGGATATTGGAACGGATGGAGGCCGTGGCCTCACGAATATCGGAAATCTGCATGTGCGGGAAACCTATCGGCTACCAACCCAGGGCATAGCTGGCGCGGCGTGGATCGGCGCCGGCCTCCAACAGGCCGGAGTTAAGATCCCGGCGAATGGTGCAGACGGCGCCGGCCAGCCAATCCCACTCCCCCCACCATTCGATTTTATGGCCCAGCGCGGCCAGGGCGGCGCCGACCTCCCCGTCGATGCGGCCTTCCAGTTTCAGCAGGCCCGGATGATAGGCATGCGGTGCGAAGGACTGCGGGAACGAGTAGGAGGCAAAGCGTGGCGCCTCCACCGCCTGCTGCGGGTTCATGGCAAAGGCATCGATGTTCAGCAGGGTCTGGGCCATGGCCTGGCACTGCACATCCGCGCCAGGGGTGCCGAGCGGCAGGGCCCAGGCGCCGGGACGAATGGCAATGGCGGGGTTGGGGGTCAGGCGCGGACGTTTGCCGGGCAGGATGGAGGCGGGATGCTCGCGATCGGGCCGGGATTGGGAACCGCGAGAAGACGGCACGAACCCCAGGCCCGGTATCACCGGGCCGTCGGAGGAGGTGTCCGAGGGGGTGGCGGAGAATATATTGCCCTTGGCATCTATGGCGCAGACATAGGATGTATCCAGCGCATCAAGCGGGGTTGGCGAGGCCACGGGCCGGGCCGCTCCCGGGTCGCCCGATGGCGGCATTTCGGGCCAGGCCTTGCCGGGATCGATCATGGCCCGGCGCCGGGCGGCATAATCGTCCGAGAGCAGCCAGTCCATGGGCACATCCGTGAAGCGGGGATCGCCATACCAGCGTTCCCGGTCCGCCGCCGCCAATTTCACCGCCTCCGTCACGTGATGGATGTAGGCCGTGGAATTATGTCCCATGCCCCGCAGGTCCTGGCCTTGCAGCAATTGCATGATCTGCAACAGCAGCGGACCCTGGCACCAGGGGCCGCAGCTGTAGACCCTGGTTCCGCCCACCTCGACGGACAGCGCATCTTCAACCTCGACCTCGAATGCCGCCAGATCGGCCCGGCGCAACAGGCCGCCGTTGTCACTGTGGTAGGCATCAATCTGGCGGGCGATATCGCCCTTGTAGAAGGCATCGCGGGCGGCCCGCAGGCCCGCCACGCGGCCGCCCCCGGCGCCGGCCTCGCAGTCGGCCATGTACTGCAGGCTGCGGCCCAGGTCCTCCTGCCGGAAAACATCACCCACCTGCGGCGAGCGTCCGCCGGGCAGATAGATCTCGGCGTTGGCCGGCCAGCGGGCATATTTCTCGGCCTTGCCCGCCAACAATTCCGCCATCAGCGCGTACATGGCGAAGCCGTCCCGCGCCAGACGGATGGAGGCCGCGGCCACGTCGCCAAAGCGCATGCTGCCATAACGTTCCAGGGCCATGATCCAGGCCGCCGGGGCCGCGGGAACGATGCAGCGCAGAATGCCTTCGGGTACGCTGTCGGGATACTCCCTGGCGAAAAACGCCGGGTCGGCCGCCTGCGGCCAGGTGCCCAGACCGGAAATTGTCACCACCCGGTCTTCTTCCGCCAGATAGATGATGATCGGCGCCACGCCGGCAACGCCGACCAGTTCACTCTGCACGACGCCCAGGGCCATGCCGGCGGCGACCCCGCCGTCAATGGCATTGCCGCCGGCTTCCATCACCTGAAAGCCGGCCTGGGCCGCCAGATAATGGCCGGCCGCGATCATGTGTCGATGGCCGCGCAGGGACGGCCGGTAGGCGTCCATAAAAGAAGCGGGTGGTTGCATGGTTCGACGCTCCTAACGGCCCTTGAAGATGGGCGCGCGTTTTTCGGCAAAGGCCAGCATGGCCTCCTTGGAGTCTTCATAGGACGATAAATCGTAGGTCATGTTCTGCTCGAAACGGTAGCCGTCCCGCAGGGTCATCTCCTCGATCGTGTTCAAGGCATGTTTTGCGATGCGCGAGGCGATGGGGCTTTTCGCCGCGATGGTCCGGGCCAGATCCATGGCCCAAGCCATCAGCTCTTCCGGCGGCACGCAGGCCTCGACGATGCCAAGCCGGTACAATTCGGGGCCCGGCACCCGGTAACCCGTCAGCATCACCCGCCGGACCAGGGAATGAGGGAACAGGCGCATGGCATGACGCCCGCCACCCATCAGCCCCACATCGATTTCCGGCAAACCCAGACTGGCCTTTTCCGAGGCCACCAGAATATCGCAGCTTGCCGCCACCGCCAGGCCGGCGCCCAGCGCCGCGCCGTTGATCGCGCCGATCACCGGCTTGCGGCATTCCATGATCGCGTGGAAGCATTCCCGGGCCCGGCGGTTATGTTGCCAGGCATCTCCCGGCGCCCTCTCTTCGCCCGCCTTGTTCTTGATATTGGCCCCAGCGGAGAAGATTTTTCCAGCCCCGGTCAGCACCGCGACCCGCACCTCGTCCATGTCCGATATGGTATCGAAGACCAGCATCATCTCTTCATGAAATTTCTGGTCCTGTGCATTCACGGGGGGATTATCCATGGTGACCAGGGCAATATGATCGTTGATTTCGCAACGTATGATCTCGGTCTTCATCGATGGCGTCCTTCTTATAATTGGAAGTATCAGGCCGGACGGCCGCTGGGCAGATCGGTGATGAGCATGGAGCCCGGCGTGTGGGTTATGCAGAGGGGCGGCTTGGCGGCCCGAACGGCGGCTTGCGGGGTTACGCCGCAGGCCCAGAAAACCGGAATTTCGCCGGCCCGGATTTCCGGTGCATCGCCCCAGTCGGGCCGGCCGATATCCGCAATACCAATGCCGGCCGGATCACCCAGATGAACCGGGGTGCCGTGCATCATGGGGAACCTGGCGGTGACCTCGACAGCACGAATAGCCTCGGACATGGGCATGGGGCGCATGGAGACCACGACGGGTCCGGAAAACGGTCCCGCCGGCGTCGTTGCGATGTTGCTGCGGTACATGGGCACCAGATAGCCGGCTTCCAGATGCCGCAGGGGCACGCCGTCAGCCAGCAGGGCCGCCTCGAACGAAAACGAACAACCCAGGACAAAGGTAACCAGGTCATCGCGCCACAGATCGCCGATATCATGGACGGTATCCGTCAATTCGCCGTCCCGGTAGATGTTGTAGCTGGATACATCGCTACGGATATCGATGTCCGCGCCCAATGTGGGCAGCATGGGATCGCCGGTCTCGGACACTCCCACCAAGGGGCAGGGTTTTGGATTGCGCTGACAATAGCGGGCGAAATCCAGCGCCAGATCCACCGGCAGGATGGCCAGGTTGCCTTGCATCCGCCCCAGGGCCATGCCGCCGGTCTGCCCGGTAATCTGGCCTTTTCGGATCAAGCCGCGTACCTGGGCCGCGCTGGCGTCCGCCAGATCGCCGGCGCTGTTTCCCGGCAAAACCCTGTCTTCCAAATCGCGCAATGCCATCTCTCTATTCCTTTTATTTTACCGCGGGCCCGGTTATCCGGTTCGCTCAGATCGCTTCCACCAGATTACCCAGGCGCTGGGTCAGCTTCAGGTTCTCGCCATAATCGACCGGAACGGCGATCAACGCCGGCCCGGATTGCTGGAACGCCTCTTCCAGGGCGCCGCGCAATTGCCCGGCGCCGTCCAAATGCCGGCCCCACATGCCAAAGGATCTTGCCAGCATTTCAAAATCCGGATTGGTGAACGCCAGATCCGAATGTTTGCCGTCGAACTGGTTCTGCTGTTTCCATTTGATCAGGCCGTATTCGCCATCGACCAGGATCACACAGACAAAATTGATTTTCCGGCGCACCGCGGTTTCCAGGTCCTGGACATTCATCAGAAACCCGGCATCGCCGCAGATAAACCCGACCTTGCGGTCCGGGTGGGCAATCTTGGCGCCAATCGCCCCCGGCAGGGCAAAGCCCATGGAACAGAAACCGTTGGAGATCAGGCAGGTGTTGGGCTCGTAACATTGATAGTAGCGCGAGACCCACATCTTGTGCGCGCCCACGTCGGAAAGCATGATGTCGGCAGGTCCCAGCGCGGCGCGGACGTCATTGACCACGGTCTGCGGCTTCATGGGAAAGGCGGTATCCGCCGCCTCGCCGGTCAGATCGGCGGCTATGGTGGCCCGCAGAGCTGCCCGATCGGCAATATCGAACAGGGGCAGCTTGCCACTGAACCGCTGGCTCATGGCTTGATTGATCTGCCACAGGGCATCGGCAATATCGCCGACCACATCGACCGCCACGGGGAAGTCCGTATCGATCTCGGCCGGTTCAAAGTCGATATGAATGATCGTCTTGTCGCCCTTGGCATTCCAGAAACCCGGCCCGTATTCCACCAGATCGTAGCCGACGGCGACGACCAGGTCCGCCTCCTCGAACGCGGCGGTGATATGATCGCGGCCCTGCAGCCCGATGGTGAACAGGCAATGGGGATCGTCCAGCGATACCGCGCCCTTGCCCATGAAGGTGTTGACCACACCGATGCCGCTTTTCCTTGCCAGACGGCGAAGCTGGGCCGAGGCGCGCTTGCGCACGGTGCCGTTGCCGGCCAGGATCAACGGCCGCTTGGCGGCGGCGATAAGGTCGACGGCGCGCGCCACCGCCTTGTGATCGGCGGCCGGGCGGCGGGTGACATCGACCGGCATGGGCGCGGCCGACAAATGCACCTTGGCCAGATCCTCGGGCAGTTCGATCACCGTGGCGCCGGGTTTCTCCGTGGTGGCCACCTTGAAGGCCTTGCGGACCACTTCGGGAATGGTCTTGGCATTGCCAATGGAATGCGCCCATTTGGTGATCGGGCGGAACATGGCGATCGCATCCATGTTCTGATGGCTTTCCTTGTGCAGGCGCGCAGTCGACGCCTGCCCGATAATGGCAACCAATGGCGAGCGGTCCATATTGGCATCGGCGACGCCGGTCACCAGGTTGGTGGCGCCCGGGCCCAAAGTCGCGAGGCACACGCCCGGACGTCCGGTCAGACGGCCATAGGTATCGGCCATGAAGGCGGCGGCCTGTTCATGACGGCAGAGCACGAAATCGATCGAACTATCCATCAGCGAAATCATCACGTCGGCGTTTTCCTCGCCAGGCACGCCGAAGATATGCGTGACGCCCTCCGCCTCCAAACAACGGACGAAAAGGTCCGAGGCTTTGATCGGCGCGCCGCTTTCCTGCTTCCCTTCCTCTGCCATCATACCCCCTTTTTTTGTTTGTTCAGGCCTAGCCTACACCTTCGCTGGCCAATAGGGGCATTTTAGGGAAGGATGGCGGCTGAATGTAAAAAATATGTAGAGGGAGATACAGATTATGCCTGAATTTTGCCTGGCGGAGCGGGACGGCCACGTCCTGACCGTAACCATGAACCGGCCCGAAAGGATGAATGCCCTGCATTCACCGTCGCATTTCGAAATGGACGAGATCTTCAATGATTTCGAAAAAGATCCGGACCTGTGGGTCGCCATCGTCACCGGCGCCGGCGACCGCGCCTTTTCCGCCGGCAACGATTTGAAATGGCAGGCGGAAGGCAAAAAAACCGAGCCGCCGGCCAGTGGCTTTGCCGGTCTGGCGCACCGCTTCAACATGCAGAAGCCCATCATCGCGGCCGTCAACGGCCTGGCCATGGGCGGCGGCTTTGAAGTGGCGTTGGCCTGCGACATCATCATCGCGGCCGAAAACGCCTTCTTCGCCCTGCCCGAACCGCGGGTCGGCCTCGCGGCCCTGGCCGGCGGCCTGCACCGGCTGTCCCGGCAGATCCCCATGAAACAGGCCATGGGCATGATCCTGACCGGCCGGCGGGTGATGGCGGCGGAAGGTTATGCCCTGGGCTTCGTCACCGAAGTGGTGCCCGAAGGAACCGCCCTGGAAGCGGCCCGGCGCTGGGCCGGGTTGATCTCGGAATGCTCGCCGGTATCGATCCGCACCTCGAAAGACGTGGTTCAGCGGGGCCAGCACCATGCCTCCGCCGACGAGGCGATCGCCGCGGATTATCAATCGGTAACGGATATGCGCAACAGCCTGGACTTCATTGAAGGGCCCCTGGCCTTCGCGGAAAAACGCCCGCCGAATTGGAAGGGCCGGTAGGCGCGGCAAAACATATCCGTGCACAGACGACACCAACGGGATTACCGCCCGGATGCACCCGCGCCCCCGGATGGGGGGCGGGTGTTGGGGCGCTCGCGCCTGGTCGCCGGCAACGCTTTGGCCCAGGCGCCGGCCGACCATGGCGCCGAGGTAATCAAGTTAAGTTGACAGTGCCTTCAATCGAGACCTTCTTGGTCCATTCGCAGCATGAGACCGCCTTCAAATCGTGCCAATTAAATGCACCGTATTCTTGTCACCGGATCCAATATACCGATTGACAGCGGCAATCCACATCAGACAAATATCCAGTGGGCGGATAGCGCCCTGTTTTTAATGGAGAGTTAGATGCGCAGAGGGATAATCGCTATTTTCGCGACTGCCTTTGTTCTGAGTGTAAGTGCGACCGTCTTCATGCCGGCCAGTTCGCTTGCCGACGATAAGAAAGCAAACAAGGCGGCTTCGGCCTGCACCGATATAAAGGACAAGAAGAAAAAATCGGCATGCATGAAGACCGAGGTCAAAGCTGCCGCGGAAGCGGCATGTGCCGATGTCGCCGGCAAGAAAGAAAAATCGGCATGCGTGAAAGCCGAAACGAAGAAGGCCAAAGCAAAAAAATAAGGCGCCGTATGCAAGTCTCCCGCCGAGAATAGACAAGGCAGGACGCCCGGAATTTGGGTCACGGCGACGCCGTGGCCCAAATTTCTGGGTGATGTCGGACAACCAAGAGAAAAAGGATTGCGGACACATATGTGGACGGCCCCTTTCGTGCAAGGTTGATTCTGGGTTTTGCTCTTGCTTGCGTGCAGTCCTATGTCCGGCCTTGTCTGAGGCGCACTTTGTCAAGGCAGTACCGCGAGCACTAGTTTAGGGCTTGCCTATCCGCCTTTCACCCACACCCACTAGATATTGAATCGCGGGGGCAGTGAGTAATATCCGC
>JAQBYC010000161.1 GCA_027623205.1 Pseudomonadota bacterium | reverse complement strand
ATACCCAGGCCATGCAATGGCATCTGAATGAAATCGCCACCCAGGTGAGCCTGGGCGCCCACGCCATCCTGCTCGTCGATCAGGCCGGCTGGCATATCACCGACAAGCTGGTGGTCCCGGCCAACATTACCCTGATGCCCCTGCCGTCCAGATCCCCCGAGTTGAACCCGGTCGAGAACATATGGCAGTTCATGCGTGAAAACTGGATCTCCAATAGGGTTTTCAAATCATATGACGAGATCGTCGACATATCCGCCGAGTCCTGGAACAAGCTGATCGATCAACCGTGGAGAATCATGTCTATCGGTCTCAGAAAATGGGCCCATGGGTCCCTATCGGCGCGGGTTGGTATCATACCAATGGTCCTTGATCTTAACTGGTGTTTAAGGCCTGGAACGTAGAATTGCGCCATGGTGATACGTTTTCTGATTTCAGGGCTGCTGGTGGCCGGTCTGTCCACGGCGGATGCCGTGGCGGCGGAGCCAACGCAAAATGCCACGGTCTCCGAGAAGGATTGTCGTTTGCTCGTAGCCCACCAGCCAGCCGCCGACGTCGCCTATAAGCCTGGCGTGGGTGTGCGCGGCCGCCCGGTGAAACCTGCCGATGTGGACTCGGATCAGCGGATCGATTTGCCGCAAGTCATTGCCATTCCCTTGCACGTGCCCCTCCGCAGATTTCCGGGAATTGGGGTTGTCAGCCCAATCGGGGATTCTGAAGCGGGGGTGGGTCTGGTAACCGTTGACCGGACCAGTGGCGAGGTCAAGTACGAAGGCAAAACCCTGGTTCAATCCGAGAAAGCGCGTGTGGTCGCCGCCTGCCGTAAACTTCTGCGCCAGGGCCGCTAGAGCAGATTTAATCTGCATGCGGCCGGACTTTGCAAGTCAGAGAAATTGAACCAATTACCTAAGCTGAATTAGCGGCTCAAATCAGTCAAAAATTCTTCCGATCCCGAAGCTGGTCTAGGAAAAATAGGCGGTCCGGATACCAGAGCGTGCGGTGCTGAACGGTCCGGCAAAGGCGGGCTGATAGCCTTGCAAGCGGGGCACCCCGCCTTGCAGTAAGGGCACCGTATGGGTGTAAATCAGAGGCAATTCTTCATTGATGATATTTTCGGCCGCCGTATAGAGTTCCAAGCGTTTGGCCCGGCTGCGCGTGACGCGGGCTTGCTGGATTAACAGATCCACCCGCTTACTTTTGTAGCCGCTGCGCAACTTTGTCGTTGGCGCCGAGGACAACAGGGAACGGTAGAACCAGCCGTCGGGATCGGGGCGGTAGCTGCTGGCCGTTGAATCCGCGTCATATTCACCCGCCTGGGTGGCCCCTTTGCGGTATTTTTCGCGCAAGATCTGGTTTGGCTGGATTTCGTGCACGACCTTGAAACCAACCTCGGACCACATGGCTTGAATGATGTCGCCGGTCTGGTGCATGTAGGCGAAATCCTGCCGTGAGACCAGGACAACGGGCGTATTCTGGGCGTTGCGTTGGCGAAGCAGGAATTTCGCCTTATCCGGATCATAGTCCGGTCCGTTCTTTACATTTGGCATATGCCAGGGACTTTCGGCTCCATAGAAGCCATTTGCGATGGCGCCCAGGCCATAGAAGACGGATTGATGGATGGCTTCGCGATCGATGGCATGGGCCGCGGCTGTTCGTAAAACGAGAGCGTCCGGATTTTGATATGAAAACGGACCGGTTTTCAAATTGAAGCCGATCCATGCCGTCGCCACTTGCGGCACATTCCAGGTCTGAAATTTTTTCCCATGCTGACGGCGAAACTGCTCCGCATCCGCATAGCCGATGTGGTCGATCAAATCGACTTCGCCGTTTTGCAGGGCAAGCAGTCGGGCGCGGTCCTGTTTTTTCGGCGCCCCGACGATGCCATCCAGATAGGGCAGGGGATTGCCAAGGGCATCGGTCCCGAAATAATCATTAAAGCGCACCATCTCAGTACGGCTCCAGGGTTCCCAGGATTTTAGCTTGAACGGACCACAGCCGGCAGGTTTCAGATCGGCCTGATAGCCGCTGTTTGGGGCGATCAGGTTGCAGGGATAGTAGGTCACGTTAGAGAGGAAAACCGCGCTGGGCGTCTCCAAAGTGCAGCGCAAGGCGTACTTATCGATAACCGAAATCTGCTTTATGTTTTCCAGGCTGGATCGTGCGAAGGTATGGCCGACTTCGGGATCCATGATCCGCTCGAAATTCCACTTTACCGCGGCGGCATCCACATCGGTGCCATTGTGAAAGGTCACTCCCCGGCGCAGCTTAAAGGTGTAGGTCCGTAAATCATCGGAGATATTCCATTCGGTCGCGATACCCGGAACGGGTTCCATAGTCGGCCCAATATCCAGCAGGCCCTGGGTGGTGGCGGCAAGCGGTTGGGAGACGTTGTACATCAGGTTTTTATGGGGGTCGATGCCAGGCGCTTCCGAACGGGTGGCGAACCGCAGAATGCCGCCGCGTTTTGGCTGGGCGGTTGCCGCCGCCGGTAGTCCTGCCATGGCCGCGGCGCTCAGCGCCGCACCGCCGGTTTTCAGGAGCGCGCGGCGGCTTTGTTTCGGGGATGCTATTTCGTCTGCTTCGGACATCTGATCCGTTAGGGGCCTCCGATGCCGGTATATATAACCCATGCCCTATCTCACGGCAAATATTAGCGAAAAATACTCCATGCTCCGCGCGCTTTGCCGCCCCGCCCACCGCCCCGCCCACCATTGACAGCCCGGGGCTTAGCTGGGAAGCTTTTGCCGCACCAACGCGATAAAAAATACTGACGGGGGAAGGGGCGGATGCGTGGCGGAACCGGTTCTTGAGATTGATAACCTGAGCGTTCATTTTAAACTGAAACGCGGCGTGTTGAGGGCTGTTGACGGGGTTTCGATAAGCGTTGGCAAGGGGGAAACATTCGGCTTGGTCGGCGAGAGCGGATCGGGAAAAACCGTGACCGCCCGCTCGGTCATGCGGTTGATCCCGACGCCGCCGGGGGAGATCGCCGCCGGCACCGTTCGCTTCGAGGGGCGGGACATTTACCAGATGTCCGACCGCGAAATTCGAGAGATCCGTGGGCGCCAGATTGCCATGGTATTCCAGGAACCCATGAGCGCATTGAACCCTGTTTTTACGGTTGGTAGTCAAATCGGCGATGTCGTGCGCACCAACATGGGCCTCGGCAAGGCAGAAGCGCGTGAACGCACGCTAGAAATGCTGCAACTGGTCGGCATTCCCTCGCCCGCCGCCCGGATCGACAGCTATGTGCATGAATTTTCGGGCGGCATGCGCCAACGGGTAATGCTGGCTATGGCTTTGAGTTGCGATCCGACTTTTCTGATTGCCGATGAACCGACCACGGCGCTCGACGTCACCATTCAGGCGACGATTCTTGAGTTGATCACCAGCATGATCGAACGTTTTGAGATGTCGCTGCTGTTCATCACCCATAATTTAGGAGTGGTTGCCCATGCCTGCGATACCATCGGCGTGATGTATGCATCTCATCTGGTCGAAAAGGGCAACAAGAACGAGGTATTCGCCAACCCCCAGCACCCTTATACAGTTGGGCTGTTGCGTTCAATTCCCCGACTTGATGTGCAGGAGAAATTTCTGACACCGATCAATGGCTATGTCTGCAACATGAGGGCCCCGCCGCAGGGCTGCAAGTTCCATCCCCGTTGCGCCCACGCCATGGATGTTTGCCGCGAGCGTATCCCGGCGTTCAAGGAAGTAGCGCCGAACCATTTCGCCGCCTGTCATCTGCATGACCAGGCAAATGTTTAGGAGTAGCGGGCCATGTTAGACGCATTGCGAGCGGAAAATCCCAGGGGCGAACATCTGTTGGAAGTCCGGGAGCTAACCAAATATTTTACCTTGAATACGAATATTGTTTCGCGTCTGGCCGGCCGCACGCGGACCCTGAAGGCCGTTGATGGTATCAGTTTCCATATTCGGCCTGGCGAGACTTTGGGATTGGTGGGCGAATCGGGTTGTGGCAAATCGACCACCGGCCGTCTTATAACACGCTTGATCGAGCCGACATCGGGCCAGATCAGGTTGCGGGGCGAGGATTTGTTGAGTTTTTCGGCCAAACGCATGCGCGAAACCCGGAAAGACGTTCAGTTGATATTTCAGGACCCTTACGCCTCGCTAAATCCGCGCAAGACCATCATGCAAATTTTGAGCCGGCCCCTCGAGGTGCATAATCTAGCCAAGACTTGGCACGAGAAACGAGAGCGGGTTCTCGAGCTATTGAACCTGGTCGGTCTGGGTTCAGAGCATATCGACCGATACCCCCATGAGTTTTCCGGCGGCCAGCGCCAGCGCATCGCCATCGCCCGCGGCCTATCGGTCAATCCGGAACTGATGATTGGGGACGAACCGGTCTCGGCGCTCGACGTTTCAATCCAGGCGCAGATCCTTAATCTATTCCGCGAATTGCAGGAAAAATTCTCCCTGACCTATCTGTTCATCGCCCATGATTTGAGTGTCATTCGCCACATCAGCGACCGGGTGGCGGTTATGTATGTGGGCAAGATTGTCGAAAGTGGCCCGGTGGCGACAATATTTTCCGACCCTCGACACCCCTACACAAAGGCGCTGCTGGCGGCGGTGCCCGAGGCCGACCCGAAAAAGCCGCCACCCCGGCTCACTCTGAAAGGGGAGGTGGCGACGCCCATCGATCCGCCGCCTGGTTGCCGCCTGCAGGGCCGCTGCCCACTTGCCACGTCGATCTGCGGCGAGGTATCGCCCGCCCTGGTGACAGTGGATACCGACCATCAGGTCGCCTGTCACCACCTTTAAGATGGGGCCTGGCCGTGCACGATTGCTAGAGCAAGTTTCCTTAAAACCTGCCCGGGCTCTTTAAGAACAGAGCACTTGAACCAACTGTTTAAGTCGCGAGAGCGACTCCGATCAATTGAAAATTGCTTTTGTTTGATGGTTCTCCTCCATCTATTCCTTGCGGCCTTATCTTTCTGAAATCCGCGGGTCGAGGATATCACGCAGGCCGTCGCCGAATAGATTGAACGCCAACACCGAATAACAAATCGCCAGGCCGGGAAAAATCGCGATCATCGGATGGCTTTCCATATGGTCGCGGGCGGTGCTGAGGTCACCGCCCCAATCAGGGGTCGGCGGCGGCGTGCCGAGGCCAAGGAATGACAAGGCCGCAATAATCAGAATTATATAACCCAGGCGCACCGTCGCATTGACGATCAAGGGCGAGACGCAGTTCGGCAAGATTTCCCGCAGCGCAATGAAAACACTGCCTTCACCGACCACGTGCGCTGCCTCCACATATTCCCGCTTGGCTTCGACCAACGCGGTGCCGCGGGTCAGACGGGCAATCTCGGGCATGGTGTTCAGACCGAGCGCGAAAATCAGTATGAGGTCATTCCAGACGCCTTCGAGTCTCCATTCCCGTGCCAGCGTGATGATCAGCAAGTATAACAATAAGCCTGGGAATGCGATAAAGCCATCCACGAAGCGCATGGAAACGGCATCAAAACGGCCGCCGAAAAATCCCGAAAATACGCCAAGCGGGATACCCAGAATTAGGCCGAACGCCACCGCCGCAACGGCAATAAAGACGGTACGTTGTCCGCCGTATAAGACGCGGGAGTAAATGTCCCGGCCGAATTTGTCGGTGCCGAAATAATGCTCCGCGCTAACAGGCGCCAGCCGCTCGCGATAATTTGGTTTGGTTGGATTGTGGGTTGCCAGAACAGGGGTCAGAAAGCAGACGGAAAGCAGCAGGATAATCATGATCGCGCCCATGGTCGCAGTTCTGCTTTTGAGTAGTTCGTCCAGGGCATTCTTGCTGACGGTCCGCAAATGGCGGATACGGATTGCCAGCGGGGTATCATCGGTGCTGACCGTATCAACGCGTTGGCGCGACTGCAACTGACTGTCCGTCATGATATTGTCCCTCTACGCTAACCCATGCCGACGCGCGGATTCAGTACGCGATACAACAGATCAACCAGCAGATTGATTACTACCACCATGACGCCCAGGACCAATACGCCGGCCTGGATCACCGGAAAATCACGCAGTTGAATTGATTGAAAGATCGCCTGGCCAATGCCGGGCCAGGCGAAGATGGATTCCAACACCACCGTACCGCCCAACAGGTTAGCCAGTTGCAGCCCGCTGATCGTGATCGTAGGGATCAAGGCGTTCCGCAGCGTGTATTTGTAAATCACCTTGCTTTCCGGCAGACCCAGGGAGCGGGCGGTGTCGACGTATTCCTTGCTGATTTCATCCAGCATGCTGGACCGCGTCAGGCGGGTCGTAAAGGCTGCTTGACGAAAGCCCACCGCCAAGGCCGGCAGGATCAGGTACCATAAACTTCTTTGTGGATCGTCAAAAAATTCGACATAGCCTGATGAGGGCAACCAGGCCAAGTGTAAAGAGAAAAGCAGAATACATAAGATAGCGAACCAAAACTCCGGGATCGAAATGCCTATCAGCGAGGTTACCTGGGCCGCATAATCAGTGGGACTGTTGCGCCGTACCGCTGCCAAAGTGCCCAGCGGTACGGCTATCAGGACCGATAAAGTGATGCCGACCAGGGCCAGATACATCGTCGCCGGTATGCGTTCTATCAATTCGGTATTAACAGGCCTGCGGGTGACCAGGGATTTGCCGAAATCCCCTTGCATGGCCTTGCCGATCCAAATGAAGTATTGCACGTAGATTGGCTTGTTGAGGCCAAATTCTTCTTCCAATGCAGCCCGAACTTCCGGGTCTTCAGCCGCTTCGACACCGGCCATGGTGTCGATTACGTCACCGGGCAGGGCATGGACAAATCCGAAAACAAGGATCGAAAGGATGAAGATGACAGGAATTATCTGCAGAATGCGATTGATGGCGTAGATGAGCATGTTACAGGCTCCAAGCAGGCAAACCGGTGGCGCCTGCGATCATGAAGGCGCCACCGGTCAAACCTTAAGTCCCTCTATATACGCCGCCGGCGCTAGTCGAAATAGGCGGTGCGGATACCGCCGCCGGCAATATTGAACGGTCCGGCAAAGGCTGGCTTGTAGCCTTTCAGATTTTTGGTTCCCGCGGAGGTCAATGGAACCGCATGGGTATAGATCAGCGCGCAGTCCTCGTTGACTTCGCTTTCCACCTCCGTATACAGCTCCAGCCGCTTTTTGAAATCGCGGGTCGCCCTCGCCTCAACAATAAATTTGTCCGCTTTTTCATTCTTGTAACCCGTGCGCAACATTGTAGAAGGCGCCGTCGACAGTATATTGCGGCTATACCAGCCGTCTGGCTCGAATCGGTAGCTGTTGGCGGTCGAGTCGACACCGTAGTCGCTTTTTCTGTATTTCTCACGCAGGACAGGGTTGTCAAATTTGCCATTGCTCGCTTTAAAGCCGGCATCCAGCAACATCGAATGCACCAGTTCGCCGGAATTGTGCATGTACTCATACGTATCCCGTGCGACAACGTCCACCGGGGTGCCCATGGCATTCAATTTGCGCAGAATGTGTTTGGATTTTTCCGGATCGTATTCCTTGATGTTTTTGATCCCGGGCATGTGCCAAGGACTGGAGGTGCTGTAGAAACCGGCGACCGTCTCGCTCAAGCCGTTAAAGACCGCCTCATGGATCGCTTGCCGGTCGATGGCGTGGGCCAGCGCCTGGCGCATCAATTTTCCGTTCGGGTGATCCATCGCAAACGGACCGACTTTCGCTTGCACGGCAAGGTAGGCGCAGCCAACCTGCGGAATATCCCAGGTGTTGTACTTATCGCTGTGATCTTTCTTGAAGGCCGCAACATCGGAATAGGCCATGTTTTCGATCAGATCGACCTCGCCCGTGCGCAGTGCCGTCAACCGGACCTTGTCCTCCTTTTTCGGATAGCCTTCGATGGCATCGAGATAAGGCAACTGATTGCCAAGCGCGTCCGACTCGAAATAATTCTCGAAACGCGTCATTTCGGTCTTCGCATAGCGCTTCCAACTGACGAACTTGAACGGACCGCAACCGATCGGATGGGTATCGGCCTGATCCGCGCTATCCGGCGCGATCAGGTTGCAGGGGTAATAAACGACGTTTGCCAGGAAGACCGCGCTGGGCCCTTTCAGGCGGATCCGCAAGGTGTACTTGTCGAGTACGGAAATCGTATCAACTTCCGCTAGGCTGCCCCGCGTGAAGGCATGGCTGGTCTTGGGATCCATGATCCGCTCGTAATTCCACTTGACGGCTTCGGCGTCGACCGTACGGCCATTGTGAAATTCCACGCCCTTGCGGATCTTGAAGGTATAGGTCATCAGATCGTCGGAAATGGTCCATTCTGATCCGATGCCTGGAACGATTTCCATTTTTTGATTGAGGTCCAGCAACCCTTGGGTCGTCGCCGTCAGCGGATTGGAAACGTAGTAGATAATATTGCGGTGGGGATCGAGGCCGCGCCCGTCAACGCGGGTGGCGAATTTCAACGTGCCGCCGCGCTTGGGCGCCGCCAGGGCCGCGCCCGGCATGCTGATCGCCGCCGCCCCGACCGCGGCCGTGGTAAGAAATTCACGTCTGGTCTGGTTGCCAAATGTATTCCTGAGTATTTGCTCGGACATCGTTTTGTCTCCCTTTGCGAGTCACCCTGAATGTGTCAAAGGTCAATGAAAAAGCCGGCAGCGATATAGTGACCGCCCCCCAATTTGCTCCGTTTGCCTCGACACCTGTACGCTGTTGTTTTCTTATATTATCGCAAGTGTAGCGAGAGCGGCTGTCAGTAGCGAATGATATGTCCGGATTTTGTAGCAGACGATATGTCCGGTCTTTGGAAGCGTT
>JAQBYC010000028.1 GCA_027623205.1 Pseudomonadota bacterium | reverse complement strand
CTCTATTCCGGGGAATGGCAGCACACTATAGGTGGTAGGTGTGGGTGAAAGGCGGATAGGCAAGGTTTAGGGGACTGTTTGCTTAATTCCCCTCCCTACGAATCCGCTGCGCCCCCAGAGATGGAATTAAGCGAACTGTCCCATGAACCCGTCACCGAGACCGCCCACTGGCTGGAATGGCATGAGGACGTCGCCGCCGCCCATCTTGCCAATAGGTAGCTAAGGCGCCTCGGACAGGGTGAAGAGCATATCGGCGGCCGCATCGCGATTGGGTATCAGCGCCTGATACTCGGCGCTGTTGTACCAGGTCCGTGCGGCGTCGGCATCGGGAAACTGGATCATGACAAACCTGTTGTAGCCGTCCGGCCCGGTCAGGGTTTCCACGATCGCGGCGCGTATGCCGAATTCACCGCCATGGGCGGCGACGGTCGCGCCGGCGGACTGGGCATAGATGGCAAGTTTCTCGGGGTCCTTGATCTTGGCGTGGACAGCAACATAGGCGGTCATATTCGATCTCCGTGGCTTGGATCAATTCCGGGGCGCGCCCCGAATTCGGTTTCGTTCAACAAATGCAATCTGTTTAGGGTTAAGGTGACAGTGGGTTCAATCGGGACTTTCTTGCTGTATTCGCAGCATGCGGCCGCCTCCAAATAGTGTCAATTAAATGCACTGTCAGCGTAATCTGCGATTCGCGCCGATACGAATGCTATCTGGGCAAAATCGGACTAATGGCCCCCGCCTCCGCCTCCGCCTCCGCCAGCGTCATCGACCGAGGTATTGACATCCGGATCCGCCAGACCTGGATCGCTGGCGGCTGCCGTCGCCTGACTGACTTCCACGCTATTGCCGGCAGCGCCCACGGTGGCGCCTTGCCCAGCCGTCACCGCTGCCGCGGCACCGCCATTTATCGGCGTGACAACCACGGAACCCTCGGAGACCGCGACCTGAGTTGCACCGTCTTCGGCAACGGCAACCGTGAAATCCGTGCCGCGGATGCCTATGTGGCTGGTCGGTGTTCTTAAGCTGACGCCTTGCTTTTGGATTTTGCCGCTGATGAACCGAAAGACGCCCCGTGACATTGAAGCGACCAGCTCTCCTGCGTTGGTTTCCGGGTTATAAACGAACTTGTCCAGCGTAATCGTGGTTGCGGAGCCCAAACGCAAGTCCGTGTCGTCGCGAAACAACAAGTGCAGGGCGCCCTGACGAATGGTTTCAACGACTTCCTGGGCGTAGACGTCGTCATTGAGATAAATCGGCTTGCGGCTTGCGCCCGGCGGACTGCCATAGGCGTATACGACGACGGCTTTGACGGCGCCGATGCTGTCTGCCGCGTGGACGCCGGCCGGAAGGGTCAGCACAGCCAAAAGAAGCAGACACCGTATCAAGGGTTCCATCGTTAAAATGCGAAGATGTGTTTGCTTCATATTGGCGCTTCCTTTAGGTCAGGCTGCCGGGAGTTTTTTTAAATCCCACCCGCCAACAGGTTGATTGGTTGGAACAAGGGCTCCGAAGCGGGAGTCCCCACGGCGTGATGATGTGTGAATGTTTCCCATGCGTATCTGGATAATGCATCATATTCAAATTATCACGCAACCATGAGGGCTTTGACCTGGCGCGCGGCGGAATTTACGGCGACCGTGTATTTATTTTTGATATTCTTGATGCATTCACGGCATGAAACCGCCTACAAATTGCATCCATGCAATGCATTTTCGGCGTAAGGTCCCAAGAGATTTCCCGTAAATTGCGGGCTAGTCCCGTTATGGTCGGGTGTTTAGCGCCGTGTGCCTTAATCCATGGCAGAGCAATCTTCTTGATGGATATATTTTTTCCCGTAAATTCAAAAGGTTAAATGGACAATCTGCACAAACGCGATTACCGCCCGGATGCACCCGCGCCCCTGGATGGGGTGCGGGTGTTGGACCTCTCGCGTCTGGTCGCCGGCAACGCGTTGACCCACGTGCTGGCCGACTATGGCGCCGAGGTGATCAAGGTGGAGCGTCCGGGCCACGGCGATGATTTGCGCAACTGGCGGGTCGAAGGCATCTCGATCCATTGGAAGGTCTATGCCCGCAACAAGAAAAGCATCACCCTGAACCCGCGCAGCGCGGCGGGGCGGGATTTGCTGTTGCGGTTGGTGGAGGGCGCGCAGGTGCTGGTGGAAAATTTCCTGCCCGGCACCCTGGAGCAATGGAACCTGGGCCCGGAGGTTCTGGCCGCCCGCAATCCGGCCCTCATCGTGGTCCGCATCTCCGGCTGGGGACAGACCGGGCCGGACCGGGACCAGCCCGGTTTCGGCAGCCTGGTGGAGGCGCGCAGCGGTTTCGCCGCCATGAACGGCTTTCCCGACCGCCCGCCGGTGCTGCCGCCCCTCGCCCTGGCCGACATGGTGACGGGCATGTATGGCGGCATGGCGACCCTGGTGGCGTTGCGGCAATGCGAAGTCCGGGGCGGCAGGGGCCAGGTCATCGACCTGCCGCTGTTCGATCCCATGCTCGCCATCCTGGGTCCCCAGGCGGCGGCATATCAGCTTACCGGCCAATCGGCGGTCCGCTCGGGCAGCCGTTCGACCACCACGGCGCCGCGCAATACCTACCGCTGCCGGGACGGCCGCTATGTCGCCCTCTCCGCCTCCATGCAATCCATGGCCGAGCGGCTGTTCAAGGCCATGGGGCGGGCGGACCTGATCGACGACCCCCGTTTCAGAACCAATGCCGACCGGGTCAGCAACAATGATATTCTGGACCCCATTGTGGGCGCCTTCATGGCGCAGCATGATCAACCGGATTTGCTGGAAATCTTCCAGGCCGCCGGCGTCACCGTGGGGCCGGTGCATGACACGGCCGGGATGCTGGCGGATGACATGGTCCGCGAACGCGAGGTCATGCTGCGCTTCCCCGATAGCGAGATGGGCGAACTGCCCATGCACAATGTCGCCGCCCATTTGTCGGAAACCCCTGGCCAGATACGGCATCCGGCGCCGGAACTGGGCCAGCACAACGGCGAAATTTACGGCGCCCTGGGCTTGAGCCCGGAAGACATCGCCGTATTGGAGAAAGAGGACGTGATTTGATGGCCAGCGCTTCCAGGCAACAATTACCATTGTGGCGTTCCATGCTGTTCGTCCCCACCAACGTGGAAAAATTCGTGGAAAGCGCGCCCACGCGCGGCGCCGATGCCTATATTCTGGATTTGGAAGACAGCATCCCGGCGGCAGAAAAAGCCAACGCCCGGACCCTGGTGCGCGCGGCCGCGGCAAAAGTAGGGCGCACGGGCGCGGATGTACTGGTCCGCATCAACCGCCCCTGGCGTCTGTCCGTGCGCGATATCGAGGCATCGGTTGATGCCAATATCTGCGCCCTGATGGTGCCGAAAGTGGCCGATCCAGGCCATATCAAGGCCATCGCGGAAATTCTGGACGAGGTGGAGGCGGAACGGGGTCTGGAAATCGGCCATACCAAATTGTTCCCCATGATCGAAACAACGGCCGCCTATTTCCACGCCACCGAGATCGCCACGGCGCACGACAGGGTGGTGGCGATGAACCTGGGTTCAGAGGATTTCGCCCTTTCCGCCGGCATGCTGCCCGAGGACGAAGGCCTGTTTCAACCCACCTTGCACATCATGTTCGCGGCCCGGGCCGCCGGCGTTTTACCCTTGGGTTTTATCGGCAGCATCGCCGCGTACCGCGATCGGGAAAAATTCCGCGCCAGGATACAGCAGGCCGCGCGCCTGGGCTTTTTGGGCTCTGCCTGCATTCACCCCCTGCAGGTCGACATCCTGAACGAGGAATTCACCCCCAGCAGAGAGGCGGTGGAGCAATCCCGCGGCATCATCGCCGCCTATGACGCCGCCAAGGCGGCGGGGCGTGGTTCGATCGAATATGACGGCAAGATGATTGACGAGCCGATCATTCAGCGGGCCGAACAGGTCCTGGCGCGCGCGGCGCAAATCGAAACCCGAAATCATCCCAAAGGCGCTTGATCGCCGGCTAAAATAAATCGGGCGGTCTTAAGGGATTGGCAACCACAAACGTCTAACTTTTCAGGCACATAATTTTGTGGGTAAGCCATGCAAACCGCCATCTATTCATCGCTGAAAGCAATGCACTATCATGACCGCCTTGACGCCATGCAGGCCGGTGACGTGCCGGCGCCCGTACATGTGCGCATCAAACCAACCAATATCTGCAATCATAATTGCTATTTCTGCGCCTACCGCACGGACGACGTCTCGCTGGGCGAGGACATGGTGGTAAGGGACCGTATACCACGGGAAAAAATGGCGGAAATTGTAGACGATTTGCTGGCCATGGGCGTGCAGGCGGTGACATTTTCGGGCGGTGGCGAGCCGTTGCTTTATCCCTATTTTGCCGAAACGGTAAACCGCCTGGCGGAAGGCGATATCAAAATCGCTTCACTGACCAACGGCTCCCGCCTGAAGGGCAAGGTGGCCGACGCGCTGGCGGCCCATGGCACCTGGGTGCGGGTCTCCATCGACGGCTGGGATGGCCCTTCCTATGGTGAATACCGCAGCGTGCCGGAAACCGCCTTTGAAGAGGTGATGGCAAACTTGACCGCCTTCGCCGCCCGGGGATCCGATTGTGTGTTGGGCGGCTCCATCATCGTGGACCAACGCAACGCCAACCATATCGTCGACTTGTGCCGGCGCCTGAAGCAGGCCGGGGTATCCCATGCCAAGATTTCCCCCTGTATTATTGCCAACGGCGGGGCGGAGAACAATCTCTATCACGACGGTTTCAAGGACGTGGTCCGGGCGCAAATTGCCGAGGCCAAATCCCTGAACGATGAAAATTTCCAGGTGGTGGACCACTATCACAGCATGGAGATCGATTTTTCAAAACACTACGAACGTTGCGCCTTCGCCCAGATGCTGACGGTGATTGGCGCCGACTGCAAGATCTATACCTGCCAGGACAAGGCCTATACGGAAAGCGGCACCCTGGGCGATATATCCGGCCAGAGTTTTCGTGAATTCTGGTACTCCGAAGAAAACCGCCGCCAGCTTGCGGCCATCAATCCGGCCCAAAATTGCCAGCATCACTGCGTTGCCGACGCCAAGAACCGCCTATTGAACGACTATCTTTCCCTGGCGCCCGATCACCTAGCGTTTATTTGAAACTTCCTTGAGCATGCCTTCGGTATGGGCCGCTACCGGCAGGAAGACACCCAGGTGGTAGTTGTGGCAGGTCAGGCATTTGTTCCCGGCCTTGGCGGCCGTATGACATTCGGCGCAAACCGCCCGTGGCAAAGGTTTGAAGTTGGCGGCGAAGGTCGCGGGGTTGCGATCCTTGAAAGCGGCGGCATAGTCCGCCTTGTCGTCCCGGGCGTGGCAGGTCAGGCAGCCCCGTTCATCCAACAGGCTGAAATGGGCGGCATGGGAAAAGCGTACTGATTTCTTCAAACCATCCGCCGGATGATATGCCCGCCAATTGATCAATAGGCCGCCATCCGCCTGCTCGTCCACGGAATGGCATTTACCGCACAATCCGGGCGCCTTGGCGTCGATCAGAGTTTCGAATACCTGGCCGCTTTCCTCTCGCCGCAGACCCGCCTTGCCAGTCAGGTCCAGCCAGGCACGAATGAAGGCGTCCGCATGCCCGGTGGGCCGATAGCGCAGGACGAAATCGTCACGATACCAGCCACCGGAAACATTCCAATCTTCCCCAGTGGCCACGGCAATGACCGGTGCCAAAGCGCGGTCCGCGCTGTCAGTTGCATCCTTCATTTCGTCATCGACCTTGCCGGTGGCGATTTCGTCGTCGTCCTTGCCGGTGGCGATTTCGTCGTCGTCCTTGCCGGTGCTGATTTCGTCATCATCATCCTTTTTTCCCGTATCGATCTCGTCGTCCTTGCCCGTGGCGATCTCCTTGTCGTCGCCGTCCTTGCCGGTGCTGATTTCGTCATCGGCATCTTTTTTGCCGGTATCGATCTCGGCATCGCCGTCAGCGTCTTTCTTGTCCGAGGTCTCGCCTGCCCCGTTATCTTCCCGGGCAGCATCCGGCGCCTTGTCGGACGGCATCAACACCACTTCACCGGCCCGTTGCCGGGGTATTTCAACCGCCAACGCCGGGAACCATTCTTTTTGCGCTGCGGCGATGGCGTCAACGGGCAACAAAGCCGTTAGCGCGGCCTTTTCCGCCGCCGACAGGGGGCGCCCCAAAATTCCTTGCAGGCGCGCGTGCAGTGCGGCGACGCCCTTGGTGCGAAGATCGAACAACAACGATTTTACGCTCCAGGCCAATGTCTCAACCGCAGCCAGTTGCTCGGCATTGGCTTCCGACAGATCCATCGGATCATCGATAGCCTTAAAGACAGCGTTCGCCGCGCCATAGCCCGGATCCGCAGAGAGCAATAAATTCATCAGGGGCGGCACCGTGCCGTCGGCGAATTCGGGCCATTCGCCAATTGCCGCACCCTGGTCGCGCAAGCCGGCGACATCCAGGCCGGGCACGGCAAATATTGCCATGCCCTTGGCACTGGCGCGCCCGGCACCGGCCACCTGTTCGCCATGACAGGCGCCGCAGCTTGTTTCAAACGATTTCAGCTCCATAAGGCGGCCGTTTTTATCGGTCTTGTGGCAATCACGGCATTCACCCGGCGCCATTTTGGCCATCTTGGCATCGCGGAAATGTTTATCGATATGGCTGGTATGATCGAATTGCAATGGCGTCCGCCGCTCGTAAGGATAACGCGCAAAGTCTGGATGGCCCGAGGCAAGACTATGAAATTGCACCTGATGGCAGGTGTTGCAGCGATCATCGGAAAGGCTCGCTAAATTACTTTCCGCTCCCTTATGTTCGCTGTGACAGGTCATACACGGAAGAGCTTCACTGTTTATTGCGGGTTTGCCGAATGCCAGATTGGCGAGTTGCACGCCAACGCTGCGCCCGCCAGCGGTGGCTGGCGCCACATTCATGCTCAAGGCTTGAAGAGATTCGGCAGGCAGACTGTGCACCAACTGGCCCCGACCGGCCATCTTGTGGCAGGCCATGCAGGGTTTGCTCTCGTCCATAACAATATTATCCGACCAGGCAGCGCGCAGCCAACCCCTGACCCCTTCGTGGAAGGCTGCATGACAGGAGCCGCAATCGGTCAGTTCAGCGTGCTGAAACGACAACTCACCTGGATTGATGAAGGCCGTGCGATAACCGCCGGCCAATACAAGGATCAACAGACCCGCCACCACCGCCAACAGCCAACGCATAACGGCGCCGCGCCGCCCACGCCAACTGCGAACCGGCCGGCATAACGGTATTTGCCGGCAACAGGTGCCGTCCGCCAGGGGACCGTCCGCGCACGGACCACCTGAAAGCTGCGAGCGGGTGCAATTCCAGCGATCGCCGACCCGCACGGGATCGCATTCATAGCCGCTTCGGCAATGCCCGCCTTTATCAGGACCGATCTCGCACGGGCATCCCTGGGAGGCATGACCGCAAACCCAATTTTGGTTCGGGCGGAGATAGGGGCTGTCGCGATAACCAAGCGCTTGCAAAGGTTCGGACATCAGCGCGACCCACCGAAGGAATAGACCAAAACCAGATGCAGCAGGGCCAATAGGATCAAGCCATAGGTGGCGGGCAGATGAACGAACAACCATGCCTTCAGGGCGCTTTGCAAGGCATGGGCGTAGTCCAGCCGGTCCTTGCGTTCAACCAACAGGCGCAATTTCTCGGCATAGACCATCTCTTGATCGTTCAGGTATCGGGTCATGATGTTCATATCAGTCATCCGCGCGAACGAGGCCCGGCGGGAACCCTGCAAATGCAATCGCATGTTCCTGGGCGCCGCGAAATAGGAAGAAAGGCGGTTACCATAAAAATCAGCGATCGTGGATGAACCGGTTTCAACCGCGGATTGAAGCGCCAGATCTTCGGCTTGCGCGCGCAGTTCGGCGATAAACTGCGGTATTCTTTCCAATACCACTTCTTCGGTACGCCGGGTCAACATGCGCGCATAGCGCCGAGATAAATAAATTCCGACCAGTCCACTGCCGGCGACCGCGATGAAAAACAGCGCCAGAATTCGTTCCAGAATTCCGTTTGGCACGCTCCAACCTATGTGCAGCGCGAATATGAAAATAGCCAGAAAACCCGAATAGATATGCCATTGCAGCCAAGCCGACGCCGACCCCAAGGGCACCATTGATAACTTCTTTCGGCCGTTGTAGAGGGTCAAAACCAGAATAACCGCGAGCAGCAACCAACCGGTTAGAAAAGCCGGCTGATAAAGCGCGACATCGTATGCGGTGTACCAAGCCACCAAACCGGCGCCCGCCAACAGAGTGATAAATCCGTTCAACCAACGGCGCCTGGCGAAAGTCATCACCGGTTCAGCCACCTTCCAAGATCGGACAAATCCTGCATGTCCACCCGCTTCAACGCATCATGCGGGCAGGCGCGCTGACAGGCGGGTCCGCCGGGCTGATCAATGCATAGATCACATTTGGACGCCTTGACGATCGGCGCGTTTGTCACCGTGTCGCGAATGAAGGCGCCCGTGCCGTCGCGCACCTCAACCATGCGGATATTGTCGTAAGGGCAGGAATTGGCACAGGTGGCGCAACCGATACAGGTCATATCGTTGATGACAACCTGGCCACCTGGCGAAGATCTGTAAATGGCGCCGGTTGGGCACCCGATCATGCAGACCGGATCCATGCAATGCATGCAGGCATTGGCCACCATGTAATGATCATGGCGGCGACCATGGCGATTAAAGCGGGGATTGTTGTCATGCGCACGGGCGCAGGCCACAACGCATTCATCACAGCGTACGCAACGGTCCAGGTCCATCAACATGGTTGCCGTGCCGTTGATATAGCGATGTTCGACCAAAAATTCCAACATGCCCGGTTCAACCAATCGGTCAACACCGGTCTCATTGCCTTCGGATGCTTTCGCCTCGTCGGGGCGCTCGTCCAACCGGCCATATTCCGCCAAAGCCTCGCCAGACAGGGTGGGCAGCACCAATTCTTCGATCACCGCCGTCGGAACCCGCAGAATATCCACATATCCCAAGGCGCGCAGCGTGGCATGCAGGGTTTTTGCTGGGAGCCCGCCCGCCTCGCCCTCGCCGGCAACCCCCGCTTTGCCGGTGTATTCAGACCAGTTGTGGACAATCTCGGCCATGCCAAAGACCGCGCCCCGACCAATATAGCGGATCGTTCTATGGCCGTTGTTGACACTTTGGCTAACCCGCGCAAATCCCGCCCGCACCAATAACAAGCCGTCGGGATAATCGCCCTCGGCCACGATTACAGGCTCCCCAGCCAAGCGGTGGTTGAAACTTTCGTCCCGGTCGCGTTGGTATTGAGTATGCCAGTCGAAATCACCATAGGTTTCGAACAAGGTTTCTGCGGCGATCCGGGCAATCGCGGCTTCGTCCAGATGTTGAAACATCGGCGTGGCCCGCAGGTGCGACGCTAAACTGCGTTCGCGGTAAAGCTGATCCACATGCTCGCGGAAATCATCAACCCGGCGCCGGATATCACGCAAACCTTGCCAGCGGATTTCCAGCAATTCCGAGGAACCATCGGAAATCACCGACGCCGTGCGCTGGGTCCGCCCAAGGGCGGCAATTTCGCCGAACATATCGCCCGCAACCAAGGTGGCGGTCCGGTGCTGGTCAAGAACCGCTGGCACGTCCTGAAGAAAGATTCGGGCCTGCTGATCGGCACCCGCCCGGCTGGCCGTACCTTTGCTTTCCCCGCCGCTATAAGTGCCCCGCACCTCCGGATACGAAGGGTTGCGCCACAATTGCGCCACGGCCTGCATCAGGCTCTTCTTTTGGCTGGGCGCCCGGCCCAACATGGTTTCCGGCAACCCTGGTCGCAAGATGACCCGGACCTGGCCTTTGACTACCAGAAAGGCGGAATTGCCGTAGTCGCCTTCGCGCATAACGATGTCACCGTCCTGGCATTTGACGATACGCATATCGTTACGAATGATACCGGTCAGCGACAGGCTGGTGGGAAAACGGTCGCGGTCCATCTCGCGGAACGGGTCCAATGCAAGGATACGTTCCACATCAATGGTGTCCATGTCGTCGGAAAAAGGCGCATCCCAACGCTGTGGCCGCTGTATCGTGACCGCCTCAACCACAGCTGATAACCATTATCGCCCCTCCCCCGACCTTATGCCGGCACCGCCCGTGGCTGCCTATTTCCCCTTGAAATTTTTGGGCCCGGGCAAAATCTTATCAAGGCCGCCAAATGTACTGCCGTCATACTTGCTGGCCATGGCCTGGGCATGACGGGCAACCTCCTCCGCCGCGGCGGTTAATTGGGCCTTGTTGTTCAACTTTAATTTGGCTGACTTGGCGGCGGAATACATGGCCATCAATTCCGGTGCATCCACCAATTCGGCAATCGTCTTTATCCGCTCGCGCGCGTTCTTCGCCCGCTTGGCCATTTTTACTGCGTAATCGGCCTTCTCGGTCGCCTCTGCAACGCCCCGCAGGGCGAATTCCAGGTCAAGGGCCCGGCCAACCAGATACATCACGCGCAGACGCGCAATGGGTGAAACACGATTTTCCTTGCTGTACCAGACATTATGGCGGACTTCGCCCTGGCTCCAGGCAACCAGCTCAATGTTACTGCCGGCCGCATGACCGCCAACATTGACCAGTTTTTCATTTGGCACCGTATGGCAACTGAAGCAATTCTTGGCCACTTGATAAAGGTTACCGGGCCGGATCATGCCTGCATCTTCGGATTGTTTGTAGCGTTCAATCTTGTGCGCCGCAGACTCGTTCTCGGCCTTCACGCCTTTGCCGCCAAAATCACTATGGACCTTGATCCAGTCGCGGCCGGCGCCATGGCAGGATTCACAGGTGATCCCTGCGATGGGCTTGATTTTGCTATTCACCATGGCCGAGGTGAAATGGCATGATAGGCAATCACTGCCTGCCTTGATCCGTTTCAGGCCCATTTTATCCGCAATGGCACGGGCTTCCTTTGCCTTCGGCAGGGTTTTGAAGGTCGAAAAATGATGACTACCTTTCCACGCTTCGACAGAGGACTTATGGCATTCGCCACAAGCATCGGGGCCCATTACTTTTGCCGGGTCCAAATGCAGTTCTTGCGCGTGCGCAATGCCAGAGCCCAACGCCAGCGCACCGAACAGCGCCAGTCCACGTATAACCGTGCGTGTTTTCGTAATCACAAGAAGTCCCCGCATTTTGTTTATCACCTTTTGATTGTCGCCAATCCCATTGGACGCTGTTGATTCAACCGTCAGCGGTAAATCGTCAGGCATCCAGGGCCAGATCCGATTTAGGCACTGAAATACATGCCAGACAGGAACCGGATTCGGGTAACGAACCTGGTTTCTCGACATAGCTTACCTCGCCCTTTTTCACGGCCGTGATACAGGTGCCACAGCTACCCGCCCGGCATCCGAAATCCAATTCAACACCATTGGCCTCCGCCAGCTCCAGGATCGAGCCATGGCGGCCATCCCAGGTCATGGTCTTGTTTGAGCGGGTGAATGTCACAATCTGCCCCGTGGCCGCGGCCACATCAGAGTCCGGCGCCGGCGCCGTTTTCTTCACGCTGGCAGGACCGAATGCCTCGAAGAATACATCCGAATCCGGCACGCCCCATTCCCGCAAGTCTGCCGTCAAGGATTCCATCATCGGGGGCGGGCCGCAGATATAGAACTCGTAATTGTTCGACGGCAAAACCTTTTGGAACAAATCGACACCGACCCGGCAGCCATGGTGAAATCCTTCACCTTCTACTTCGCCATCCTTGGGATCACTGTAACAAACCCGCACATGAACGTTTTCGTGTTCGGCCTCCAGCGCGTCCAAATGTTCGCGCATGATATGTTCTTCGCCATTGCGAACGCCGTAGAAGAACCAGGTCTCTCGCTGCGGGCCTGCTTCACAAATCGCATTCAGCATGGAAATCATCGGGGTCAGGCCAACGCCGCCGCCGATCAATACGACCGGGCGATGCTTAGCCAAATCCAGGAAAAAATTACCTGACGGCGCCTTAACATCAACGATGTCACCAATCTGCAAACGATCATGAAAAAAAGTCGATGACAGTCCCGGCGGCGCATCGGGTTGTTTCGGCGGCGGCCCCTGACGTTTGATACTGACCCGGTAATAATCTGTCTGCAACGGACTGTCCGAAAGCGAATAGCAACGCACGAGTGGTTTTTCGCGCTCAGGCAGGCGTAAATTGAAGGTCAAATACTGGCCTGGCAAGAACGGCGGTAGCGCTTTGCCGTCATGGGGCACAAGGTAGAAGGAACAAATATCGCCGCCTTCAATGACCTTGTCGCGAATACGAAATTTCCGCACCCCCGACCAGGTAGCGGTGGTCATTTTCCGCTCCATGTCGCGGCTCAAAGTCTCGGCATCAACCCGGCGGCGTAATAAATCATTCGCCAAACCCTGTTGCACGCGAGCCAGCGCCGCACCACGCCACGTACCATACAACAGCACGGCCACCTGCGCGAAGGCGGCGGCAATAATCAACCCGCCGATGACTTGAAACGCCTCCGTCCCGATCATCGTTCCATGCCCCCCGTTTTGCCACGCCTTTATTCAGGCTCGCAGCCAGCGTAGCCAATTACACTAGCAAATTACAAACCATCTTTCAAAATGCCAAGCTGACGGCTTATAGCCTTTAGAATTCCACTGCAATTTGCACGGCGCCCAACTTGTCCCCGGTCTGGCCGCCCAGACGATCATCTGTTGTTGCGGCAATCAATGCTGTCGCCAGAGTTGCTCCCGCCGGACTGGCCCCTGTATTCAATTGCCAATGATGCGCAGGGCCTCGCCCCGATCAAGGCCGACCGCCGCGCCGGCAGTCAATAGTTCCGCAAAAGTTGTGTCGTCCAAGGGTATGCCGTTGGCCAGCCGTTCGGCCTTTGATTTCCGCTCCGGATCTCCCGGCACCATCACCTGTTCAACCCCCGGCGCGGGCGGTGAGGCCTTTACCCAGGCGGTAAATTTGTCGACTTCCGCATCAAACGCCTGGCGGTGGCCAAAGGCATCCGGGTCAATCAAAACGGTTAGCATATTGTTGATAATACGACCCGGCGCCACATGATCCAGGCCAAATACCCCGCCGCCCGTGAAGGCGCCCGCGAGGGCCTCGCAAATCACCGCCAGGCCATAGCCCTTATGCAACCCCATGGATCGCAATGCGCCCTTGGGTTCCGAAAACATGACGCCAGGATCGTTGGTCGGATTGCCTTCATGATCGATCAAGGCGTCGGGCAACATCTGCACACCCTGGTTATGGGCAACGCGGACCTTGCCCATGGCGACGCGGCTGGTTGCCATATCCAACACGATTGGATCGGCGCCCTTGCTGGCCGGCAGGGCAGTGCAATAAGGATTGGTGGTGAAACGGGAATCGGAACCGCCAAAAGGCGCCACCAGGGAATTTGGCGAAAAAGCGTTGACGTAATGGATCGAGATAAAGCCGGCCGCCGCGCACATCTCTCCCCAGGCCCCGACCCGGCCGATATGGTATGAATTCTTCAATCCGACCACCGCGACGCCCATTTCCCGTGCTCTGGCAATAGCCAGCTCCATGGCCGCCTTCGCGACCACCTGGCCGAATCCCGCGTTGCCGTCCAGCAATAGGAACGCGCCATGATCCTGTTCGATGGATAGCTCATTGCGCGGTTTCAGTTCCCCCTGTTGAATGCCCAAGACATAGGCGGGCACCATGCCAATGCCGTGACTGTCATGCCCGAACAGATTTGCCTCAACCAACTTGTCCGCTACCTGAGCCGCCGACCCATCGTCCGCGCCCCCTCGCTGGAAGATGGCTTCGGCAAGATTGGTTAGGCGGTCGGCTGGTATTTGCATGATGGGCACCTTATCTGAAGCGATCAAAGTTCTCCGGCAGCATAGTCCGGCAAGGGCGCGGCGACGATAGTCTTTAATCTGCCCATGCGCTGGCAGCAATACAAAACAGGCCCTTCCAGCGCCTATACCAACCCGCGCTGATAGCGCTGTTTTATTATCATTGTGGGACGGCAAATTTATTCAAATGGGCTTCTGATCAAATGGCTTTCTGTACTGTGCCAAATTCCCATGGTCTAGGTTCCGCCGGCTGCGGCAGCAAAACTATTTCAATGACCAAGCAATTTGGATACGATAAGCATGCAGCGAGAGCTTGTGGGGGATTTGGCTTAATTTGAAAGTTGGGAAACAGTTCTGGCGCTTTATCTAGCATAGTGAGCGCGAGGGTCAGAACCATCTGGCGCTGGATACAACGACCAGGCGAATCTAACAGTTGAAGAGAGCGTCGAACTGACAGGTCAATTGGGCGGACAGCGATGGGACGGATAGCCATGACGCAGAAAATCAATTGGTACGGCAAGCGATCCGATACCGGCGCGGTGGTCACGGCCTTTAGTATCCTTTTGACTGGGCTTGTTCTGGCGCCAATGCTCGCCGGCTCGGCCGCAGCCAAGCCGGCGGTCGATGCGCCGACACATACCAAATCCACGTTATCCGCGGCCATCTCGCAAACCGGCATCGCGCCGAGGATCTCCGCACCACGGTCCGCCGCAACCTCGACCGCCCATCCTTTGCTTTTGGCCCAAGCCAAGAAGGACGACGACGAGCTGTTGGACAAAGACGATGACGACAAAGACGGCAAGGACTTGTTGGAAAAAGATGACAATGACGACAAGGATCTGTTGAAGAACGACAGCGGCGGCGAGAAAGCCGCAGGCACAGGATCCTTGAGCAAAGTCGGCAAGGAACATGCCTTGCTGTTTGCGGAGAGCCGCTATCCGTCCGCGACCACCTGCGGCACCTGTCATCCCCGGCATTTTGAAGAATGGGCGGTCTCGCAGCATTCCTATGCCCAGCTTAGTCCTGCCTATATGGCGCTGCAGAATTTCATCAATTTACAGGTGAACGGCACCAATGGTGATTTTTGCATTCGCTGCCATAATCAGGTCGGCATGAACATGGAGGAGCCGACGCAGATTTCCAATCTGGAGCGGCATCCGACATCGCGCGAGGGCATCACCTGTATCGTTTGTCACCGGGTCGCAAATATCTACAACAAAGCCAGCGGCCGTATTGCCTTGGTCGAGGGCGATTTGTTGCAGCCAGTCTATGGTCCGAAGGGCAACGAAGAACTGAAGCGCGTGTTGGACAACCGCCAGGAATACCGGGTTGTCACGAAGGCGGACGAGCCGGGCCGCAAAATTCATACGGAAGCCATCGAATTCAAGGAAATATCAACCTCCACATTCTGCGGCACCTGCCACGACGTGACCCTGTTGAACGGCTTCCGCCTGGAAGAAGCGTTCAGCGAATACCGGGCGTCGCCAGCTGCCGCCAAAGGTATCTCATGCCAGGACTGCCACATGGGCAAGGTTCAGGGCATCGTTTCGGGGTATCATGAGGGACCTGCGGCCGTTGTCGGCGGGGTGCCAACCAAGTCCCGCAAGCTAACCAATCATATCATGGCCGGCCCTGACTATTCGCTGGTGCATCCGGGTATCTTTCCGCACAACGCCGAGGCGCAACAACTGGCCACTCTGGCGAACTGGTTGACCTTTGATGTCGCAGCCGGCTGGGGCACGGACAAATTCGAAGATGACGTGCCCGAGAACTATCAATTTCCCAAAGCATGGGATTCCGTGGATGCCCGTTACGACGCAAGGGAAATCCTGAACATACAATTCAAGCGGCTGGCGTTGGTCCGGGAAAAACGTCTGGAAGTTCTGCGGAACGGTTATCTTTTGAGTGATGTGAAGACAACGCGGGCAGACCGCGGTGGCATCGAAATACAGGCCAAGGTTTCAAACATTACCGAGGGGCACAACACCCCAACCGGATTTTCCGGCGAGCGCCTGGTCTGGCTACGCGTCACGGTGGTGGACGGGGATGGCAAGGTGGTCTTTCAGTCTGGCGATACGGATCCCAACGGCGATGTTCGAGACAACGAATCGGCCTTTGTGCACGCAGGTGAACTGCCCCTGGATACCCAGTTGTTTAACCTGCAATCCCGCTTCCTGGTGCGAAATATCCGCGGTGGCGAGCGAGAGCGGGCGGTGACCATACCCTATTCGACAACCTCTTTGCCCTTCCTGCGGCCAACCCGGTCATCCCTCATCCTGACCGGTGAACCCACGGTCTTAAGAAATCACCGCAAAGGCATCGAGGCCCTGGGCCACCGGATTGCGAAGTTCCAGATCGACGGCGATGAGCTAACGGGCAAAGGGCCCTACAACGCCAAGCTTGAACTGCTGGCGCAGATGTTCCCCATCAACCTGATCAGCGCCATTCAGGTCGTTGGTTTCGACTACGGCATCAGCCCCCGCGCCGCTGGCGACGCGGTGGTTGCGGGCCGTGAAGTTCTCTACGAAGAAAATCTGACCATTGACGTGAAATAAGTAGCACGACGAAATCCTGCGGTCAGCCGCCAAAGTGCGGCGACCGTGTGGCGGCGGTAACAAAGACGTACGGCGGCAAAAACGCGTGTTGAAGACCGGCGAATCGGAGAGGCGAGTTTAAGATGGCACCGATGATGACGACGCGACAAAAACGGAATGGCTGGATTGGCAAAACCGCGCTGCCCTTGTTCCTGACGGCAGTGGTAACCTCGGTTGTTTTTGTGGCCTTTGGCGGGGCGGCCGATGTTCGGGCCAACAGTATATTTTACCCACTGGGCGAAACCACGCCGGTGCCACGGCTGTCGGACAAGCCGCTGCCCTATGTCATCCCGCCCGAGCGGCCGGAGTTGCCCATCGAAATGGGCTGCAAATTTCTTGGCAACGGCAATATTCCCCAAGGCATAAAAGTGGCAACCGGTGCCGTGTTTACGCCCTGCTTGTGGGGTTTCGGGACCTGGCGAACCGCGATACAGACTTATGAGTCCGTAGGAACGCCGGGTCGAAACACCGAACTGGCAACCCGCCTGGACTTGTTTGCGAACCTGCAATTGACCACAACCGACAAATGCATCGTTGGCGTGTCGCCCCTTGATAAAAACCGCTCCACCAACTTCACCCGCTATAGCTGGGAATCAAATCGCGGCGAGGAAGGCGGTCGTTCGGAGGCCGGCGTATTCCTGCGCACTGCCTTTTGTGAAGGTGATTTTGGATCGCTGTTCCCATCCCTTGACCCCAATGGCAACAAGTTGATTGACTACGGCTTTTCCGTAGGCCGGCAGCAGATCACCTTTCAAGAAGGAATCATGATCAACGACGTCTTGGATGCCGTTGGCGTCGTGCGTAATAATTTACACGCGCCCGGCTTTTCCAACATCCGCGTAACGGGTTTGTATGCCTGGGCCTCCATCGATCGCGGCACGCCGGCGACCCGGGAACGGTTAAACCAGCCGGGTGGTTTATATGGCTTGTTCTTGCAGGCGGATGATCCGACGACCACATGGGGCCTGGATTTCGTCGCGGTGGATGATGACGGCGGCGACCCCACGGGCGGCGATGGTATATGGGTCGGCCTCTCTGCCGCCCAACGCGCCTGGACACCCTGGTCCCGGTCAGCCAGTTTCAACACCACATACCGCATCAATGCCTCGTTCGCCGAAGATGCCGATACCGCGCAGCTGGCTGACGGGGTCCTGGTCTCCGCCGAAATCTCGTGGACCCCCCACAGTTCCGATGACGTGGTTTATATTAACCCGTTTTATGGCTTTGACCGCTACACCCAAGTCAGCCGGGAGCCGATTCTGGGCGGTCCGTTGGCGCCCCTGGGCATCTCCTTCGCGTCTCCCAGCCTCGGCAATTTTCTGTCCGAACTGAACAACGCCGCCACCCAGGTTGCCGGCTTCGCCATGGGCTATCAGGCATTCTGGGACAATCACCGGCGTAACGTCGTGCTGGAAATCGCCGGCCTGAAAGACAACACCCGGAATCTGTTCAAAGACGACGGCGCGGGCACCGATGCAGCGGCATTTACGGTGCAATTCCAACAGGCCATTGGTCAGCGCGTGCAATTGCAACTCGATGGCTTCGTCTCCTATCTTGAAGGCCGGGACAATGGTTCCGGCGCCCGGGCGGAAATTTTGGTTCAGTTCTAAACCGGCCTGACTTGATGCCAGTTTAATTCAGCGCCGGTCTTGCGGGGTCAAGCGTGCTGGTTATGCCAACCTCTATTGAATTGGGCCCAGCGGCCAGCGGCGGTCCTATTCTGTTATAATGATAGTCGTATCTGAAGTGTCTTGCGGCAGCTCAACCAAGCCCGGTAATATGCCGGCGGCGAAAGGTATCGGACATGGCGGAGATGAAATCGGCTAAAAAGGGCCGCGCCCGCAAGGCGGTGGCGGATAGCCCCGCTGTCAAGGTGGTGAAAGCGGCCATGGCTTTGGCGGCGGTGCAAGGTTGGCGGGATACCACCATGGCCGATATCGCCGACCAAGCAGGAATGAACCTGGCCGATCTGCGCCAACTCTTTGGCTCCAAGACAGCGATCCTGGCCGGCTTGATACGGTTGACCGACGAACAAGTCATACGGGGTAGCAGTCCTGATATGGCGGCCGAGCCCGTGCGCGACCGCCTGTTCGATGTGATCATGCGCCGTTTGGACGCACTCGCCCCCTATCGTGAGGGTATAGCCGCCGTGGCTCTTGACCTGCGCCGCGATCCAGCCGCGGTGGCTTGTCTGGCGGCCGGCCCCGGACGCCGATCCTTGCAATGGATGTTGGAGGCGGCCCGCATACAGCCCTGGGGTCTATTGGGACCATTGCAACTAAAGGGCCTTGGCCTGATTTATCTCAGCGTACTGCGGGTCTGGCTCCAGGATGACGGCGAGGATCTGTCCCAGACCATGGCTGCTTTGGACAAGGCCCTGGGCCGCGTCGACAGCATTTTAGGATCCTTGCGGCGCGGTCCGGGTGGCTTTGGCCGATCTGCAAATGAGCCTGAGGCTCCGGACGCCGCAGCACAATGAGTGAGATCAGCTTTGACGATTTCCTAAAAGTGGATGTCCGGGTTGGCACGATCGTCAGGGCCGAGGCATACCCAGAGGCGCGCAATCCCTCGTACAAGTTATATGTGGATCTTGGCCCCGAAATTGGCGAACGCAAAACCTCGGCCCAGGTGACCGTACATTACACAATCGAAGAACTGGTCGGCAAACAAGTGGCTGCCGTGATCAATTTTCCCGGCAAACAGATCGGTAGCTTTATGTCCGAAATACTGGTCCTGGGTTTTCCAGACGACCAGGGCGCCGTGGTTCTGGTCGAACCCAACCGTCGAGTCCGCAATGGCGGCCGCCTCTTCTAAACTGTATTGCGCTTCCCGCTAGTCGGCCCGCCGCCAATCGACCCAAACGCTAACGTCTTCGCCATTGGGCCAGGTGCGGGTAACAATAAGCCGCATGGTTCCATCGGCCCGCAACTCGACATCGCGCACCTGTTCACCACCGACCCAACTCGGATTGAGGGCGAATACAACCTTGGTGATGAGACGCCCATCCTCAATTCGCCAGGTGCCGGCATAGGAGACGTAACTATCGAACGCGGCAAGGCGCGCCGCATCAGGCGCATCGGCGTGCCAGTCGGGGTCTCCCGGCAGACGGGCGCGGTCTCCGCGGCCTAGGGCGGCACAGAGCCAGCCCTCGGGTGATAGAATTACGACCCCTTGCGAGTCTTCGCCGTACCGCTCCAAAAGCGCGGCTTGTTGGTCGGCGCTCGCACCGCGATCAATCAATAGCCAGGTTCCGATGATGTCTTCCGCCGATACCATGGGTGTTTCCCTTCCGGCCTGCTTTTTCCCGACAGCCGCCCAAGCAAATTCCACAGTACCAGTCTGAATGAAGGGGGAGCAATGAATATGACCTTGGCGGGATGCCGTTGAATGATCGGGATTGGGCGCAAATCAGCTATAGCCGTCGAAAAATGTTCGACAGTGCGCCCAAAGGTCTTATCGTGACGGCTCAACTGTCTGACGGCGAGGATAGGAATATGGCACGCGATCCCCGATACGATATCTTGTTCGAACCGGTAAAGATTGGGCCTGTAACGGCACGCAACCGTTTCTATCAGGCACCCCATTGCAACGGCATGGGCCGCACCCATCCCACGGCAATGGCGGTGATGCGGGGCGTCAAGGCCGAAGGCGGCTGGGCCGTGGTATGTACCGAACAATGCGATATCCACCCCACCAGCGAAACGACGCGGGAAATTCGCCTATGGGATGACCGGGACATTCCTGCCCTTGCGCGCATGACCGCACAGGTCCACAAACATGATAGTCTTGCGGGTATCGAGCTTACCCATATGGGCTATCATGCTTACAACTTCACCTCGCGCGAGGTGCCCCTGGCGCCCAGCGCCACCCCGGTCCATGGCATCCTGCCCGCCCATGCGCGTGAAATGGACGGGACGGACATTGCAGACTACCGGCGCTGGCATCGTGCGGCGGTACGCCGGGCCAAGCAGGCCGGCTTTGACATCATTGTTGTCTATGCCGGCCATGGCCTCTCGCTGGCCATGCATTTTCTTTCGCCGCGGACCAACCGCCGCGCTGATGCCTATGGCGGATCGTTAGAGAACCGGGCACGCCTTCTGCGCGAGATTATCGAGGACACCAAGGACGAGGTTGGCGATAGCTGCGGCATTGCGGTGCGCATAGCGGTGGACGAATTGTTGGGCAAAGCCGGCATCGCCTCGGATCGTGAGGGACGCCAGGTTCTCGACCTGCTTGGTGAGCTGCCGGATCTGTGGGATGTCAATGTCAGCGAGTGGCATAACGACTCGCAAACCTCGCGATTTTCCGAGGAAGGCTATCAAGAGCCATATATATCTTTCGTCAAACAGCATACCTCGAAACCGGTGGTGGGCGTAGGGCGCTATACCTCGCCCGACCGCATGGTCTCGTTGATCAAAAAAGGTGTGCTGGACATGATCGGCGCGGCGCGACCGTCCATCGCGGACCCGTTTTTGCCGAAAAAGATCGAGGAAGGCAGATTCGATGATATCCGCGAATGCATTGGCTGCAATATTTGTGTCGCCAGTGACATGCTTTCCGCGCCGATTCGCTGTACCCAGAATCCAACCATGGGAGAGGAATGGCGGCGTGGCTGGCATCCCGAACGGATCGCGGCAAAGGACACCGACGATACAGTCTTGATCGTCGGTGCGGGTCCCGCGGGCTTGGAAGCGGCGATGTCCCTGGGACGGCGCGGCTATGATGTGATGCTGGCAGAAGCTGGCACCGAACTTGGCGGCCGGGTTGCGCGAGAATGCCGGTTACCCGGGCTTTCGGCCTGGGGACGGGTACGCGACTATCGCGCCGGCCAGCTAAATCAATTGGCTAATGTCGGAGTCTATCTCGACAGCGCCATGACGGCGGACAGCGTGCTGGAAAGCCAATGCACGCTGATCGCTGTGGCGACAGGCTGCACCTGGCGTCGCGATGGCACGGGGCGTACCCATGCAGATCCTGTTCCCGGCCTTGGTGACGGCAACATCTTCACGCCAGACGATGTAATGGCAGGGGTATCAATCACCGGGCCTGTCGTCGTGTTCGATGATGACCATTATTATATGGGTGGGGTAATCGCCGAAAAACTGAGCGCAGACGGGCACGAGGTGACGCTGATTACCCCGATGGCGGAAGCTTCCGCCTGGACGGTCTACACGTTGGAGCTCGACCGTATTCAGAAGAGACTGCTTGAGGCAGGTATCGAAATTCTTGGTTCGCACAGGCTGTCTGGTCTTGGCAAGCACGAGGCAGAGGCGACTTGCGTCCACACTGGACGCACCCGCAGGCTGGCCTGTGCCAGCGCCGTTCTCGTAACCGGGCAGGACCCGGACGATGTGCTCTATAAGGCCCTTGCAAGGGATCAAGACGCAATGGCGGCCGCTGGCATCCGGCATGTTGTGCGAATTGGCGATGCGTTGGCACCGGGCACCATCGCGGCGGCGACGTGGAGCGGACACCGTTTCGCCCGCGAGCTCGGTAAAAGAGTGGCTGACGAACCGACTTACCGCTATGAACTACCGGCGCTGGCCGAACCCCTATGAGACACTGCATGGCACGATCGGGGTTGATGCTAGCATCAAATCCTGGCCAATAATCTCGCCGATGGGGTGGTTGGACCGGACTGGCGGGCATTCGGCCAATCTTGAAAATACGCTGATCAACGGACGGGAAGTCGACATGACCGGAATAGAAGCCCTGCTGAATGGCTTTCAAGAATTTCGCAGTATGTATTTTGATAAGGCCCCGGACCTTTACCAAAACCTGCTTAGCCAAGGTCAGAACCCGCGTTTTGCGGTCGTGGCATGTTCGGATTCGCGGGTTGATCCAGCCATCGTTTTTCAGACCAAACCAGGTGACATTTTCGCCATACGAAACGTTGCCGCCCTGGTGCCGCCCTATGAGGAGGATGGCCAATATCATGGCACCAGCGCCGCCCTTGAATTCGCCGTCACGGGGCTGTCCGTTGACCATATCATCGTCATCGGTCACGCCCATTGCGGTGGCGTCGCGGCGATGGTCCGCAAGCAGGAAGGCCGCAATGTCGGTGGCAAGTTCGTATCGGCCTGGACCGATCTGCTGCACAAGGCGCTGGAACGCGCCTTGGCGGCCGATCCAGGGCTCGAGGGCGACGCCTTGCTGGCCGCCTCGGAACGGCAATCGGTGTGCCTGTCACTTGAAAACCTGACTACCTTTCCATTCGTCCGCGAGGCAATGGCCGCGGGCGATTTGAGGCTGCACGGCTGGTATCTAAATATCTTCGACGGTGTGCTGGAAATATGGAATTTCGACACCGGCACTTTCGTGCCGCAAAGTTAGTTCAACAACTAGAACAAAAAGGAACCGGCGAAGATTTTCAGCTATCTTAAGTGTTTCTATTGATGCGCATTTTCGATTAGAAATGACGAAAGACAAGAACATAACTAGACTGGCCTGGCCTAGGCTGCGGCCGGTTCGGCCTCTAACGTTTACCATAGGGAGAAAGATAATGAAAAAGCTACTCGTTGCATCGGCCATCGCCGTGCTTATAAGTACGGCGGTCAATGCCGAAACCATCAAGTTGGGTGTCATTTTGGGATATACGGGTCCAATCGAATCCCTCACGCCTGATATGGCCGCGGGCGCCGAGTTGGCCATCAAGGAAGTCAGCATGAGCGGTGCGCTACTGGGCGGCAGCAAAGTCATTTCGGTGCGTGGCGACACCACTTGCACCGATTCCGCCGCCGCCACGGCAGCCACTGAACGTCTGGTCACCTCCGACAATATCAACGCCATCGTTGGCGGCGATTGTTCTGGTGTGACGACTGCGATGCTGCAAAACGTAGCCTTGGCCAATGGCATTGTGATGGTATCGCCATCAGCGACTTCGCCAGCGCTTTCCAGCATCAATGACGACGGTCTGTTTTTCCGCACCGCCCCGTCGGATGCGCGACAAGGACAAGTTCTTACCGCCGTTTTGAAGGACAAAGGTATCAAGTCCGCGGCGCTGACCTATACCAATAACGACTATGGCAAGGGTCTGGCCGACAGCATCAAAACCAACTTCGAAAAATCTGGCGGCAAGATCACAATTTCCGCCGCACATGAAGACGGTAAAGCAGATTATTCGGCGGAAGTTGGCGCACTGGCTGCTGCGGGCGGTCAGGTTTTAATCGTTGCCGGTTATCTGGACCAGGGCGGTAAAGGTATTATTCAGGCCGCTCTTGATGCCGGTGCATTTGAAAAATTCGTCCTGCCCGACGGCATGATTGGCGACAGCCTGCCAATGGCCATCGGTGCGGATCTTAATGGCTCCTTCGGCACCGTTCCGGGCACCGATAGCCCCGGCGCCGCGAAGTTCGCCGAAATGGCGAAGGCGGCCGGTTTCAAGGCCGGCCCGTTCGCCTCGGAATCCTATGACGCAGCGGCCTTGATCTTGTTGGCAATGCAGGCTGCGGGCTCCAGTAAGAGTAAGATGCTCAAGGATAAGATCATGAGCGTTGCCAATGCACCGGGAACAAAGATCTATCCGGGCGAACTGGCCAAGGGCCTGAAGATCCTGGCCGAGGGCGGCGAGATCGATTATGTGGGCGCCTCGGCGGTCGAACTAATCGGGTCTGGTGAAAGCGCCGGCAATTACCGCGAGATCCTCGTGTCCGGAGGCAAGAACACCACCGCGCGGTTCCGCTAATTCGACATATATTTTCATAACCTGATGTATGGGAGACGGTTTGGCCAGGTGCTCCAAACCGTTTCCCACGCTTTCTATATTTCATGATCGAGATTGATAATTTACATATGCATTTCGGCGGCATTCGCGCCGTCGATGGCGTATCCCTGTCTATCGAAAGCGGCCGGATTACCGGTCTGATCGGCCCCAACGGCGCCGGTAAAACCACGCTTTTCAATGTTATTGCCGGGGTCTACATGCCGACCTCGGGTAAGGTCTATCTGGATGGCAGGAACATAACCGGACTGAAGCCCCACGAATTATGCGCCAGGGGCATGCTGCGCACCTTTCAAATCGCCCAGGAATTCGGCACGCTGACGGTTCGCGAAAATCTTATGATGGTGCCCTGTGATCAATCCGGCGAGAGCCTGATGGACAACTGGCTGCGTCCCCGACAGGTGCGCGCGGAGGAAGAGCAGGTTCGCGCCAAGGCCGACGAGGTGATAGAATTTCTCGAAATCGCCCAGGTCGCAGACGAACTGGCGGGAAATCTATCGGGCGGCCAGAAAAAACTCCTGGAACTTGGCCGCACCATGATGGTGGACGCCAAGATCGTTTTTCTGGACGAAGTGGGCGCGGGCGTCAATCGCACCCTCCTCAGAACCCTAGGTGATGCGATCCTGCGCCTGCAGCAGGAACGCGGCTATACCTTTTGCATGATCGAACATGACATGGATTTCATATCGCGCCTTTGCGATCCGGTTATCGTCATGGCGGAAGGCACGGTCCTGACACAAGGCAGCGCGGATGAGGTGAAAGCCAACGACCAAGTGATCGAAGCCTATCTGGGTACCGGCATGAAGAACAAGCCGGAGCCGGTCCGGTGAATGGCGCGGAAGATTATTTGATCGGAGAGCATCTGACCGGCGGCTACGGCGGCGCGAACATCCTGCATGACTGCAATATTGGCGTCGGGCGCGGTGAAATTGCCGTTATCGTCGGTCCAAATGGTGCGGGCAAATCAACCGCCATGAAGGCGGTCTTTGGCATGCTCAATCTGCGTGAAGGATCTGTTCGCCTGGACGGCAAAGATATCACCGGACTGACGCCGCAGGCTCGCGTCGCCAAAGGCATGAGCTTCGTACCGCAGAACCATAATGTCTTCACCTCCATGTCGGTGGAGGAAAACCTCGAGATGGGCGCCTTTATTCGCCGGGACGATTTTACCGATACCTTGGGTCAGGTGTTTGACCTCTTCCCGATCCTGAAGGAAAAACGCCGGCAAGCCGCGGGCGAACTTTCCGGCGGTCAACGCCAGCAGGTGGCGGTGGGCCGGGCCCTTATGACCAAACCAAAGGTGTTGATGCTGGATGAACCCACGGCTGGGGTGTCACCAATTGTGATGAACGAATTGTTCGATCGTATTATCGAAGTCGCCAAAAGCGGCATCGCCATTCTGATGGTCGAACAAAACGCCCGCCAAGCCTTGCGTATTGCGGACAAGGGTTATGTTCTGGTGCAAGGACGAAACCGGTATACCGATACCGGCGCGGCGCTGATGGCCAATCCGGAAGTTCGCAAGGCGTTTTTGGGCGGCTAGCGCAATGGACGGCATCCTGAACGCTCTCATCCTGCTGTCCAATTTCGTCATCGTACCCGGCATCGCATACGGGAGCCAATTGGCCATTGGCGCCCTGGGCGTCACTTTGGTCTATGGCATCTTACGGTTTTCCAATTTTGCCCATGGCGACACTATGGCCTTTGGTACCATGGCCACCGTACTTCTGACCTGGGCATTACAGTCCTGGGGCGTTTCGATTTCGCCATTTCCGACCGCCCTTTTGGCTTTGCCGTTTGGCATCATCTGCACCATCCTGGTTTGCCTCGCCGCTGACCGCTGGGTCTATCGTTTCTATCGCCGAGAAAAAGCAGCACCTGTGGTGTTCCTGATTGCCTCCATCGGAGTAATGTTCGTACTCAACGGTTTGGTGCGTTTCATTATAGGCCCGGATGATCAACGTTTTGCCGACGGCGAACGCTTCATCATGAAGGCGCGTGAATTCAAGCGCCTGACCCATTTCAACGAAGGCATCACCATTAAAACTTCGCAAGGTTTGACCGTTGTAACAGCGGCCATCGTGGTGATAGCGTTGTTCTGGTTTCTGAAACGCTCCCGCGCCGGCAAGTCCATGCGCGCCTTTTCCGATAACGAAGATCTCGCCCTGCTCTCTGGAATCAATCCTGAACGCGTGGTCATGATCACATGGATTATCGCCGCCGCCCTGGCCACCATTGCAGGCGTCCTTTATGGACTGGATAAAAGCTTCAAACCATTCACCTATTTCCAGCTTTTGTTGCCGATCTTTGCCTCCGCTATTGTTGGCGGCCTGGGCAACCCACTGGGCGCTATCGCTGGCGGTTTTATGATCGCTTTTTCAGAAGTCACGGTTACTTACGCCTACAAAAAATTCCTTGCCTATGCCCTGCCCGGCGATTGGGCGCCGCAAGGATTGGTGCAATTATTATCCACGGACTACAAGTTTGCGGTCTCTTTCGTGATTTTGGTGTTGGTATTGCTATTGCGGCCGACCGGCATATTTGGAGGCAAGGCCGTATGATACTGACCGGCCATAGGGGCCCTATTGATGGGAACCTACGCGCCATCGCCATGTTCTTGGGGATGTTCCTGGCTTTGGCCGCAGTCGGTCTGATGCAAAGCTGGTCCCTGGCCTTGGCAATCCTAAACCTCTGCCTGATCTCGGCTGTGATGTCTCTTGGCGTCAACATTCAATGGGGTTATGCCGGACTGTTCAATGTGGGGATTATGGGATTCGCGGCGCTGGGTGGGGTCACCGGTGTTTTAATTTCCGCTGCGCCGGTTACAGCGGCCTGGCAAGCGGGCGGCAGCGGCATCGTTATCGCCCTGGCAATCTCTCTGGTAGTCATTTTGGGGGCGGTTTTAGTCAGCAAACGGATGGCTGCCGGGCTGCGTCGAAAACTAGTCCTCTCTTTGATCATCGTGCCCGGTTACTTTCTGGCGCGACACTATTTTGATCCCGCCATTGAAGCCATTGAAGCCGTGGAACCCGCCAAAACAGGATATTTAGGCGGCCTCGGACTGCCGATACTGTTCTCATGGATTGCCGGAGGGTTGCTCGCCGCTGCCGTGGCCTGGGTTATCGGGAAAATTGCCTTAGGCCTTAGGTCAGACTATCTCGCCATCGCGACGCTAGGAATATCCGAGATCATTATCGCCATTCTTAAGAATGAGGATTGGCTCACGCGGGGTGTAAAAAATGTCAGCGGTCTGCCCCGCCCCGTTCCCTACGAAGTTGACCTTCAACAAGCCCTATGGTTCCAGGATTGGGCCGCCCGCATGGGCGCATCGCCAGTGGAGTTCTCCTCCATATTCGTCAAATTAAACTATGCGGGCCTCTTCGCCACGGTCTTGCTGGTGCTGCTCTGGCTGTCCCAGAGGGCCTTGAATTCGCCATGGGGCCGGATGATGCGGGCGATCCGCGATAACGAGCTCGCAGCCTCGGCCATGGGCAAAAACGTCACGGGCCGACATCTTCAGGTGTTTGTTCTCGGCTCAGCCGTGGTCGGTATCGCCGGCGCCATGCTCACCACTTTGGACGGGCAGTTTACCCCCGCCTCCTACCAGCCACTTCGCTTTACTTTCGTTATCTGGGTGATGGTCATCGTCGGCGGGTCAGGCAACAATTGGGGAGCCGTCCTGGGCGGCTTCGTGATCTGGTTCTTTTGGATCGAGGCTGAACCCATCGGTTTGTGGCTGATGGATTTGTTTACCGCCGGTCTGGCGGAGGACAGCGGGTTGCGCCGGCATTTGTTGAATAGCGCCGCCCATATGCGCCTGATGACCATGGGGCTAATTCTGCTGCTCGTACTCCGCTTTAGCCCGCGCGGACTAATACCCGAAAAATAATGGCCATTCGGCCCCCTCCTTGTTCAGGCCGGCAGTCGGATAATGGCGCGGAGACCACCCTGGGGCGCTGTGTCCAACATCACGTCACCGCCCTGATTCCGCACGGTATCCCGGGCGATAGCTAAACCCAGACCAACCCCGCCGGTCCCCTGATTGCGGGAATTTTCCAGTCGATAGAAGGGTCTGAAAACGGCTTCACGTTCGGCTTCGGGAACGCCTGGCCCATCGTCATCAACGATGATTTCAATCGTATCGCCATCCCGGCGCGCCGCCAGGGAACAATGTTTGGCATACCGCTGCGCATTGCCCAGCAGATTGTCCAGGCAGCGCCTTAGACTCATTGGCCGCAAGAGCCCTCTTAGATCGCCGCTGGCAGTAAATTCCACCGCCCCCCCATGGCGCCTGGCATCCCCTACCGCTTCATCCAAAAGGGCATTCACATCAGTTTCCACCGTTTGTTCACCAACCGCGCCGCGGGCGAAGGCTAGGTAGCCTTCGATCATGTCCTCCATCTCGTCCACATCACCCTGCATTTCAGCCGCCGCCGGGATATCGCGCAGCATAGCCAATTCCAGCTTTAACCGGGTCAGGGGCGTACGTAGATCATGACTGACGCCAGCCAGCATCTCCGTGCGTTGGCGAATATGGCGATCTAGCCGGTCGCGCATGCGCAAAAAGGCATCACCGGCGCGCCGCACCTCCACTGCGCCCGAAGGCCTGAAATCTGCCACATCCTGGCCTTGGCCGAAACGATCGGCGGCATCCGCAAGACGCAGAATGGGGCGCACCTGGTTGCGTAGAAACATGATGGCGATTGCAAGCAGCAATAAAGACGAACCGACAATCCACAAGATCAAGACAAGCAAAGTGCCCGAGGCAAGCCGGTTGCGCGGTACCAACACCTGCAGCACACCGCCTTCGAAGGCGACCTTGATCAAATAGTGTTTTTCCGTCGTCCGGTTCTCGATGTTGAAGGCCAATTCCATCCCCTCGTCGATGGTGCGGATCAATAGGTTCTCTAACGGTGAGTATGGTCGTGGTAAGGGCCCCGCCTTCAGTTTCTCGCCGGGAATCAATGAGAAGGCCAAATTTAAGCGCAAATTGGCCGATTGCAGAATGTGCAGTCGCGCCAAGTCATCTTTCTCACGGGTCAACGCGGCGGCGACAAAGCCAATATCCGCCGCGACGCTGCGGGCAAGACGCCGGGTGACCGTGTCCAGATGACGGTCATAAAACACCCCCGCGGCGACAAGCTGCAACAACACCACCGGCGCGACCACGATAATTATGGCGCGCACAAACAGGCTTTTTGGCAAAAATAGCTTCAGCATTTCTTTATGGTAGCGCCGTCAATCCAACCAGAACACATAGCCCTGCCCCCACACCGTACATAAATGACGCGGCTCCTTCGGGTCATCTTCGATTTTGCGGCGCAAACGGGTGATCTGCACATCGACGGCGCGGATATTGCCCGCATCCGCTTGCGCCAACAGCGCGGCCCGACCAATGGTAAGGCCGGGACTACGGGTAAACAGGCGCAACATTTCCGTCTCGCTGGATGTCAAGCGAACCACGGCGCCGTCACGCAATAGTTCGCCCCGTTCTATGTCAAAACGGCAGGCGCCAAAGGAAACCGCCGTCACGTCCTTCGCCCTGGGCCCTCCCCGGCGCAGGATCGCCTCGATCCGCAAGACCAACTCCCGAGGTTCGAATGGCTTTGCCAGATAGTCATCGGCACCAACCTCCAGGCCGGCAATGCGATCGTCCGCCTCGCTCATGGCGGTGAGCAACAGAATGGGCAGGTTGTTGGTACGGCGGATATCCTTGGTCAAATCCAGTCCGCTTTCCCCCGGCATCATCAGGTCCAGCACCAGCAGATCAAAGCGCAGGCCCGACAAGGCAACCCTTGCTTCCGCCGCGCTGTTCGCCGTGGAAACGCGGAAACCGCATTCACTGAGATAGCGCCGCAAAAGATCCCGCAGCCGATCATCGTCATCGACAACCAAGATATGGATGGCATCATCGCTCATCCGATTGCCTCTACGACCGCGCCACCACTAGGAACGCTCCACCGCTTTCAAGACCGCCGCCCGTTCCTCGCCGTTCAGCAGACCCGCCAACACCTTTCGATAACCGGCCACGGCCTCTGCACCCGCTTCACGATAGGCCTTCGCCACGCGGTCTTTTTGCGGACCCGACAGCGCCGCGAATAGGGCTTCACCCTTCCCGGTCAGGTATAGCAGGCGCTGGCGCCGGTCCCGGCTGCCCGTTTCCTGCCGCACGAACTGCTCCGTCACCAATTGACTTAAAACTCGGCTCAAGCTCTGTTTGGTCACCTTCAGAATGGCCAGCAACTCCGCCACGGACATGCCGGGATTGCGGCCGACAAAATGCACCACGCGATGATGGGCGCGGCCAAAACCATGAATTCTTAGAATATCATCTGGATCAGACGTGAAGTCCCGATAGGCGTAGAATAGCATTTCTATACCCTGGATCAGCTCCTTATCGTTCAGGAACGGTATTTCGGCATCACCATCGTGATTGTTATTGCTGCTCACATTGAATTCGACACCTTCAATGGCATCGGGTCCAGTTTTGGTGGAAATATTAGACATGGCCAGATTATATATGAAATGCGTCAACGATGCTGACATTTTTTGGTCAGCACTATTGACATATATTTTAAAGATGTTACGTTTACGCCATCTAATACGCAATAATTCTTCACGGAGGCATCCATCGTGGCAACAATATCATACGATAAATTGGACGGTAACATCTGGTACAACGGCGAAATGATCCCGTGGGAAAAGGCCCAGGTCCATGTGCTGACCCATGGATTGCACTATGCCTCCTCTGTATTCGAGGGCGAGCGGGTCTATGAAGGAGAAATATTCAAGCTGGAAGCGCACACGGAACGTTTGTTGAAGTCTGCCCACCTACTGGATTTCCAAATTCCCTACAATGCCGATCAGATCAATGCCGCCTGCCGGGAAACCGTGTTGAAGAACAACATCACCGATGGCTATGTCCGGCCCGTGGCTTGGCGCGGCTCGGAAATGATGGGGGTTTCCGCCCAAACCAACCGTATCAATCTGGCTATCGCGGTCTGGCAATGGCCATCCTATTTTAATCCCGAAGCACGGACCGTCGGCATCAAGTTAAAAATGTCCAGCTGGCGCCGACCCGATCCCCGCACCGCACCCGTACATGCCAAGGCCGCCGGCCTTTACATGATCTGCACCCTATCAAAGCACGCCGCGGAGGTAGAAGGATACGACGATGCGCTGATGTTGGATTGGCGGGGACAGGTGGCGGAAAGCACCGGCGCGAACATTTTTTTTGTCATAGATGGCAAATTGCATACACCGATCCCGGATTGTTTTCTCGATGGCATCACCCGGCGCACGGTTATTGATCTGGCCAAGGCCCGTGGCATCGAGGTCGTCGAACGGGTGATCATGCCCGAGGAAATGGCCCAGGCCACGGAATGCCTGCTGACCGGCACGGCGGCGGAAGTCACCCCGGTTGGTGTGATCGACGATTATCGCTTCAAACCGGGCGCAATCACCGCACAACTGATTGAAGACTTTGATAATTTGGTGCGGCGTCGGGCGGCAGCTTAGTCGCCGGCACCGACCTTCGGACTAACGGCGGCTTTCGGGCCGCCGTTTTTCGTCCAGCATTTTCCGTCCCTGCGTGCCGCTTTAGTCGTCACAGGCCGTACCGCGCCCATTGGGCCCGTACTTCGGCTGTCGCCAACAGATCACTGGATAGGTTCGGGGGTGAAAGTTGAGAGGCAAAGCCCAGGCGTCGTTGTAGCCAGCTTTTGTCCGCGCCAATTACCGGCAGGCGGACTTTGTCGCCAAATTTCTTCCGCATCTCTGCCTTCAGATCGCCAATACCATCTGTTAGCCCCAGGTCTTTTGCCTTGGCCCCGGTCCAGAATTCTCCCGAGAACAACTTGCGTTCGGCGGCTTTCAAACGCCCCTCGCGGCGGGTGCGTACATGCCTTTTAAAAGCGTCGTGGATTTCCTTCTGTAGCGCGTCTAGCCGTTTCAGATCATCATCTTTTACGGGCGAAAAGGGGTCAAGCAGGCTTTTCTTATTGCCGGCAGTATAAAGGCGGCGCTCCACTCCCAGTTTTTCCATCGCACCTTCAAAACCAAAAGTCGCGGCAACAACCCCGATCGAGCCAATGATAGATGTTTCGGCGGCATAGATTTCATCCCCCGCGCAGGCAATCCAATAGCCGCCAGATGCCGCAACATCCTCGCAAAAGACATACACGGGAAGCTTCTTCTCATCGGCCAACAGGCGAATTCGGTCATGCACAAGGGCCGATTGCACGGGCGAGCCACCCGGTGAATTGATTGCCAGGGCCACCGCCCGGGCTCCCTTCATGGCGAAGGCGCGCTCCAACGGTTCCGCCAATGTCGACAGGTTGACCGCCGGGCGAAGGGGCGAGCCCTGCGCCGCGATAACGCCATACAATTGCACCACCGGCACCAAGGGTATCCGGTTACGCAGCGCTTTGATGGGCAGACGACTAAGTATTTTATCCATGTTCATAGGCGCAAGATGGGCAGTCATCGGACCTGGCGCAAGGGCCGGATCAAGATAAATACCGCAAACTTGCTGCCCTGCCGCGACTGGCCTAGGCTGTCACACCGGATAGCGCCTCACCATAGCCAGATCGTAAAATAATGAAGAAAGTCCTTATCGTCGGCGGCGGCATCGGCGGCATGACTGCCGCCGCCTGCCTTTTGCGGGCGGGCTTTCATGTAAATGTTTTTGAACAAGCCCCGCATCTTGGCGAAGTTGGCGCCGGTATCCAGTTGAGCGCCAATCCCATGCGGGTGCTGCGTCATTTGGGACTGGTGGAGAAACTCGAACAGGCCGGCGTGCGCCCAACCAGCTATCAGTTCAAGATGTTCGACACTGGCGAAGTGCTGCAGGAGATACCCCTGGGGGATGGTTATGTAGACCGCCACGGCGTACCGTACCTATCGGTACATCGGGCTGACCTGCTGGACGCCCTAATCGGCGCGGTGCGTACGTTGAGCGCGGATGCGGTCACCTTGAATGCCAACGCTACGGATTTTTCCGAGGACCGCGGTGGCGTCACCCTTCATTTTCAGGACGGCAGAGAGGCGCGCGGTGATATCCTGATCGGCGCCGATGGCATCAAGTCCATGGTGCGAACTAAAACCCTCGGTCTTACGCCGGTCCATTACACGGGCGATCAGTCCTGGCGCATCCTCGTGCCGGCTGAACGGCTCGAACCCCTTATCCGCCCTGATACGGTGAACATCTGTGTCGGTCCCGGCAAGCATGGCGTCGTCTATCCCATCCGCCGCGATGGTCTGGTCAACATGGTGGGCTGCGTGGAGTACGAAACCTGGGACGACGAGAGCTGGACCGCACGGCGGCCCTGGGCCGAAATGAAGGCGGATTTCGCCGGCTGGCATGACAACATTCAGGCGATCATCGATAATGCGGACAAGGATCAGTGTTTCCGCTGGGCCATGAACAATCGGCCGCCCGTGGCGAATTGGCGCACGGCACGCAGCACCTTGTTGGGCGATGCGGCCCACCCCTCCCTGCCCTATATGGCCCAGGGCGGCGCCATGGCCATCGAAGACGGCGCCATCATTGCCCGCGCCCTGGCGCAGAAGGATGATGTGAGCGAGGCCCTGGATCTTTATCAACGCAACCGGCTGGAACGCACAGCCCGCATCGTCAATGAATCCTCCGCCAACCGCAATATGTTCCACTTGCCCAGCAAGGCGGCCTTGCGCGAGGCCTTTGCCCAGCGGGACATGAACGCCGAACGCACCGCCTGGCTGTTTTCCTACGATCCCATGACCGTGGCATTACGCTAAAGCGCGACGCTCGGATTGGGCGCCCGCGCCATATTCAGTTTGATAACTTAGCAATGGAGAGGCAGATGACCCTGATTATCGAGCGTGACGGTCCGATCAGCACCGTCATAATTAATCGGCCCCGGTCCCGCAACGCAGTGGACCCGGATACGGCCCTGGCATTGCGCGCCGCGTTCAAGGATTTTGAGGCTGATGATAGCCAGTCGGTTGCCATCCTCGCCGGCGCGGATGGCACCTTTTGCGCCGGTTTCGATTTGAAAGTAGCGGCGCAAGGTGGCGCGGGCACCGATTGGACTCCAGAAGACGAAGGTCCCATGGGGCCGACCCGCATGTTGCTATCGAAGCCGGTCATCGCGGCGGTCGAGGGCCATGCCGTCGCGGGCGGTCTGGAATTGGCATTGTGGTGCGATTTGCGGGTGGCATCGGCGACGGCCGTATTCGGCGTCTATTGCCGGCGCTGGGGTGTACCCCTGATCGACGGCGGCACCATCCGCCTGCCCCGCCTGATTGGCCACAGCCGGGCGCTGGATATGATCCTGACCGGCCGCGGCGTGGCGGCGGCTGAAGCCCATGCAATCGGCCTGGCCAACCGCCTGGTTCCCGCCGGCCGGGCCCTTGCCGCGGCTAACGAATTGGCGCGGGAGATCGCCAAATTTCCACAACGCTGCATGCAGGTCGACCGCCGGTCATCCTATCGGCAATGGAGCATGGATATTCCAGATGCGCTGGTGAACGAAGGTAGAGGCGGCCAGGATCTCGATGCGGACGAAATCCAAGCCGGCGCTGCCCGCTTTGCCGCCGGCAAAGGCCGCAGCGGTGATTTTGGTAACATTTGAGACGAAATTTGCCGACCTCATGGACAAATCAGCAAGGTGTTGCGGTTAGTTCAACTCACCTCAGGCGTTGAGACAACATCCTTGCATCGCTGATAGTTCTCGTAGCCATTGCGGCGCAAATCACACGCCGGGCACGCACCGCAGCCATAACCCCACGGCTGCCGATTTGAACGATCCGCCAAATAGCAGGTGTGGGTATCTTCTATGATGATCTGCACAAGCGCATCGTTGCCCAGATCTGAAGCCAACCGCCACGTGTCGCTCTTATCGATCCACATTAATGGGGTTGAACCGCTCCGGGTTTGCCGGAGGCTGTTTGGTTTGAGTCACGCCACCATAGCGGGCTCATCGATCTTTTCTTTGTCATAGCTCCAGCCTCTCAAGAGTTGGAGCCTCCGGCAAACCCGGGGCGGTTCAGGTATGGAGCACGAACCGCTGATCCATGCCTAGATTAAGCGCGATCTGCATCGCCTTAATTGTGTCATCCCGGCAGTCCGGGTAGCCAGAGAAATCAGTTTCGCACATGCCGCCTACGATGTGCCTGATCCCCCGGCGATAGGCAATCGCGGCGGCGAAGGTCAGAAACAGCAGATTGCGACCTGGCACAAATGTTGTCGGCAAACCGTTCTCGCCCAACTCAATCTCAATTTCATTCGTCAGCGATGTATCACTGATCTGTCCTAGAGCCTGTAGATTAATGAGGTGATCTTCGCCGAGTCCAGGGGCCCAATTCTTGAAATGAGTTTCGATCTTGGCGCGGACTTTTGGCCGGCAATCGAGTTCGACCACGTGGCGTTGTCCATAGTCAAACCCGACGGTTTCGACACCCGCGAACCGATCGAGGGCCCAGGCCAGACACGTCGTGCTGTCCTGACCACCCGAAAACAACACCAATGCCCGGTCGTCCTTCATAGGCGCGCCCATCCGTCCTGTCTTGGCGGCTAGTCCTTTGGCAGATGGTCCAAATATTGGGCCACGAAATCGGTTTTGACTTCTGCTGCATAGGCCGCCGTCAATTTGGCCGTAACCGGGCCGGGCACGGTACCGTCGCCGATGGCCGCACCGTTGAAACTGCGCATGGGGCAAAGGCAAAGAGAGGTCGAGGTGATGAAGGCTTCGTCGGCGACGGCCGCGTCAAAAGGCGACAGATCGTCTTCCGCGATATCCAGGCCCAGATCTCGGCACAGATCCATGGTTATGGCCCGGCTGACTCCGGGCAGAACATATTGCGCCTTTGGTGTGCGAACCTTGCCGTCCCGCACCAGAAATATATTGCTGCCGCTGCCTTCGGTCAGAAAGCCACGGGTATCCAGCAGTATCGGCCAAGCATCGGGCGCTGATTTTTGGGTTTCCAGGCCGGCTATGATCAGGTTCAGGTAATTATGGGTCTTGGCGGCCGGATTCAATGCCTCCGGCGGCGTGCGCCGGGTGGCGGGCACGACCACATCTATGCCGTCGCGAAACAATGGCGCACGTTTCGCCAGCGGCAAGGGTACGCAGGTAACGATGACCGTGGGGCCGGCATCGCCCCCCGGCCCATCCGGATAGTTGGGCCCTCGGGTGACCCGCAAATAGACCCAATAATCCTCATTCGGACCCAGCAGATGCAGGTTCCGCTCAATCACGTCTTCCGCGATGGCAACGAATTCCGCCGCACTCAAACCCGGATCGATCCGCACATAACGCAGGGAGCGCATCAGCCGGTCAACATGCTCTTCCAGGCGATAACATTTGCCGCCAAAGGTCCGCGCCGTGTCAAAAACCGCATCGCCATAGATAAAACCACGGTCCGAGATGGAAATCTGGGCCCGGGACTCGGGTACATATTCCCCATTCAGATAGACTACCTTCTCGTTCGACAAACTGTTGCTCATCCCAACGCTCCAGTGTTTTTCCGGTTATTTGCGAAGGCTTCCAAACCGCCCTTGAATTCCGTCTGCGCGAAAATTTCCGGCAACAGGTTTTTCAACCAATCCCGCTCCATCTCGATGCCATTGGCCTTCAGATAGATCTCGCCTTCGTCCAGCACCATGTCCCAATCGTTCTGCATGCGGTAGCGTTTGGAAACATCGTCGTGGGGCTGCTGACCCAGAGCCTGAACCAGCAGATCGGTCCAATTCAAAACCTGGAACTTGCCCTTCGCCTCCAAACCCGACAGCTGCCCGTGGCAGCCATGGTAAAGAGAGACCAACACGTCCACATCATCAGCCTCGGCCCGCGCCTCGGTAACCGCGCGGGCAGCCTGCTTCAAGCCCGGCGAACGATCCGCACCCGAACCGCCACAGGTATAGCCCGGCTCCGACACCGTATCGACCAGTGTCAGTCCCGGAATGGATGACAGCATCGCCGCCACGTTGCGGCCAACCTTGTCCATGCCGTCATGGGTATGCAGCAACACCCGTTTGTTCACTGGTTGGACGAACCTGCCAGCCAAGCCCTCGGAACGGGCCACAAGATAATTGGTGACATGATCAAATTCGAAACTGGCCTGGCGAAAGCCGGACAAAGTCTCGCCAAGATGCAGCACGCAGGACGGACACCAGCTCAGCACCTGTTTCGGTTGGAAGCCGGCGAACCGGTTGATGGTGCCATCCACCACGCGCTCGGCGGCCTTTTGATCGCCTTCCCATTTCGATTGAATAATGCCGCAACAGGCGCCCGGCCCGCCGACCACTTCATAGTCAACCTCCAGGGCATCCAGGATGGTCATGGCATTGAACAGCAGATGCGGCGTACGGATCGGATTGCAGCCGGTATAGAAGACCACATCCACCTCGTGAGCACGGGGATTGCGCAACAGCTTGTCAAACTCCGGCGGGGCCAGTTGCATGGCCGCCATGATGCGGATCGCACGCGACATCTTGCGAAACAATTGCGGCGTGGGGCTGTCCTGTTCCGCCTCGACCGTATTGGCCAGCATCAACGCACGCCGTGGGTTGACCCCCTCGGGGCAGGCGGGAATGCACAGGCCGCAGCCGTTGCACTGGCTGCTCCATTGCCGGGCGGCACCTTGCAGGGGTGTGCCGTCGCGCAACAGGCCCAACACCCCGCGCATGACGCCCGGTTCGTCGCCCGGCTGGATGGAGGTAAAGGGCGTGACGGGACAAACCTCGACGCATTTGCCACACGCGGTGCAATCCGAAACCAGGGCAGCGCGCTCCTGCTCCAGAAAGTCGTCCAACGATTGTTTTGCTATTGCCATGGACGCCATAGTTTCCTGCAAGCCGTGGCAGGTCAAGGGCTGTCTCCCTCACCGGTTTTTCTTCCCACCCTTGGCGGCATCGGCCCGCAATGCGGCATCCGCCGCCCCGCGCGCCCAGATCAGGAATTCGTCCTCCGCATCCAGCACATCGGCGGGCACGGTCCAATAGCTGTTCAGGCCCCGTTTCTTGCCATTCCGAAAGTAACTGAAGGGCGCCATACCGGCGGCTTCATAGTCCGGACGGTTCTGCTCATCGACTTTGAAATGCAGCACATCATTGGCGATCAAGGCAAACATCAGGCCCCGGTAGAACACCCCCAGGCCGCCAAACATGCGCCGCGTGCCCACATGCCCCAAAGGCGCGACAAGGTCCTCGATATAGGCGCGGTATTCCGGTGTGACGGCCATCACTATTTATACAGCGGTACCTGATCCTTGGGCTTGCCGATATTGCCATATAGTTCCGGCCGACGTTGGTCCATCAGGGGATAGCGGCGTTTGACCTCGTCGGCGAAGTTCAGATCGATCTCGGTGGTAATCACGCCTTCCTCATCCGAGGCCGTGGCCACCACTGTGCCCCAGGGATCGATGACCATGGAGCGGCCGACAAAGGCGATGCCAGACTTCGGCTCCACGCCGTATTGGCCGGAAGCCACCACCCAGCATTGGTTTTCCGTGGCCCGGGCGCGCAGGAAAAACTCCCAATGATCAAAACGCGGACTAAGGAAGGCCGAGGCGCAGACGATCACCTCGGCGCCCTTCAGGGCCAGTTCGCGATACACTTCAGGGAAACGCAGATCGGAGCATACCGAGACGCCGATTTTGGCCGCCGCCGTTTGATAGACCGGCAGTTCCGTGCCCGCCCGCACATGATCGGATTCACGGATACCGTTTTTGATGTCCGGACGGTCAGGCGCATCAAACAGATGGGTCTTCCAATATTTTCCGATGATCACCCCATCCGGGCCGATCAGGGGTGAAGAGTTGTAGTACTGATTGCCATCCTTTTCATAGATGGAGCCCACAACACACATGTTGTATTCACGGGCCTTTTCCGCCACCAGATCGGTGGTCGGCCCAGGGATCGGCTCGGCGATTTCCAGGTAGGCTTCATCCGAGGAATAGCCCAGGCCTGTCCAGACTTCCGGCAGCACCACCAATTTAGAACCGCGTCGCCCGGCCACGTCCAGAAAGCCCAGCATCTTTTCCACCGTGGCTGCCTTTTCGCCATCCTCCGCCGTAATCTGAATGGCGGAAACGGTCATGGGTCGAGCGGTTGTCATGGCATTATCCCTGTAATCCAATATTAGAAGCGCGAGATTTCAACTTCCTTGTCGGTGATGAACTCCAGCAACGCCGGAACGCCTGCCTGTGTCTGGGCGATGCCGCGTTGAATAGCCGGAATAATCTCGGCGGGCTCCGTTACACGTTCCCCATAACCGCCAAAGGCCTTGGCCATGTCGGCATAATTGCCGGAAATGTCGGTGGCGCGGTATTTCTCCGTCGAAACCTCCATGATCTTCAATTCGATGGCCATGGAGAAGTTATTCATCAGGATCGACAGAATGGGGATGCGTTCGCGCACCGCCGTCTCGAAATCCATCCCTGTGAAGCCAATGGCCGCGTCACCCCATACATTGATGCACAGGGCCTCGGGCCGGGCCAGTTTAGCGCCCATGGCCAAGCCCAGGCCATAGCCCAACTGAGTGGTTTTGCCCCAGCCAATATAGCTGAGCGGTTTGGTCGCGCGCCAGAAGGGAGAAAGCTGGTCCCGGGGCGAGCCGGCATCATGGGTGATGATGGTGTTCTCCTTGTCCACTGTGTTCTGTAAATCCCACAGCACCCGGTAGGGTGTCATGGGGTTCTGATCAGAGGTCAATTTCGGCATCCACTCGGCCAGCCATGCCGCATGCACGGCAGCGATTTCCGCAGCCACGTTCGTGCTGTCCCGCGGCCCATCAATCAGTCCTTCGACGGCGGCAATCACCGCATCCAAGGTCAAGGCCGCATCGCCCAAAAGGCCCACTTCGACCTCAACATCCTTGTTCAGATCCACCGGGTCCAGGGTGGCGTGGATAAAGCGTTTACCCTTGGGCATGGCAATGCCGAAGCTGGTTTCGGTGAACGAACAACCGACACCGAATATCAGGTCAGATGCATGCAAAAATTGGTGCACCGCTTTTGGATGCGCCAGACCGCCAGCGCCGAGGGAAAGCGGGTGATCTTCTGGAAAGGAGCTCTTGCCGCCCAGAGAAGTGCACACGGGAACCGCCAACATTTCTGCCAGCCGTTTCAGTTGCGGCCAGGCTTCGGCATAATGGATGCCCCCGCCGGCATAGATTACCGGCCGCTTTGCCGCTACGAGCATCTCGGCGGCCTTGGCCACATCGGCTGGGTCCGGCCCATAGCGCGTCGACAAGACCGGGGTGTACTTCAATTCTTCCGACATCTCTTCGTTAAAGACATCGGTGGGGATTTCCACCACACAGGGGCCGCCCCGACCGTTACGTAGCTGGGTAAAGGCCCGGCGCATAATGTTGGGCACCTCATCGGCGGAGGTCACCGGCTCGGTTGATTTGGCCACATGGGACATGGCCTCGGTAGAGTTGAAATTCGGACGAATATGTGCGATCCGCCGGGCATACCCCATGGGCAATACCAGGATCGGCACGCCTTCGCCGAAGGCCTGGGCCACGCCGCCATAGGCGTTTTCGGCGCCTGGTCCATGCTGCATGGCAAATACGCCTATACTTTTGCCGGACGACAGCCGCGACATGGCATCGGCCATATGCAGGCCTATGCGTTCCTGGCGCACAATAATGGGCCGGATATCCCAGCGCGCGGCGTATTCCAGAACATGGTTGACGGGGTAGCCGATCAGACATTCGACCCCTTCCCGTTTCAGAATTTCGACAATGGCTTCAACCGCTTTCATTTTTGCGCACTCCTAATCCTGGGCATCCCATTCACCTGCCGGTTCGGTTCTGGCCCAATGATGACACGCCGCCATCCCGCCGCCAATCGCCCATTTCCAAAACATACGCCCACCGGGTTATCCTAGGCTGGCTTCCGGGTAGGTGGATCATCTATCCGCGAATGAGGGGTATAGGGAATACGGCGCATGACAATAGATACGCGATACTTCTTCGTCGTCAGCATGGACGTACCAGCGGACAAGGAAGACCTTTTCAACCTGGTTTATGAAGTCGAGCATGTGCCTTATCTCACGTCCGTGCCGGGGGTCCTCGCGGCGACACGCTCGGTGAGAGAGCCGCTGCGGATGATGCTGGCCGGGGAAGAACAGGCCATGGACCCGGGTGACGAGCCGCGCTACAGCGTGATCTACGAGATCGAAAGCCCAGAGGTCTTGCTGAGTGCTGCATGGGCCGAAGCCGGCGAACGCGGCCGATGGCCGACCGAGGTACGGCCCTTTACCACCAACCGCCGTCATGTCCTGCGCAAGGTAATCGGATCGGGCACTCTGCCGCCATGCCCTTGAAATGCCTTCGGTGGCCTGAGATGATGCCCTTAAGGTAACTGGGAGAATACCATGTCCATGGGTTTGTTGGTCGCCGCATTCGATTTTTCCACCGCGCATACGGATGAGTTCCATGACTGGTATGATCTGGAACATATTCCGGAACGCCGGGCGGTGCCGGGGTTTGGCGCCTGTGAGCGTTGGATCGGCGACCCGGAGCAAACTTTCGCGGTTGCGACATATGATCTTGATGCGCTCGAGGTCTTGCGCAGCCCGGCCTACCAATCCATTGCCTACGACAACCTCTCGGTCTGGTCGAAGCGCGTGACAACGATGTGCGGGCGCTTGCTGCGATTTGAAGGTACGCAGCTTTCACCCGGTGCCGCAGCGGCCCCGGAGGCCGCCGGCGGCCTGCTGCTCAATGCCATGAACGTCACGCCCGAGGCCGAGAATGATTTCAACGCCTGGTACGACGAGGAGCACCTTCCGGCCCTCGCCGCCGTACCCGGCACCCTGGCCGCCCGGCGCTACCGGTCCGGCGAGGATGCCGAAGGCACCCATCGCTATGTCGCGATTTATCATCTGACGTCGCCGGACGTGACGCGGAGCGCGGCCTGGAAGACCGCCGTCGAAACACCGTGGTCCGCCCGGGTGCGCCCGCATTTTCGCGACCGGATCCGCATTCTGACCCGACGCTATGTGCGGGCTGATTGAGAATATTTACGCCCGCCAGGTCCTTGGCCTGCCGTCAGAACAGTATGGACACCGCGCCAGGGAGTATCATTGCAAGATCCGAACCGGCAGAGATCCCATGCCTCGAATAAAATTGGAATACAGCCAATCGGGCGGGCCCTTCACCTCGATTTTTATGACCGGCCCTTCCTTGTGCTTCGTTGAGTTTCAATCGCAACCTATCACATGGCCGCCACTGAATTAAGTCGGTGCCGCTAAACTGTTCCTTCTGACGTCAGGTCAGGCGCTTCGCAATTGAGCGCCTGATGCAGACTGTCCGGCGAGATGACACAGCGGGCTAGATTGGCGCGCCACAAGTCCGCGCCGGTTAGATCCGCGCCGACCAGTTTGGCGCCGCGCAACCGCGCGCCCGGCAGTTTCGCGTTAGCCAGGCTGACAAGGCTCAAATCCCGCCCTTCGAGATTTACGTTGCTTAGGTTTTCGTCCGACAGATCGGCGCGAAGGCCATCGCTATCCCCTTGCAGCCAGCGATGATGTGCAGTCAGGGTCCGCCGTCGACGCGGATTACGTGCGGCATTCTGCCTGCGTTGTTCCTCGTCGACGATATGCTTTTTCGATGATGCATGTATCAATCGGCAACTGCGTTACGCCCTGAAAACGCGCAATTGGCGCCGGGCATGCTTCAGGTCATAGGCTTCAAGTTCGCCCTTGGTCAGGTCGCCGCCGGGATAAAATCGCACTTCGTAAAGACATTCGATCGGTGCGGGTTTGGCCGCATCACCGGCTTCGGTTTCCGCCTCCGCCTGCCGCAATGCCGCCATGGCTCACGCCCGTATGCGCAGGTTGTCCGGGTCATACATGGCGCGCAGGGACGCTGCCGCCGCAACCTGTTCGCATGCGATTTCGATGCTGTAGCTGCCGTCATTGATGAACGCGGCATCGACGGCGACACCCGCGGGATCGCGGACATAGCCCAGGCCAATGGCCGCGCCAAGGGTATGGCCATAACTGCCCGAGCGTATATAACCGACGATCACACCGTCACGCCAGATCGGTTCGTTGTGATAGAGCAATTTCTCGGGATCGGACAATCTGAACTGAACCAGCCGCTGGCGAGGGCCCGTCACACGTTGGCGCAACAATGCCTCGCGTCCAATAAAGCCACCCGGCTTGTCCCAAGCGACGGCAAAGGCAAGACCCGCTTCGACAGGGGTGTCTTCATCCGCAATATCATGCCCCCAATGACGGTAGGCCTTTTCCATGCGCAGGGAGTCCAGGGCATGATAGCCGGCGTGCCGCAGGCCGAATTCAGTCCCCGCCGCCAAAATCGTATCATAGACTCCTTGCGCGAATTCCACGGGAATATACAGCTCCCAGCCCAACTCCCCCACATAGGTCAGGCGCGTCGCGCGCACCGTGGCATAGCCAATGGCAATTTCGCGCGAGGCGCCGAAGGGAAAGGCTGCATTGCCGACATCGACATCGGTGATCGATGCCAACAGCTCCCGCGACCTTGGCCCCATGATGGACAACACCGCGTAGGCGGAGGTGAGATCGACCAGATGGGCGTGAGCATCGTCCGGGATATGCTTCTTCAGCCAATAAAAATCCCGAACCTGGCTGGTGGCTGAGGTGACAACCAGAAAACCATCTTCGCTGGTACGGGTTACCGTCAGGTCCGCTTCGATCCCGCCTCGATCGTTCAGCCATTGGGTATAGACCGTCCGCCCCGGCGCCACATCGATCTGATTGGCGCAGACCTGGTTAAGCACAGCCAAGGCATCACGCCCGGCGAGTTGAAACTTGGCGAACGAGGTCTGATCGAAGATGGCCACCGACTGACGGACCGCGCGATGTTCACCCGCCGAGAGATCGAACCAGTTTTGCCGGCCAAAACTGTATTCATAGCCTGGCGTCACTTCGCCGGGGCTGTACCAATTGGCCCGCTCCCACCCCGCAGCCTCGCCGAAGGCGGCGCCGGCCTGGGCGAGGCGGTCGTGCAGGGGCGATTTCCGGACGCCGCGCGCGGTGCGGTATTGATAGAACGGCCAATGCACGGCATACAGCAGCCCCAAACATTCGCTGACCCGTTCACGCAGATAGCGGCCGTTGTTTTGATGGGGCATGTTGCGGCGGATATCAACATCCCACAGATCCAGGGATGCGTGGCCGTCGCGGATCCATTCGGCCATCACCTTGCCCACACCACCTGCTGACTGGATGCCGATGGAATTGAAGCCGCAGGCAACGAACAGGCCCGCCGTCTCCGGCATCTCGCCCAGGTGATAGCGGTTGTCGGGTGTGAAACTTTCCGGGCCGCAGAACCAGGTACGGATACCCACATCGGCCAGCGCCGGCATGCGCCTGAGGGCGCGCTCCAATACCGGCATGAAATGCTCCATATCACTGGGCAATTCATCGAAGCAGAAATCCTCCGGAATGCCATCCATCCCCCAAGGCTTTGCTTCCGGCTCGAAGGCGCCCAGTAGAATCTTGCCCGCATCTTCCTTGTAGTAGGCATAGTTGTCGGGATCGCGCAGCACCGGCAAGTCCGGGGTAACGCCGGCCATGGGCTCGGTTACCACATAGAAATGCTCGCAGGCGTGCAGAGGCACCAATGCATCGGTCATGGCGCCCACGTCCCGGCCCCACATACCGGTGCAATTGACGACGATATCCGCGCCGATACTGCCACCGTCTATGGCGACGCCGGTTACCCTGTCCCGAGCCGTTAAAATGTCCGTGACCCTGGTGTTTTCCAGGATCCTGACGCCGCCCGCCCGCGCGCCCTTGGCCAGGGCCTGAGTTAAATCAGATGGATTGATCTGGCCATCTTTTGGCAGGAAAACCCCGCCCACCACATCCTCCACCGACAGCAGGGGGTACATACGGTGAATATCCTCCCGTCCGATTTCTTCCACCGCCAGACCAAAAACCCGCGCCATGGACGCAGCGCGGCGCAATTCCTCCAGCCTTTCCCCCGTGGTGGCAAGCGAGATCGAACCGTTTTGCTTGAAGCCCGTGGCCTGCCCGGTCTCCGCCTGCAAACCGGCATATAGTTCGGTCGAATATTTCGCCAACTGGGTCAAATTCTGCGTCGCCCGCAACTGCCCGACCAGGCCGGCGGCATGCCAAGTGGTGCCGCTGGAGAGCTGTTTACGCTCCAACAGCACGACATCCGTGATACCCAGTTTGACAAGATGATAGGCGATGGAACAACCCACGACGCCGCCGCCTATTATGACGATGGCCGCGTGACTTGGGGGCGAAACTGACATCAAAAGCTCCATACATGCGGATTTTGCCGAGATTCAATGTGCCAGCCTACAGGAATGCCCATACGGGAGCCATAATGGTCTAGAAAATATCCAGTGGCGGCTGACGGCCCGGGCGTTGTCGACGGCCACATTCAATTGGGTGCGCGGAATGTCCGGCACTCCCTGGGCAGCTGTGTCCGTCATAACGGCGTGACCTCGATGGCGATGGGCAATCGCAGCTCTACCTTGGTGCCCTATTACGAGGCGAGGCGCTTACAAGGCTGCTATTTCAGATATGGCAACAGGGTGATGGCCAGGGCGGCGCCAATGATAATCGCGGCAAAGGTAATCTGGCCCCGTTTCGTGGTCCAGCTTTTTGGCACCCCAAGTAGCCGGGCCACCCGAACCGCACCCAGCCACCAAACCAAGCCGCCGACCACGATCAACAGTAAAAGCAGGAATTTCATGCCGACTAGGGCGATCCGACGGCTGCCGAATACACCTGGTCAGGCTGCATCTTCCTTCAGGTTAGCGTCCAGATAGCTGGCCACTTCCTTGTTCACCCGGTCCATCTTGCCCTGGAAGAAATGGGTCGCACCGGGGATCCTGCGATAATCGATGGCAATTCTCCGCTGGGCCTGTAATCGTTCAGCCAGGGCCGCCGCGTCTGCTTCCGGGACCGTTTCATCGCGACTGCCGTGAACGATCAGTCCCGACGCAGGGCAAGGCGCCAGGAAAGTGAAATCAAAATTGTTGGCGGGCGGGGCGATGGAGATAAAGCCTGAAATTTCGGGCCGGCGCATCAGCAACTGCATGGATATCCAGGCGCCGAATGAATAGCCGCCGATCCAGCAGACCTTGGCGTTGGGGTGGATACTTTGCAGCCAATCGAGCGCGGAGGCGGCATCGGACAATTCGCCGATGCCGTTGTCATAGACACCTTGGCTGCGCCCGACTCCGCGAAAGTTAAAACGCAAAACGGAAAACTCCCGCTCCACAAATGAATGGTACAAATTGTAAACAATCTTGTTGTTCATGGTGCCGCCGAAACGGGGATGGGGATGCAACACCATGGCAATTGGCGCGTTTGCCGCCTTGCTTTCGTGAAAGCGCCCTTCCAGCCTGCCGGCGGGTCCATTGAAGATAACTTCAGGCATTTCGTGAGCACTCCATAATGCCGATGCTGCGACCTGTACGCCCCAGGGAGCTATCGACGCCGTTCTTAAGGCCCATATAATGCACTGCCCCCCGCAACCGCAAGTCATTGCAGACGTATTTTGCAGAATTCATTGAAAATGTGTGCCGATACGCGGCATCTGTCAATGACACATACAGATGTCCGGTTTTTGTAGCACATTAAATGTCCGCTTTTATTTGCTAGGCCT
>JAQBYC010000160.1 GCA_027623205.1 Pseudomonadota bacterium | reverse complement strand
CGCGACGGCGCGGGAAGCCGCCCGCATCGGCCGCGAGGAATGGGAGCGGGGACGCAACGCCCAGGCCAAGGCCGAGCGGGATGCCGCGGCGCGCTCGGCCCGGCTGGCCACGGTGGTGGAAAGCCTGGCCCAGACCGAAACCGATCTGGCGGAGACCCGGGCGGCGATGGCGGACAGTGGGGCGCAATTGGCCGCCCTGCCGCCGCTGGACGATCTGCGCCGGCAATTGGAAACCTTGCGCGGCGCGGTTGCCGGGCAGCGTACCGAACTGCTCGAGGCGCGGGGCCGGCACGACCGGGTGGAACGGGAAACGGCGATGCGGGCCGAGCGTCTGACCGTCATCGCCGGCGAGCAGGACGGCTGGCGCCGCCGCGCCCAGGGGGCCGAACAGCAATTGTCCGAACTGGCGGCCCGCGCCAAGGCCGGGCGGGACGCGTTGGCGGATTTGCAACGGAAGCCGGCGGAGATCGCGGCCCAGCGGCAGGCTCTGCTGAACCAGATCGAGCTGGCGGAGGCGGGCCGTGACAAGGCGGCGCGCGATCTGGCGGGGGCGGAGGAAAAGGCCGGCGAACTGGTGGCCGGCCAGCGCCGCGCCGAAAGCGCCCTGGCCGCGGCGCGGGAAGACCGGGTGCGCGGCGAAGCCGGGGTGGAACAATGCGAGGAACGCCGCGCCGAGGTGGCCCGGCGGATCAGGGAGACGCTGGATTGCGCGGCGGCCGCCGTCCTGGCCGGCGCCGGTCTGGCGCCCGATGCGGTGCTGCCCCCGTTGGAGGAAGCGGAACGCAAGTTGGAACGCCTGAAGCGGGAACGGGACAGCATGGGCCCGGTCAACCTGCGCGCGGAACAGGAAGCGGAAGAGCTGGATCAACAGCTGACCGGCATGACCACGGAACGGGCCGATCTGAAAGCCGCCATCGCCCGCCTGCGGCAGGGTATCTACAGCCTGAACAAGGAGGGCCGGGACCGCCTGTTGGCCGCCTACAAGACCGTTGATGGACATTTCCAGGATCTGTTCGTGCGCCTGTTCGGTGGCGGCAAGGCCCACCTCAGCCTGACGGAATCCGACGATCCGTTGGAGGCCGGCCTGGAAATCATGGCCTCGCCGCCGGGCAAACGGCTGCAAAGCCTGTCCCTGCTGTCGGGCGGTGAACAGGCCATGACCGCCTTGGCGCTGTTGTTTGCGGTGTTCCTGACCAATCCGGCGCCGGTCTGTGTGCTGGACGAGGTCGATGCGCCCCTGGATGACGCCAATGTGGAGCGCTTTACCAATCTGGTCGGTGAAATCGCGCGGATTACCGGCACCCGTTTTCTGATTATCACCCATCATCCCTTTACCATGGCCCGCATGGACCGCCTGTTCGGCGTGACCATGTCCGAACGCGGGGTGTCGCAACTGATCTCGGTCGATCTGGCCCGCGCGGAACGCATCCGGGCCACCGGTTAAATCCGCCGGTTTTGTAATTTATACAGGGAAATCAAAGAGTTAAGGCGCGGTCATTGGCCCTTGACAGGTCGCGGGCCAATTCGTATCGTGCGCCCGCTTCCGGCCAGTCGCGGCTGGGTGCTTGCAGTGCCTTGTCAGGGCCGGAAATATCCGGCCGGGCCGGGCAAATGGCCACCGGAACGGCAACCGGTAACGGGCTGATCGAGCACCTGATTGCGGCGCAGCTATCGAGCGACATGTCCGACCCGCGACACCCATCGTCCGAGGAACAGCCTTCCCTGGAGAAACTGGGTGGCCGGATTTCCAAGGCCCGCCGTGCGGCGGGGCTTGAGCCATCGGCGGCAGGGGCGGACGGGATGGCGGACGGGATGGCGGGCGCGGGCCTGGGTGCGGCATGGCGGATTTCGATTGAAATCGTCGTCGCATTGGTGGTTTGTACCGCGATCGGCTGGGCCCTGGACTATTGGTTCGGGACCAAGCCATGGCTGATGCTGCTGTTCCTGTTTCTGGGCGGCGCGGCGGGAATAAATAATGCGGTGCGGACCGCGCTGCGGATGGACGCCCAGGCGGCCGAGGAGATGCAGCGCAAGTCCAGGGCCGCCGTGAAGGCGAGGACAGAGGCTGCACCCGGCAAGCGGGCGGAGCCAGGGAAGGGAGACCGGCGTGACGGCTGAACGCCACATTGACCACGGCAGCCCGATGCACCAGTTCGTCATCGGCCGGCTGAACGACTGGCAACTGGGCGGCTTCGATATTTCGTTTTCGAAGGCGGCCGCCTTTATGTTTGGCGCCGTGATCGTCGCCACCCTGTTCCTGGTGCTGACCACCTCGCGCCGCGCCATGGTGCCGGGCCGCTGGCAGTCCGTGGCCGAACTGTGGTACGAATTCATCGCCGATATGATCAAGGAGACCATCGGCGGCGAAGGGCGGAAATACTTCCCCTTCGTGTTCTCCCTGTTCAGCTTCATCGTCATTTGCAATCTGTTGGGCATGCTGCCCTACAGCTATACCGTCACCTCGCACATCGCCGTGACCATCACCCTGGCGCTGGCGGTGTTCGCGCTGACCACCTTTATCGGCATTACCCGCCACGGCACCCGGTTCCTGTCCTTCTTCGTGCCCAAGGGCGTGCCCCTGGTGATGCTGTTCCTGGTGGTGCCGATCGAGGTGCTGTCCTATTTCATGCGCCCGATCAGCCATTCGGTCCGCCTGTTCGCCAACATGACCGCGGGCCACACCATGTTGAAGGTGTTCGGCGGCTTTGTCGTGCAGATGGGCGTCTTCGGGGTGCTGCCCTTTGCCCTGATTGTCGCCCTGACCGGCCTGGAAGTCGCCATCGCCGTACTGCAGGCCTATGTCTTCACCATTCTGACCTGCCTTTACCTCAATGACGCCATTCATCTTGAGCATTGAGCGGGGTTCCGGTTCGATATGTTATCCATTCCCATCCACAAGCCAGAAAACGAAGGAATTTGAATCATGGATCCAGCCGCCGCGAAGCTGATTGGTGCCGGACTTGCCGCTATTGCCATGGGCGGCGCCGGTATCGGCATTGGCCTGATCTTCGGCAACTATGTTGCCGGCGCCATGCGCAACCCGGGCGCGGCCCAGGCCGTGTTCGGCCGGGTCATTCTGGGCTTTGCCCTGACCGAGGCCATCGCCCTGTTTGCCCTGGTCGTCGCGCTGATCATCCTGTTCGTCTTCTAAAGGCCTGCTGGGCAACGCCCGGCGGCGATGCCTGCCCCGGCGCGGTGCGCCCGGGGCGACTGGAAGCAAGAACGGAGCGAGACCATGCCACAATTTTGGATGGAGGATTTCGCGCCACAAATGGTGTGGCTGGTGATTTCCTTTATCGCGCTTTATCTGTTGATGGCCCGGGTGGCTTTGCCGCGGGTGGCCGACGTGCTGGAAACCAGGCACGGCAGGATTGCCGATGACCTGGATCAGGCGGCGCAACTGAAGGCGCAGGCGGAGACCGTGATCGCCGAGTACGAGGCGGCATTGGCCGATGCCCGGTCCCGGGCCCAGGCCACCATGGCCCAGGCCGGGGTGGAAGCCGCGGCCGCGGCCGAGCGGCGCAACGCCGAGGTGGCGGCGGTCCTGGCGGCGGAGGCCACCGCCGCCGCCGGCCGCATTACCGATGCCAAGAACGACGCCCTGGCGGAGTTGCGCGGGGTCGCCGTGGAACTGGCCCAGGCCGCGGCGGAACGCCTGATCGACGCCCCGGTGGACCGGGGGGAGGTGGACCGGGCGGTCGATGCCGCCATGCAACATATCGGGATCGGGGGCCGCTGATGGACGCGACATTTTGGGTCGGCGCGGCCTTTCTGGTATTCGTCGGCGTGCTGTTCTATTTCAAGGTGCCGGGCATGCTGACCAAGGCCCTGGATGACCGGTCGGCAAAAATCAGCGGCGATCTGGAACAGGCTCGCCAACTGCGCGAGGAGGCCCAGGTCTTGCTGGCCACCTATGAACGCAAGCAGCGCGATGCCCTGGCCGAGGCCGAGGAGATCATCGCCCACGCCCGCGAGGAAGCCCTGCGCGAAGCCAAGATCGCGGCGGAAAAGCTGGACCAGGCCATTGCCCGGCGGCAACAGGCGGCGCTGGAAAAAATCGCCCTGGCCGAATCTCAGGCCGAGGCGGCGGTCCGCGACGCGGCCATCGAAATCGCCATCGGCGCCGCCACGGCGATCGTCGCGGCCCAGGTCAAGGGCGCCCGCGCCGATGCCCTGATCGACAGCGCCACCGCGGACTTGGGCCGGCTTCTGAACTGACCCAGTCCCCAAAGCGACACAAAAAACCTCGCCCCCGGGCGGGGTTTTTTGTTCCCGGACGCCTGACGAAAGCAAACGGGGGCGAAATACGGTGTAAAATTGGGAAAGACGAATCGAGAGCTGTTAAGGAGGGACGCAATGGATGCTGACAAGATCACGGCCGTGGAGATAGCTGGGGCGGCTGGAATAGATCCCAAGGCGTTTCGTGTGGCGCTGCGCAAAATCCAAAATTACCTGGCACCATCACAATGAACGCTGGACCGTTCCCAGGGATAGCACGGAACACAACGATATGCGTCAAGTGTTGTCAGCGCTGACGGGCCACACCTCACATGCATGACGGTGTGCGGGCGAATTCACGATTCAAGACCTGACCCCGACATTACGCCGAACACGCACCAGTCCCGCCAGGCCGATACCGAAGAGCCATAAGAAGTCTATGGCAAATCCACCAATGCCTCGAAGCCATTGCTTTGGTTAGTTGCAGGAGACAAGAGCTGCAATTTTCCTCCGGCACCTGTGGCAATTGCATCTGCGATGGCGAGACCAAGACCGGAGCCAGAACCCTTCGCCGCGTCTCTTTCAAAACGACCCTTTATCTTGGCAAGAGCATCAGGTGGCACAATTGGACAATGGTTGACCACGCTGATCCGCTTTTCACCATGAACCGATACTGAAATGGGCGCGCCTGCATCGCCATGGTTGAACGCGTTCTCGACAAGATTTTTCACCAAGATTCCGAACGCATCCGGGTCAAGGTGAGACATGAGAGGCCTGTTCTCAGCCCAGTCTAAAATTAGTCGATCTCCGTCGGGCCGTTTCTTGAATTCATCGACAATGTGAAAAAGAACATTCGAGAGGTTCTGCGGTTGCCCGAGCAAGAGTCCGCCGCCTTCGGCTTTCGCAAGTTGAAGGAGTTTTTCCGCCAAGCGGGCCAGCGCCCGGAGTGAGTTTTCAATTTGTCGGGCGCGCTCCAACAACGGCGCTTCCGATAGCTCAGCGATCAACCTTTGCGTCTGTGCCAAAGTCGCGGCGATTGGTGTGCGGAGTTCGTGCGCACTGTTCGCGGTAAAGCTTCGCTCTGCTTCCAGGGTTCTGCGCAGGCGATCCAGAAGTGTATTTACGGCCTCGGCCACGGGTCTTATTTCGTCAGGAACGGCCGTGGCCGCGACAGCTGATAAATCGGAACCACCTCGGGCTTCGATCTCTTCCTTGAAAGAGACGATGGGCCGCATGCTGCGCCGAACAAACCACCATACGCCAATCAGACTGAGCGGACCGAAAATCAAGAGAGGCAAAAGTAGGGCGGCGACAGACTCCAGGGTCGCCTCGCGTCGGTGTGCGAGCGGTTCAGCGACTTCTATGAATATCGTGTTGCTAATGGCCGCTTCTCCGTAGAGACGATGGGTCGCGGTTTCATGAAAGCCCGGCGACGGCGTATCGGGAAATGCTTTAAGATCAGCGTCATGCGACTGCATTAAAATATTCCCTGAAACATCTCGCACAAGATAAGTCAAAAATTCCTCATGCTTGCCAAGGGCAGCAACCGTTCGGACCGTGCCGTTGTCCTCTCTTTCGAGAAAATAGATGACCGCCAATGGAAGAATCCTTTGAGCCGTCTCCTGAAGCGCACTGTCGAATGCTTCATCAAGCTCATGCCGGACAACCAGTCCCGCCCCTAAGGTGGCAAACACCCACATGATTGCAATGCCGACAGCGAGCCCAACACCCAATTGTCTCTGAAGGCTGTAAGAGCCCCTCATGGCCGCCCCATTCGGTATCCGAGGCCGCGCACGGTCTCAATGACGCCTTTGCCGAGTTTCTTCCTGAGGCGGCTGACATGTACTTCGATCGTATTACTCTCGATCTTCGCGCCAAAATCGTAGAGTCGATCCTCAAGCTGACTCTTCGATAGGATTGCATTCGGGCGCTGCACCAATGCCTCGAAAATAGCCCATTCCTTCGCAGTCAGATCGATAGATCGGCCTGCTTTATCCAGGCAGCGGGATGCAAGATCGACCTCTAGATCGCCGTGCATAACCAGCGGGTTCGGGTTGCCTGTGTAACGCCGGGCGACCGCCGAAATTCGCGCGGATAATTCGGAAAGATCAAATGGTTTGACCAGGTAATCGTCAGCGCCTGCGTTCAGACCCTCTATGCGGTCTGAAACTTGGTCGCGTGCCGTTAATATAATTACCGGCGTCACATCCCCATCTGCACGCCTTTGGCGCAGGAAATCGATGCCGCGCCCGTCGGGAAGCATGAGATCAAGCAGGATCAGATCGTAGGGCACTGTCCGGACACTGATCCGCGCGTCCGCAAGCACGGTTGACCAATCGACCGCGTGCCCGTCTTCGGCGATCTGTTCCCGTACCGCATTACCCAGCGCGGCATCATCTTCAATAAGCAACACGCGCATGATCTTCCCTAAGTAGGCTCCTCCAATTCACCCATAAAATCACTGTCTGCCCTCAACCTGAAGCCAGCCTGAAGAAAAATCATGCCCCGCTTCAGCTTCGCGTCAGGTCGTCTGCCTAAGTTGAACCTATCGCAGTTAACCAAACAAAGGAGCTAGAAAAATGAAACGCACACTTCTCATCTTGACGACCATCACAGGCCTCATGACCGCCGCTACGGCATTCGCCAGCGAAGATCGGTGCAACGTTCCCATGTCCGACTGGCAGCCCCGCGAAGCCTTGCAGCAGAAGCTTGAAGCCGATGGCTGGAAGGTTAACCGCATCAAAGTCGATGACGGATGCTACGAAGCCTACGCCATCGACAACAAGGGGCAACGTATCGAAGCCTACTTCAATCCGAAGACCTTCCAAATCGTGAAGATGAAAGTCAAGGATTAGGCATATGGAACAGACGATAAAAGTTTGGGACCCATTTGTGCGTCTGTTCCACTGGAGTTTGGTCGTCAGCTTCGCAATTGCGTGGCTGACGGCCGATGAGTGGGACGATCTCCATGAATGGGCTGGCTACGCGGCAGCAGGTCTGATTGGATTGAGGCTGCTATGGGGATTGATCGGCCCCAAATATGCCCGTTTCTCTCAGTTTGTCAGATCGCGCAATGCGATCATGGACTATATTCGCGCCTCGATCCTTGGTGGCGAACCTCGCTACATTGGGCACAATCCCGCGGGCGGCCTGATGATCGTTGGGTTGATCCTGGCGATGGCTGGAACGGCTTTCACTGGCTGGATGTCTACGTTAAATGCCTTCTGGGGCGTCGAATGGGCCGAGGAAACGCACGAAGCGCTAGCCAGCTTCATGCTGATCTTGGTCGTTATTCATGTTGCCGGTGTGGTTTTCGCCAGCTTACGTCACAAGGAAAACCTCCTCCGGGCAATGATCAATGGCCGTAAGCGCGTGCCGGAGGCATCCGACATTGCATGACAGCACGCGCGCGGCGCTTTCCAAATGATGGGGGTCACAAATGATGCAAATGATGGGGGTCAGATATTGAATTGATACGGCGGCGGGTTTCGGCCATCCGGCACGGCCTGTCCCCGCGCAGGCGGGACATGGCGCGCGCATGCAGCGTTACGTTGCTTGGTCTTCGCCGAACACGTCACGGTATATGTCTGCAATTCGCCGGGCCTCTTTGCCATCGGAGCCCGCCTTTGGCGTCGGATTCAGGCGGCGGTTTTCTGGGAATATCCGCCGTAGATGTAATAGCCAACCTTGTTTGGGACCTGCACGGGAAGCATGACACAGCGAAACAGAACCGGGCGCAGATCCGGGTCGTGATAACCGCCTTCAACATGAACGGGAGCGCCCTTGGCCAAAGCCTGTTGGCAGGCCTCGGCAAAACGCTGCCGCAGGCCGTCCGGCAGGGCGTCCTTCAGGTTGCGGCCCAGGCGTTCCATGTCCCAGTCAGAGCGCAGCGTGTCGCCGCAGACAATAAAGACCGCACTGGGCATATGGCCGTCGCTGCGAATAAGAAAGCGGTCGTGCCAATCCGCCGCCGCCTGGGCGAGCCCCAGGCTGGTCAGGGGTGGCAAGGCCTGGTCTCCGCGCGCATCCCGCCACTCGGCGCTGACGCGGCCGGCGGTACGCCGCTCTCGATCACTGTTCATGGGCATTGCCGTGCTCCGATCCTTTTCCAACCGGGAAATCACCGCGATCGCAAGGGAAGGACGTGCGGCAAGCCGTGACCATGGGTGCGGATGAATTGACTGTTGCTTCGGCCATCACATTCTCGCGCGGATACTGGAAACGCCTACGGTTCCCGTCCGACCCCTTGGGTTGTGGGGGCGAGCGGGAATATAATCAGGGGCTTCAATTGTTAGAATGCTACAATCGATCCATGAATATTTCGTTAGGAACGATCAGGGTCTCGATTTTTGAAGGTCCAGTTCCCGGCGCTTCGACGATCATCCTGACCGATGAGTAGAGCAGGCCGGTCGCCGCGGCGACCTCGAATTTGCGCGAACGCAATACCTGCATCGGTGCCTGCACAATAGGAAATTCGCAATCGTGAAGCGATACAAGTATGGTTTCCCTGCATTTTCGCGGTCCGCGCAGTTTCGTCGGAGTAGCGGGTCGCAATCCAGGAGGCGGCAATGACCAGGTTGAACGGCAAGACGGTGCTGGTGACCGGGGCGACCGACGGCGTCGGCCGGCTGGTGGCCGCGGAGCTGGGTGCCGCCG
>JAQBYC010000027.1 GCA_027623205.1 Pseudomonadota bacterium | reverse complement strand
AACGCTTCCAAAGACCGGACATATCGTCTGCTACAAAATCCGGACATATCATTCGCTACTGACAGGGAGGAAAGATTGCGGTTGACCCAGGGGCAATGACAATACGACAATAAGCAGCCATGGCGAGTATAGGCTTGGGGTTGCCGTTCCTGCCGCCCACTGGCGTTAATATCTAATGGCATAGTTGATTGAGCCGTACAGTTAGTTGCGTTTAGTTGCGTTGCTAAAGTCCAGGCAATCAGAAACGAATAATCGGCATATCGGATCAAGGAGAGGGCTTTATGTTTAGAAAATTGGCGCTGGCTGTCGTGACAGCCGCTATGACCGCAACATTCGCTGGCCCCGCGTCGGCGTTGGATGTAAAACTCGAGGAAGTTGCCTCGGGTCTGCAGCATCCGTTGCTGCTGACCGCACCGGCCGGCGATGACCGCCGCTTTATTATCGAGCAGATCGGCACCATCAAGGTTCTGCAACCGGATGGAAAGATGTCTTTGTTCCTCGATATCAAGGAGAAAATCCTGCCGCTGGTGCCCGAGTTCGACGAGCGCGGCCTGCTGGGTCTGGCCTTCCATCCGGACTACAAGAACAACGGCTTGTTCTATATTTCCTATTCCGTGACCCTGCTGGGTACACAGAATTTGGGCAATCTGCTGTTTTTCAATCATAAGAACGTGATTGCCGAGCATCGGGTATCCAAGTCCGACCCGAACAAGGCCGATGCGGGATACAGCCGCGTCATTTCCACCATCGACTGGCCGCAGTTCAACCATAACGGCCACTGGATCGGTTTCGGGCCGGACGGCATGCTTTATGCCTCAATGGGTGATGGCGGTTACGCCAATGATTATGGCCTTGGCCACAATCCAATCACCGGCAACGGCCAGGATTTGACCGTAAAGTATGGCAAAATCCTGCGCATCGATGTCAATAGCGCCGAAGGTTACGCCATTCCAAAGGACAACCCGTTTGTCGGCAAGGATGACGCCCTGGATGAGATCTGGGCCTATGGTTTCCGCAATCCATGGCGTTGTTCCTTTGATATGGGCGGCAACCACGAGCTGATTTGCGCCGACGTCGGCCAGAACAGCTATGAGGAAGTTGATGTCGTCAAGAAAGGCGGCAACTACGGCTGGCGCGTCAAGGAAGGCACTCATTGCTTCAACTATCAGGCGCCCAATGAGCATCCGAAATCCTGTAACGACAAGGACATGATCAACCCGGTGATCGAGTACAACAACTGCTCGGGCAATGCCGAGGGCTGTAAAGGTATTTCGATCACGGGCGGCTACGTCTATCGTGGCGCCAACAAGGCCTGGGACGGCATGTATTTCTTCGGTGACTGGTCGAAGAACTTTGTCTTCAAGGATGGCCAGCTTTTTGTCGCGAAAATGACCGGCATGAAGTGGAGCATGGAAAAAGTCAACGTCACCAACATGCCTGGCTGGAATTCCTATGTTCTGTCTTTTGGCCAGGACAGCAAGGGTGAAATCTATGTCATGGCGACCGATCTGACCGGCCCGGTTCCGGGCGGCCCGGCCGGCGGCCTCGACAAGGTCTATAAAATCGTTCCCTGATAAATCATCGGGAATAACGATGTGATCCCAGCCCTTTTCCCAGCAGTGGGGAAAGGGCTGGTTTATTATTGTACTGGGGAGACGGCGTTTGTTGCGTTTTGTCATGATAGGGACGTTTGCGGTGATCCTGGCCGGATCGGCGGTGGCCGTTTCCGGCAGCGCGGCTGCCGCCGCCGAGGTCGAGTTGACCGATGACTTCCTGAACAATCCCGACAACATCGCCGCTGGCAGGCAGCTGTTTGGAAAACAATGCGCGCGCTGCCACGGCAGCAAGGCCTATCCCGGCAAGGCGCCAAAGCTGAAAGAGAAAATCTACAAACCGGAATTCGTCTATAAACGCATTACCAAGGGCTTCCGCGGCATGCCCTCGTGGAAGAATCGTTACAACGAGGAGCAACGCAAAAGCATTACGGCCTATGTGGTGAGCAAGGATTTCACCAACTAGGGCGGCAGGCAAAGGTATTGGTATTGTGAAAACGGGCAAGGTCATCTTGGCGGGCGAAAACGATCCGGCGCGACCCCAGACAATGGTGCTGGTGGATGCAGCGGATCAACAGACCGGTGTGTGCGAGAAACTGGAAACCCACCGCCGCGGCCTGCGGCACCGGGCGTTTTCCGTGATTATCAAAAACGCCGCCGGGCACATCCTGCTGCAGCAACGGGCGGCTGAAAAGTATCATTCACCGGGCCTGTGGGCCAATGCCTGCTGCGGCCATCCGGGCGCGGGTGAGGACGTAAGAGCGGCCGCGCAGCGGCGCTTGACCGAGGAAATGGGTTTCGTCTGCGACATCTATCCGGTCAGGCAGCATAGCTATTGCGCCGATGTGGGCGGCGGCTTGACCGAGAACGAGTTCGTGCATGTCTTCTTTGGCCGCTTCGAGGGCGCCGTTGCGCCGAACCCGGCGGAAGCGGCTGACTATCGCTGGTGGACGCCCGATGCCCTGCTGGCGGACGTGGCAGCCGACCCGAACCGTTACAGCGCCTGGATTCGCGATTATCTGCACCATTTTGGCAATGAGATCATCGCCTGGGCGCCAGACCCGTAGAAGCGGCGGCGCTTTGGGTATAAGGTTGGCGATAGACGGTGCGTTTGGAATGGGAGCCGGCGGCGGCACGATGAGTGATTGTTTCAGCGACATACTTTGGGCCCGCATTGAAGGTCCGGCCCGTATCTGGCTTGAAGGGGCCTGGCCCAGCGCCGATGAAGCCTCGGCAATCGTCCGGTTTCGCGCCGCCTTTGCCGGCGCTGCAAGGCGCCTGCGCGATTGCCGATTGGTGGCGGCGGACGTGGAGGCCATGACCGCCGCCGGCGTGATCGGCGCCGGGGCCTGGCAAATTGACAATGTGGCCCGCACGGCGCTTTTGCTGCGCGCCCTGGCTGTTTTGCCAGGGGTCGAGCATGCGGCGTTCGTCCGTCAGGTCTATTTGCGCGGCGATTACCGGGAGCAGGCGGCGGTATTGCACAGCCTGTCTTTCCTGCCGCGGCCGGAACAGTATCTGGAATTGGCCATTGATGCCTGCCGCACCAATGTGCTGGACGTGTTCGAGGCGATCGCCTGCGAAAACGCCTATCCGGCGGCCTGGTTCCCGGAGGCGAACTTCAACCAGATGGTCCTGAAAGCCATCTTCATGGCCGTGCTGGTGGGCCGTATTGCAAATTTGGCCAGCCGGGCCACCCCGGAATTGAAGCGTATGGCCGTCGCCTTTGCCTCGGAACGCCGGGCCGCGGGGCGCGCCGTACCGGACGATGTAGATTTGATCGTCAACCTGGATGCCGCCTAGGCGTCCGGGTGCAGCAACGTTAGGAACAGCCCATGAAAATGTTTGACCACCATATACACATGACCTCGCGCACCACCGACGATTACCAGGCGATGGCCGATGCGGGTATCGTTGCGATCATCGAGCCGGCCTTCTGGGTGGGTCAGCCGCGCACCCACGTGGGCGCCTTCGAGGACTATTTTCTGTCCCTGGTCGGGTGGGAGCGGTTTCGCGCCAAGCAGTTCGGCATCCACCATTTTTGCACCATCGGCCTGAACCCCAAGGAGGACAACAACCCGGATGTCGCCGAGGGGGTGATGGAGCTGTTGCCGATTTATCTGGAAAAGGAAAGTTGCGTCGGCGTCGGCGAGATTGGTTTCGATGATCAAACGGCGGCGGAGACCAGCCATTTCGAGGCCCAGATGCAGCTGGCCATCGATTTTGATCTGCCCGTGCTGATCCATACCCCGCATCGGGATAAAAAGGCCGGCACCGAACGCACCATCGATCTGGTCAAGGCCTCGGGTATTGCACCGGGGCGGGTGCTGATCGATCATAACAACGAAGAAACCCTGCCCCTGACCCTGGACAGCGGCTGCTGGGCCGGCCATTCGATCTATCCCAATACCAAGATGGACGAGGCCCGCATGGCCACCCTGGTGCAGCAATACGGCACCGAGCGGATTACCATCAACAGCGCCGCCGATTGGGGTGTTTCCGATCCCTTGAAGGTGCCGAAAACCGTCGCCGCCATGCGCCAGGCGGGCATTTCCGAGGCCGATATCGAAACCGTGGTCTGGCATAATCCGGTGCGGTTCTTTGGCCAAAGCGGCCGCCTGAATCTGGGCCGGGAGGGCGAGCGCCCGCGCATTGACCAATCGGAACTGTGGGAAGGCAATTCGGTCCTGCGCGGCCAGGAAGCCGTGGTCGAGCCGGCGGAATAGATCGGGCCGGCGGGCTGACGGGGGGCATAGGTTTTGCAGCGTACCATTGTTGTTCTGGTGGTTGGTCTGACGCCATCGTTGATGGGGCCGAATACGCCGAACCTTTCCCGTTTGGCCGGGCGCGGCGTGCTGCGACCCCTGCGCACCGTGACGCCAGCGGTGACCTGCGCGGTGCAATCCACTTTTGTTACCGGCCTGCCACCTGATCAAACCGGCATCGTGGGCAACGGCTGGTATTTTCGCGATCTGTCCGAGATCTGGTTCTGGCGCCAGTCCAACAAGCTGGTGTCGGGCGAAAAAATCTGGGATGCGGCCAGGGCCCGCGACCCGGACTTCACCTGCGCCAAGCTGTTCTGGTGGTATAATATGTATGCGGATGTGGATTGGGCCGTGACGCCCCGGCCCATGTATCCCGCCGACGGCCGCAAACTACCCGATATTCATGCCGCGCCGGAAGCATTACGCGGCGAATTAAAAAATAAATTGGGACAATTCCCGCTGTTCCGCTTTTGGGGACCAGGCGCCGATCTTATTGCTTCCGACTGGATTACCCGTTCAGCGCTGCACGTACGCGAGACCCGGGATCCGACCCTGACCATGGTCTACCTGCCGCACCTGGATTATTGCCTGCAAAAGTTCGGCCCCGATGGCCCCGAGGTCGGCCCCGAGGTGAGGTCGGTGGATGCCTTGTGCGGCCGGTTGATCGAGCAGGCGGACGCGGACGGCACCCGCATCATCGTGTTGTCGGAATATGGCATTACCAATGTCAGCGGCCCGGTGCATATCAACCGGGCCCTGCGCCAGGCCGGCCTGTTGCGGGTGCGCGAGGAAGTGGGCCTGGAATTGCTGGACCCCGGCGCCTCGGATGCCTTTGCAATTTCCGATCATCAATTGGCCCATATCTATGTCCGGGATCCCGCGCGCCAGGGCGAGGTCAAAGCCTTGATCGAGGGACTGGATGGCGTCGAGACGGTGCTGGATGATGCGGGCAAGCGGGCCTATGGCCTGGCCCATGACCGTTCGGGCGAACTGGTGGCGATCAGCCGGGCCGACCGATGGTTCACCTATTACTACTGGTTGGATGACGCCAAGGCGCCGGATTTCGCCCGAACCGTGGAAATTCACCGGAAACCGGGCTTTGACCCGGTGGAACTGTTCATGGACCCGGCCATCGCCAGCCCGAAACTGGCCATCGCCTGGCGGCTGGCAAAGAAAGCCCTGGGTTTTCGCACCCTGATGGATGTCATCCCCCTGGATGCCAGCCTGGTCAAGGGTTCCCACGGCAGAATTACCGACCGGCCCGAAGACGGCCCCCTGATCATCAGTTCGGAAGCGGCCCTGCTGCCCGATGGCGAAGTGCGGGCCACGGACGTGAAGCAGATTGTCCTGAAGCACATTTTTGGACCGTGATCTCCGGCCCGTCCGACCCTTAAAACGGCCTACGTGCCGGGGATAAAGCGCTGGAAGGTCAGGGTCAGGGCAAAACAGGCAACGGCGGCGATGGCCATTTGCCCGGCCCCCAGATAGGCGATGAATACCGCATCCAGCAGGGACATGCCGGCGATCAGGCTGACCACGGCGCGCGGAATGTCGCCGGGTCCCCGCCGCCACAAATAACGCAGGGCGTTGACCATCCACAGCACAAAGACCGCGGCCAGGAGCAGGGTCAGGCCGCCAGTTTGTGCCGCCAGACAGCCCGCCGCCAGCACCGGCACGGCCAGAAACAGCAGGGGCCAAAGATTGGCGACCCGGCCCAGGTTTTCCTGCTTGGCGATATAGGTCAGGCCGATCAGATAGCAAAACAACCCCAGGGCGCCCAGATACAGGACGGTCGGCGGCTGCGCCGTGACCAGAAACGCGGCGGCAAGATAGATCAGAACCCGGCACAGGCCCATCCAGGCCGGGCCGAAGGGATCCGCCTTGTGCCGCCAGTCGTAATAGACGATGGCCCCGGCCAGGGCGATCCCGGTCAAACCCGGCCGCCAGCCCGCGCCCCACCAGAACAGGGCGGCGATGCCCAGGGCCAACATGCCGTAGCCGCAGATGTATACGGTTTGGGCGCTGATCTGGCCGGATGGAATGGGCCGTTCGGGGCGCTCGACCGCATCAATGCGTTGATCAAAGGCGTCGTTGAGATACATCCCGCCGACGTAGAACAACGACATGATCAGCATCAATCCGATGCTCGTATCCAGCGCGACGCCGCCGCCGGCCAGAACCAGTCCGGCCAGGCTGTTGGACCAGACCGTCGGCAGGTTCGATACCCGGCCCAGGCGCAAGGCGACCCGCCAGTTCATGAGCCTAGAAAGTCCCCAATTGATTTTGCGCCCACTGCATTTCCTTGACGATGTTCGATACCACATCGTCGCGCCGGTGTTCCTCGGGCAATACATCCCAGGTATATGTCTCCACCTCCAGATGCCGGGTTACCGGGTCCCGGCGCTGCCGGGCCAGAAAGCTTTCCACGGCCGGGCGCGTGGTGGCGAAACCGTCCAGCGCGGCCAGGAAAATCGGCACATGGAAATGCACCCGCCATTCCGGCCGCTCGGCCTCTTTGAACGCGGCGAACGCATCGCCCAGGTCCAGGTAGCGATCCAGGCCGCGCGCGGTCTTGGCTACCACCTGGTGCAAATAGACCGCATCGTCGAACGGACGGATGCGTTCAATATCCGCCCTACTGACCTGGGGCAGACGGATACCGGCGCTGATCTGCACTTTGGGAACAGCGATACCGTCCGCCTGCAAGGCGGCGACCGCCTCTTCGGGGTCTTCGAACTCCACGGCGGCATGGCAAAGATCCAGGCAAACACCCAAATGGCGGTGCAAATCCGCTTCTGCCTCGGCCAGGGAAGCGCCCGTGAGGGTGGCCAATCGCTCGACAGCCGCGGCGTTGTGCAAATGGGTCTTGAAAAAATCTACGGCTTCCTGCGTGGTTTCCAGCAGGCAGCAAGGTTCCGGCTCCAACGCCAGGGCGATGGTCCGGCCCGTGTCCCGTCGCAAAGCCACCAAATGCGCCGCGTGGCGCAGCATATTATCGGCCATGGCCCGGCTGACATCGGGTCCGTCCACATCCGGCTTGAAGCCCCCCGGCACCGTGGAGATACTGCCTTCAATACTGTCGTCCTCGGGCAACAGGCGGGCCAGCAGGTCGGCCAACCGATTGGAATAGGCCAACCGGTCCGCTGTACGCCAATCCGGTTGATAGACCGCCTCTTTGACGCGGGCCCCATGAAAGGTGCCATAGGGAAACCCGTTGATGGTGAAAACGTACAATCCGCCGCTGGCCAGAATATCCTGTAACTCGGCGAACGCGTCGGGCGCGGTCAGGTCCCGCGCGGCGACAGCTGAAAGACGCAGACCGACGCCGAAATCCTGCGCCGGACATAGCCGCGCCTTTACCGCCGGCAGATGGACGCGCAGGGCATGGCCGACTTCGCCCCAGGTCTCTCCCGGATGGATATTGGTGCAATAGGTCAGGTGGGCATCACCCCTGTCCGGGCCAAGTTTCATGCCCCCGGCGCCTCATTCCGCGATGCCCCATTTCGCGCCGCCCTGTGCCGCAGCCAATCGCGGGCGGCCAGCATGTGCGTGCGATCGATGCGATGCACTTCGACGCCGCGGCCAATGGCCTCTATCAAGGTGATGGTCAATTCACCGCCCAGGTGTTCCTGGAATTCCCGCAGGCCATCCAGCATGGCCGGTTGGCCATCGGCAGCCGCGATCCCGAGGCTGTCGTGCCAGAGCTCAAATCCCAACCGTTCCAACAGGTGGCAAATGCGCTCCCCCGCTGCGGCCGGAAGCATCCCCGCCAACACGGCATAACGCGCATCCATGGCCATGCCGATGGCCACCGCCTCGCCATGCCGTAGCTTGTGGCCGCTCAACCCTTCCAGCTTGTGGGCGGACCAATGGCCGTAATCCAGGGGCCGGGCGCTGCCCTGCTCGAACGGATCACCCCCCGATGCGATATGCCGCAGATGCAGCTCGGCGCAGCGGCGGATCATATAGCGCATGGCCGGGGGATCAAACCGGGCAAGGGCAGAGGCGTTGGCCTCCAGCCAGTTGAAAAAGGCGTCGTCGCGGATCAGGGCGACCTTTGCCGCCTCGGCCATGCCGGCGATCTTGTCCCGGCGTTCCAGGGTCTCGATAAAGGCGAAATCGTTCAGCACCGCGAAGGGCGGCGCGAAGGTGCCGGCGAAATTCTTGATGCCCAGGGCATTGACGCCGTTCTTCACACCGACACCGGAATCGTTTTGCGCCAGCACCGTTGTCGGCACCCGCAACAGGCGCACGCCGCGATGGCAGATGGCCGCGGCGTACCCGACCAGATCCAGAACCGCGCCGCCGCCAATCGCCACTACATAGGAATGGCGGTCAATGGCCAACTCCTGCATTCGCCGCAACAAGCCATCGACGATATCAGGTTGGTTCTTGACCCCTTCGCCGCCCTGCACCAACTCTACAGCCAGCAACTCCAGGCGGGCCTTGTGATGGTCCGTATAGGCCGCCAGGCGCGCCGTCAGGTCCGGCTGAGCCCTGGCCACGCCGCCATCCAGAATAACAAACAAACGATGGCGCTTGCCCGGCTCGTGGCGCGACACGGTATCTGCCAGCGCCGGGTTGCCCGGCTCGAACAAACCTTCGGTAAAGACCACCGGATATTCCACCGCCATGGTAAAGCGTTGAACATAGGTCTCTGTCGAGCTGGCCTCAGTCATGTTATGCGCAAGGTCTCGCCAAATGTCAGGCTCCGGATCCGTCCGGTCGCCGAAATCCACGTCTTGTTTCATGCTGCCCCATAGGTCTTTTTGGTTGAGACACTATGGCACGGTTTATGGGCGGCGGGCCACCGCTATCAAAGGCCCAAAACCAGCTTTGCCATGATGTTGCGTTGCACTTCGGAAGAGCCGGCATAGATAGTGGCGGCGCGGAAGTTGAGATATTTCGGCATCACCGGGACGGTGGCGGCCGGGCCGATCGGTTCCACATTGTTGCCGGGCACCCGGGCTTCCGGCTGATAAGGCGCGGCGTAGTATTGTGTTGCCTCGACCGCCAGCTCGGATATCCATTGATTGGTTTCCGAACCCAGCACCTTCATGATCGAACTGGCGGGGCCGGGCGGGCCGCGTTGGGCGATATCGGACATAATACGATGCTCCGTGGCTTGCACGGCCCGTTGCCGCACCTCGACCGCGGCCAGTTTCGCGGCGAAGGCGTTGTCGTCGATCAGGCGGCCGCCACCGGTTCGCTCCGCCTCGGCGATGGCGCGCAATTTCTCCAGCCCGGCCGCCAAGGTGGTCGCGTAGGCGGCCCCGCCGCGTTCAAATTCCAGCAGGTACTTGGCCACGGTCCAGCCGTCATTTTCCGGGCCGACCCGGTTCTTGATCGGCACCCGGACATCGTCCAAAAAGACCTGGTTGACCTCGTGATCGCCGGCCAGGGTAAGGATCGGCTCGATCGTAATGCCCGGCGTATCCATGTCAATCAGGATGAAGGAGATACCTTCCTGCGGCTTGCCTTCGGTCGAGGTACGAACCAGACAGAACATACGGGAGGCATATTGCGCCCCGGTGGTCCAGATTTTGGTGCCGTTCACAACATAGTCGTCGCCGTCGACAATCGCCCTGGTCTGCAGCGAGGCCAAATCGGAGCCGGAGCCCGGTTCGGAATAACCCTGGCACCAGACATCCTCGCCGGAGCGGATACGGGGCAGATAGAATTCTTTCTGTTCGTCGTCGCCGAACTTCATCACCACCGGGCCGACCATGCGCAGACCCATGGAAAACAACCGCGGCGCACCGGCGGCCCCGGCTTCGGAATCGTAGATATAGCGCTGCATGGGGGTCCAATCGGCGCCGCCATGTTCCGCCGGCCAGGATGGCGCGATCCAGCCCTGTTGGTACAAGACCTTGTGCCAACGGCGGCCAATCTCCATCTCCGCAAATACGCCCGAGGTCAAATTGCTTGCCTCGCGCATATCGTCCGTCAATTTTTCGTCAAAAAAAGCCCGCACATCGTTGCGAAAGGCCGCATCCGCCGCCGTCATGCCCATTTCCATATCCGCAACTCCCTGTTTCCGCAAAATAGGCTTACATGCCCAAAACCAGTTTTGCCATGATATTACGCTGAACCTCGTTGGAACCGCCAGCTATGGAGCGGGCCCGTTGATCCAGATATCGTCCCACCACGGCCAATTCGTCCAACTGGCCAATGGCGTCAATGTTGCTGCCCCATTGGCTGGCCTTGGGTTGATAGGGGGCGGCGTAGTTGCCTATGGCTTCCACGCTGCATTCGCTGATGGCCTGCAACACGGCGCAGGCGCGGGTCTTTAGCAACGATGATGCCGGGCCTATGCGGCCCGTCTTGGTGAGTTCCGCGATTACGCGCTGTTCCGTGAATTCCACCGACCTGACATCGACCGCCAGGGCGGCCAGACGTTGGGCGAGGCTTCCATTGGCGATCCCGCGCGCGTCCGCCAGCCGGCGCAGGTTGGCCAAGGCGCCGCGCAGGCGCGCGCCCCAGGCCCGGCCACCGCGCTCGAATTCCAACAGGTACTTGGCCACTGTCCAGCCATCGTTCTCCGCACCCACGCGGTTTTCGCGCGGCACCCGAAGATCCTCAAAGAACACCTGATTGACTTCGTGATTGCCGGCCATGGTAATGATCGGTTCGACCCTGACGCCGGGGCTTGCCATGTCCAGCAACAAAAATGTGATGCCCTGTTGTGGTTTTCCCAGGCTGCTGGTGCGGACCAGGCAAAACATGCGATTGGCGTACTGTGCGTGGGTGGTCCAGATTTTGCTGCCGTTGATGATGTAGTCGTCGCCATCCCGCAGGGCCCGGCATTGCAGCGAGGCCAGGTCGGAGCCGGAGCCCGGCTCGGAATAGCCCTGGCACCAACTATCCTGCGCCGACAGAATGCGTGGCAAATAGCCGGCCTGTTGAGCGGCGCTGCCATGTCCCATGATCGCGGGGCCAACCATATCCAGACCCATGGGCGCCAGCATGGGGGCATCGGCCAAATTGCATTCCGTGGCGAAGATATGACGCTGCATGGCGCTCCACCCCGTGCCGCCATGTTCAACCGGCCAACTGGGCGCGGCCCAGCCCTTGGCATGAAGGGTTTTCTGCCAGGCCTGGCTGGCCGCGTGAGGGCTGCAGATGCCCATGGTTCGCTGGCCCGCCTGGCGCAGGTCCGGCGTTAAATGATCTGCCAGGAAATCCTGAACCTCGACCCGAAACGCTTGATCATCAGCTTGTGCCTCAAGGTGCATTGCTGCTCCGATCTCCCAAAATTCGCCGCGGCTCTCAGTCTACGCGTCCCTCGGTCGTATCGGTAGACGGAAAAAATGCAAATATATTCTGTCCGAAGGCTTTGACTCGGACGGCAAGAAAGCGTGAAATGGCGCCAATCCAATTTCAATATGGTTGGCGTTTAGGGGCCCCGTCCCAAAATAGTGGGGTCCGATGCCAGGAAAGGAAGCTATCCCATGAATGATCGCGGCAATTCACCCGCCAGCCGGGACATCGCCCATTATCTGCATCCCTTTACAAACCTGGCGGCCCACGAAATTAACGGGCCGCATATCGTGGCCAAGGGCCGGGGCGTTTATGTCACGGATGAAAGCGGCAAGGAATATATTGAAGGTCTGGCCGGCCTTTGGTGCGCCTCGTTTGGCTTTGAGGAGGAAGAACTGGTCAAAGCCGCCACGGAACAATTGCGTACCTTGCCTTATTATCACGGTTTTGCCGGCAAATCCGTGCATCCCGCCATTGATCTGGCGGAGAAACTTAAAGAGATCGCGCCAGTTGAATTTTCCAAGGTTTTCTTTGCCAATTCCGGTTCGGAAGCCAACGATTCGGCCGTGAAAATGGTCTGGTACTTCAACAATGCCCGCGGCACACCGAAAAAGAAGAAATTCATCTCCCGTCTGCGCGGCTATCATGGCGTAACCGTGGCTGCGGGCAGCCTGACCGGCCTGCCCTATGCCCAGGCGGATTTTGACCTGCCGCTGGATTTCGTGCGCCACACCATGACCCCGGATTATTACCGGGGTGGGGAGGTAGGCGAATCGGAAGAGGATTTCGCCTCGCGCTGCGCACAAGCCCTGGAAGACATGATCCTCGAAGAGGGGCCGGAAACCGTGGCGGCCTTCATTGCCGAACCGGTAATGGGCGCCGGTGGCGTCATCTTGCCGCCAAAAACCTATTTCGAGAAAATTCAGGCGGTCCTGAAAAAATATGACGTCCTGATGATCGCCGACGAGGTAATTTGCGGCTTTGGCCGGACCGGCAACATGTGGGGCAGTCAGACCTATGGCATTCAGCCCGACATTCTGACTTGCGCCAAGGCGCTGTCATCGGCCTATCTGCCGATTTCAGCGGTGATGATCAGCGAGGAAATTTACCAGGGTCTGCGCGGCAATTCGGAGAAACTGGGCCTGTTTGGCCATGGTTATACCTATTCCGCCCATCCCGCCTGTGCGGCGGTGGCCTTGCGGACACAACAATTGATGCAGGAGCGGGACATAATCGGCCACGTACGCACCGTGGCGCCGCAATTCCAGAAAAGAATCGCGGCCCTGGGGGCGCATGACATGGTCGGCAACGCCCGTGGCGTGGGTCTGATCGGTGCCGTGGAAATCGCCGCCGACAAGGAGACCAAGCGTGCCTATGATCCAGCCGCCAAGGTTGGCGCTCTGATCCAGAATGCGGCCCAGGAACATGGTCTGATTACCCGCGCCATGCCCGGCGACATTCTGGGCTTTTGCCCGCCGCTGATCATTTCGGCCAGCGAGATTGACGAAATGTTTGACCGTTTCACCCGGGCGCTGGATGAGGCTGCCATGCAGTTGAAGCAGCAGGGCGCGACAGCGGCGCAATAATACCAACCGGCGCTGATTTCGGTCCCCGGGCGCCTAAAACGAAGCCCGCCGCGCCATAAGGCGCGGCGGGTTCAGGGATGTCCGGGACGCTGTGCGTCTTTTTCGCGGTTTATTTCTTTTTCGCGGCGCAGGGATTGCAGGGGCTGCAGGCCTTCTTCGCACCGCAGGGGTTGCAACCCTTTTTCGCGGCGCAAGGATTGCTGGGGCTGCATCCCTTTTTCGCGGCACAGGGGTTGCAGGCATTGCTTTTTTTGGCCGCCCCGCAGGCCGCCAGGGCGCTTGGCAGGGTGGCGGTGGCGGTCATGGCGGCAATGGCCACGGAGCCTAGGATGGTCTTAATTTTCGCGGTCGGGTTCTTCATAGATTGGGCCTCCAAGTCAGGATTGTTGTCATCTTGTATCTGCCATCTGACCACATCCATGGCGCAAATCCAATCAAATGCGATCACGAGCGCTTGAACACGGACCGCGGACGGCTGCCCGCCGGGCGGGCGAAAACACCGCAATTTTGATGCTTCCTAAAGGCTCATGCCGCCGTCCGCATGAATGATCTGACCGGTGATATAGGCGGCGCCCGGCGATAGTAAAAATTCAATCAAGGCAGCAATTTCGTCCGGTTGTCCCAGGCGGCCGAGGGGGATGCGGGCGCTGGCCCGGCGCCAATTCTCGGCATCCAGGGCGGCATGGGCGCCCGGCTGTTTCTGGATATAACCAGGCGCGACGCAATTCACCGTCACCCCATGCGGCGCCAAATCCACGGCCAGGGCGCGGGCCAAGGCCTCCAGTCCCGCCTTCGCCGCCGCGCTTGCTGGCATGGATACTCCATCCAACTGGAAGCGGTGGGCGACAAAGGACGAAACGGCAATCACCCGGCCCGCTGGTGCAGCCTGCAACAGGGGCATGGCGGCCCGGCAAAGACGATGAAATGCTGCAGGCATGGCCGCCAGGCTGCGGGCCAGACCGGCATCGTCCAGATCCGCCAACGGCGTTTTGTCAGCGAAACCGGCGTTGGCGACCAGCCCGTCCAAACGACCATGGGCCGCCACGGCCGCGATCAATTGGTCCGCCACGGGCGCGTCGGCCAGATCACCAAGCAGGATCTGGCTGCGACCACCTGCCGCAACCACCGCTTCGGCCACCGCTTCCGCGCCGGCCCGGTTGGCCCGGGTATGAATGAACAAACTGGTGCCCGGCCGCGCCAGCCGCAGGCACAGGGCCGCGCCGATGCCGCTGGCGGCGCCGGTAATCAGAATGTTGCGGTTTTGCGCTTCAATTTCCGTGTTCAAATCGAATGTCCTTGCTGCTTTTTCCTAACGATCTCCAGTAGCGGCAGCGGCGCGCGGTCATGACAATCGCTGACGTTTTACCGGGATTTTCCAGTCTCGCATTGCCCAAAGAATGCCGAAGCGCCATTTGCTTTTCATGGCGCCTCTGGCACTGCCTGTTTCCACCAGCATAAAGACCTTTTAGCGTTCCCAGCGACAATTATAAGCAACACGCGTTCAGGGCGTCCGCGCCGGTTATTCTTCGATCTCATTCGCGCCTTGTTCTCGGGCACCCCAAGCCGCACTATTGTGCTCCCGATTCCTTTTGCTATTGGACGGCACGTTCAGTGGAGATACCAGATACCGCGATGATCCTGGCCGCCGGGTTGGGTCGCCGCATGGGCGCGCTGACCCAGGCGTTGCCGAAACCGCTGCTACAAGTAGGCGGACGCGCCATCATCGACCGGGTGCTGGACCGCCTGGTCGACGCTGGGATCAACCGGGCCGTGATCAATCTACATCACGGCGCGGCCATGTTGCGCGAACACCTGTCGGGCCGCGACGATCTGGTCCTTCAATTCTCCGACGAAAGCGCCAGCCTGCTGGATACCGGAGGCGGCATTGCCCATGCCATGCCGCTGCTGGGAGAACGGCCGTTCTATGTCATCAACGGCGATGTGCTCTGGTTTGACCGCATGGGCAATGCCCTACATGCCCTGGCGGCGCGGTTCTCACGGGCGCGGATGGACGCCCTGCTGTTGCTGCAACCGACCGTCGGCGCCATCGGCTATGGCGGGGTTGGCGATTTTCTCATGGGGGCCGACGGGCGATTATCCCGCCGGCCTGAGCGGGAGGTGGCGCCTTTTATCCATACTGGGGTGCAGATTTTGCGGGCCGAACTTTTTAAGGATTGTCCCAAGGCGCCGTTTTCGCTCAATCACATTTATGACCGGGCGGCCGCCCTGGAGCGCCTATTCGGCCTGCGCCACGAGGGCGAATGGATGGAACTGAACCGCCCGGATGGCCTGGCCGCCGCCGAGCGCGCCTTGCTGGACTAAGGGCATGTCGGCAGAACCCAAGGTTTTTACCATTGCCGCCGGCGAAAGCTTTTCCGACCGTCTGGTGGAGGGTTTGCTGGAACGCTTTGGCGGCGACCCCCTGGTCTTGAACGATGTCACCCTGTTATTGCCGACCCGGCGCGGCATGCGGGCGGTACGGGACGGCTTTTTGCGCCAGACTGGTGGCCGCGCCATGCTGCTGCCACGTATGTACGCCATTGGCGACGTGGATGAGGAAGAATTGTTGCTGGATACTCTGCATGGGGATGACCTGTTAAGCCTGCCCCCTGCGATCACGGCCTTGCGCCGGCAGCTTTTGTTGCTGCATCTGATCGCCCGCCGCCGCGGCATTGATCCGGCCCTGGCCGCACCCCTGGCGCGCGAACTGGCGGATCTACTGGACCGGCTGCAGACCGAGGACGTGCCTTTATCGGCTCTGGAAGATCTGGTTCCCGCCGACCTGGCCGCCCATTGGCAGGAAACCCTGGAATTTCTGACTCTGTTGGCCGATCCCTGGCAGGAATTACTGGCGGTGGAGGGCTGCATGGACCCAGCGGCACGACGCAATGTTTTGCTGCGGGCCCAGGCGGAGCGGTGGCGCCATTCGCCGCCCCGGGACCCCATTATCGTCGCCGGCTCTACCGGTTCTATTCCTGCGACCGCCGCCCTGATCGCCGTTGTCGCGCAATTGCCCCAGGGCGCCGTGGTGTTGCCCGGTCTGGATCGTTTTGCGGACGAGGAGACCTGGGCTGCCGTGGATCAAAGCCATGCGCAATTTGGTCTCAGGCAGTTGTTGCAGCGGATCGGCGTGGACAGGGCCGAGGTCGAGCCCTGGCGGCCTGATGACGCGGAAAGCCCGCGCCATCGCCTGATGCGCGAGGCCCTGCGGCCGACGGAAACAACCGATCATTGGCGTCGATTGCCCAGCCTGCCGGCGGCGGCGGCAACGGGCCTGTCTCGGGTAGATTGCGCCAATCCCATCGAAGAGGCTGTTGTAATCGCATTGTGCCTGCGCCGGGCCTTGGAGACACCAGGGCGCACCGCCGCGCTGATCACGCCGGATCGCGGCTTGGCCCGCCGCGTGACCGCCGAGTTGAAACGTTGGCGGATCATGGTGGATGATTCCGCCGGCCTGCCCCTGGCCGCCACACCGCCTGGGTCATTCCTGCGCCTGACGGCGGAGATGTTGGGCAGTGGTCTGGACCCGGTTGATTTGCTGGCCGCCCTGAAACATCCCCTGGCACGGGCCGGGCGGGATCCGGGGGCGCTGAAAGCCGCCGCGCGCGATATGGACCGCAACGCCCTGCGTGGGCCGCGTCCGGCGCCGGGCATTGCCGGCCTGACCGCGGCCGTAGCGGCGGCGCGGCACATGCCGGCCAGGGCCACGGCCTTGTTGACCGATTTCGCCGGTCAGGTCGGGGAAGTGTTGTCCTTGTGCGCGCGGCCCGATGTCCACCTGGTGGAATTGCTGTCCGCCCATGTGCGTTTTGCGGAATGGTTGGCGACGGATCAGGATGGCCAGTGTCAGCTATGGGCCGGCGAAGCGGGCGAGGCCGCCATGGGCTTCGTCGCCGATCTGTTGGCTGCCGCGGCCGGCCTGCCGGCCATGGCGGGATCCGGTTATGCCACCCTGTTGAGCGGTCTGATGGTGGGTCAGGTGGTCCGGCCAGCCTTTGGTCTGCATCCCCGCCTGCATATCTGGGGCCCGTTGGAAGCCCGCCTGCAACAGTCCGATCTGGTGCTGCTGGGCGGCCTGAACGAAGGTACCTGGCCGGCCGCCGCCGATGCCGATGCCTGGTTGAGCCGGCCCATGGCGGCCCGGTTGGGCTTGCCCGCGCCGGAACGGCGGATTGGTCTGGCGGCCCATGATTTTGCCCAGGCCGTCTGCGCCGCGGAAGTTATTTTGACCCGCGCGGCAAAAGTCGACGGCACGCCGACCGTGCCCTCGCGCTGGCTGCTGCGGTTGGAGCAGGTCTTGCAGGCCACCGGTCTGGCGCTGGATCAAAAGTCACCAGAGGCGCTGCGCGCCTGGTGTGAGCAATTGGATGATGCCGGTCCACCCCAACCCGTGGAAGCGCCCCAATGCCGGCCGCCCCTCGCGGCCCGTCCCCGGCAAATGTCCGTCACCCAGGTCGAGACCTGGATCCGTGACCCCTATGGGGTCTATGCCCGCCGAATTCTCGGCTTGCGCGCCCTGGACCCCATCGCCGCGGACCCTGGCGCGGCTGACTATGGCAATGCGGTACATCACGCCTTGGAACAATTCGCGGCTACTTATCCGGAGCAAATTCCCACCAGCAGCGAGGCCGAGGCGGCACTGTTGGAGATGGGCCGTCAGGCCTTTGGCGAACTGCTGACCCGCCCCGGTGTCCGCGCATTTTGGTGGCCGCGTTTCCAGCGCATCGCGGCATGGTTCCTGGCTCAGGAGACGCAACGCCGCCCCGCCATACTGCCTTTGGCGACCGAGGCCAGGGGCAGCCTCGTGCTACAGGGACCGGGAGGGCCATTTACCTTGACCGCCATTGCCGACCGCATTGACCGTCTGGCGGATGGCAGTGTGAACATCATCGACTACAAGACCGGCGTGCTTCCCGCCGGGACCGAATTGAAACAAGGTCAAGCACCCCAATTGCCCCTGGAAGCCGCGATCGCGTTCGCCGGTGGCTTTCCTGGCGTACCGGGCGGGGCCGTGTTCCTACTGAGCTATTGGCGAATATCGGGCGGCCGCGAAGCTGGCGAGATCAAGGATATCAAAGCCGACGGCAACGCCCTGGCTCGAGCCGCACAAGAGGGCCTGCAGGATCTGATCGCGCTGTTCGATGATCCGGCTACCGCATATCTGGCGCGGCCCCGGCCGGCCATCGCGCCGCGCTTTTCCGATTACGACCATCTGGCCCGGATCAAGGAATGGTCCGCCGGTGGCCCGGGCGACTATTAGAGGCGGCCATGCGTGCGACCGACCACCAACGCCTGGCCGCCGACCCTCATTTATCCGCCTGGGTAACGGCCTCGGCGGGAACCGGCAAGACCCATGTCCTGACCGACCGCGTGCTGCGCATGCTGCTATTGGACTGCCCGCCTGAACGCATCCTTTGCCTGACGTTCACCAAAGCGGCGGCGGCGGAAATGGCCAATCGCCTGCATGGACGCCTCGGCGCCTGGGCCGTTGCCGGCGACGGCGAACTGAGCCAAGCCTTGGCGGATCTGACCGGGTCGTCGTCCAGCCCCGGGGAGATGAAACTGGCCCGGCGCCTGTTCGCCCGGGTGCTGGATACCCCCGGCGGCTTGAAGGTACAGACCATCCATTCCTTTTGTGAAGCCCTGTTGCGGCGCTTTCCATTGGAAGCCCGGCTGGCGCCTCATTTCAAGGTTATGGAAGCCCGCGAGGCAGGCCAGGTGCTGCAGGCGGCGCTGGAGCAGGTGCTGGAACAGGACGCCGGGGCGCCGGCGCCACTGGTCGCGGAACTGACAGCCCTGGTCGACCAACAGACATTTGGCGGTCTAATGGCCGCCTTGTCGGCGGATCGCGGGCGTTTGCAACGGCTGTTGGACCGCCCGGGCGGTATTGATGGCCTGCTGCGCGATGTGCGTCGGGCGCTTGCTTTGGCTGACGGGGAGACCGAGGCCGCCATCCTGGCCGCGGCGGGGCAGGCCGACCAATTTGACAGCCCGGGCCTGCGCCGGATCGCCGCGTTAATGCTTCGGGGCGGCAAGGTTGAAAGCCGCCATGGCCAGATCATTGCCGATTGGCACGCCGCACCCGAGAACAGGGTAAGCCAATTCGATCGCTATTTGGCGGCCTTTTTCACCGAGAATGGCCAGGGCGAAGCCTATGCGAAGCCACTGACCAGGAAGACCATGGCCGCGATGGCGGTGGGCGAGGAAATCCTGGAAAGGGAATGCGCCCGCCTGGAAGCGGTCCGCCAGCGGCGAAACGCAGCGCGCGTCGCCGCTGCGACCGAATTGTTATTGCGCCTGGGGGCACGGCTGTTAGCGGCCTACGCCAGGGAAAAACAACGCCAGGCGCTGTTGGACTATGACGATCTGGTGCTAAAGGCGGGCTTCCTGTTGTCCGAAGGGGCCAGTACCGAATGGGTGCTCTATAAACTGGATGGTGGCCTGGACCACATTTTGATAGACGAGGCACAGGACACCAATCCCGAACAATGGCAGGTGATACAGACCCTGGCAGATGAATTCTTCACCGGCGAGGGGGCTTACGAAGATGGTGATCGCAGCCCCATGGCCACGGGCCGGACCCTGTTCGCGGTTGGCGACGTGAAGCAATCGATTTATAGTTTCCAGCGCGCCGACCCCGCCGCATTTCAGGCCATGCGCAATCATTTCGCGGCCCGTATTGGGGCCGCCAAACGGCGCTGGCAACCGGTGGAGTTGGCTTTGTCCTTCCGCTCCACCCCAGCGGTACTGGAGGCGGTCAATGCCATCTTTGCCGATCCAATGGCCAGCGATGGCTTGGTTTTCGGTGCTCATGAGGCTGTCCGCCATATCCCGAACCGCGCCAACGAGGCCGGACTGGTGGAAATCTGGCCGACCGAAAAACCCACCGAGGCAGAGGAGCAACCCGCCTGGGCTTTGCCGATCAAACAACTATATGCGGATAGCCCCGTGGCCCGTCTGGCCGATCGTATCGCGGATCAGATCGAGCAATGGCTGCAATGTGGCGAAATGCTGGTGGCGAAAGGCCGGTTGATCGGGCCGGGCGATATCCTGATCCTGGTACAACGCCGCGCTACCTTTGTTGAAACCATGGTGCGGGCCTTGAAGGGCCGCGGCATTCCCGTGGCCGGCGTCGACCGGATGGTTCTGACCGACCAATTGGCGGTGATGGACTTGATCGCCCTGGGCCGCTTTCTGTTACTGCCGGAGGATGACTTGAATCTGGCCGTGGTTCTGAAGGGGCCGCTGATTGGCTGGGACGATGATCGACTGTTTGCCTTGGCCCATGGCCGCCGGGCCAGCCTTTGGGCTGCGCTGAGGGAACAGTCGGACAGCGCCGCCTATCGGGAGCTGGCTGCTTTGTTGGGTCAGGTTGATTTCAAGCCGCCGTTTGAGCTTTACGCCGAACTGCTGGGGGCCGGTCGTGGGCGGCGTCGAATTCTGGCGCGTCTGGGCCAGGACGCCAATGATCCGATCAACGAGTTTCTTGATCTGGCGTTGTCCTACGAACGGGATCACGCCCCCAGCCTGGAGGGTTTTCTGCATTGGCTGGAAAGGGGTGAGATTGAGATCAAGCGGGACCTGGAACAGGCCCAGAACCAAGTCCGGGTGATGACCGTACATGGGGCCAAGGGCCTGGAAGCGCCCATCGTCTTTCTGGCCGATACAGTCCGGGTGCCGGATAAAATATCGCCGCTGCTGTGGCCCGCGGTCAGCGCCGGTAGCAACGATGCCACCCCTGTTGGGCGGGCAACGCCCCTTTGGGCGCCCCTTCGCGCCATGGAAGAAGGGGTGCTGCAGCAGGCCCGCGCCGATGCGGAACAGGTCCGGGACCGGGAATACCGACGTCTGTTTTATGTTGCCCTGACCCGGGCGGCGGACCGGCTTTACATCTGCGGTTTTGAAGGCAAGAGAGGACGCCAGCCGCATTGCTGGTACGACATGGCCTGGCGCGCCCTGGCCGTCCTGCCTGAAATCACGCAACCGGCGGAACTGGGTGGCGGTCTGCGCCTGTCCAGCGCCCAGGCCAAGGAGCCGCCCGTAGGGGCGGCCGCCGTGATGCCGGAACGTCAAAGTCTACCGGATTGGGCCAACCGGCCGGCGCCCATGGAACCGGTTCCACCCCGGCCCCTGGTCCCTTCGCGCCCGGAAGAGGCGGAACCCAGCGTGGCCAGCCCCCTCGCCGACGGCGGCCAGATCCGTTTTCGGCGGGGCAATCTTATTCACCGTCTGTTGCAGACCCTTCCCGACCTGGAAGAAGCGCAGCGCGAGGGCGCCGCCGCGCGCTATCTGGCCATGCCGGCACACGTCATCGATCCGCCGCAACAGCGGGAGATTCTGGCCGAGACGATGGCGGTACTGCGGCATCAGGATTTTGCCCCGATCTTTGGTCGGGGTTCCCGGGCCGAGGTGGCATTGACGGCGCTGTTGTCCGGGCGTGTGATCAGCGGCCAGGTCGATCGGATACTGATTACTGATTCGGAAATTCTGGTGGTTGATTATAAAACCAACCGCCCACCACCCTTACAGGTGGCGGATGTGGAGCCGGCTTACTTGCGGCAATTGGCAAGTTATCGCGCCGCATTGGCGGAAATATACCCGCAAAATACAGTGCGTTGCGCGCTTTTATGGACAGATGGGCCAAGTTTGATGGTTATTGACGAGGCGATTTTATCTGCTTATTCGCCTTGACGCGCACCCTTTGTCTACCTAACTTTTTAAGTTCAGGTGAATAATCGACGCAGCAAAGGGGCGGCTGCGATAAATCCGCCTTTCTAAGTTACGCTGCAACAATGAATTGGAAAAGACCATGACCACAAAGGCCGTATCCGACGACTCCTTCGATAAGGACGTACTTAACGCCGAGGGTCCTGTGGTGGTGGATTTCTGGGCCGAATGGTGCGGCCCCTGCAAACAGATCGCTCCGGCGCTCGAAGATATTGCAAACGAAATGGGCGACAGGGTGACAATCGCCAAAGTGAACATCGACGACAACCCGTCTATCCCGGCGAAGTATGGGGTGCGCGGTATCCCTACCTTGATGCTGTTCAAGGACGGTGAAGTCGCGTCCATGAAAGTCGGCGCCCTGCCCAAGGGCAAAATTAGGGAATGGATTGAGGAATCGATTTAGCGCTATTTTACTTTAATTTGAGTTGGTAACGCGACTTAGGCGATTGGTTCGATTGCCCTGTTTCAAAGATTCTGAGCATATTCAGATATCTTCGATTGAATGTCCTCGAGGATGGCCAGCGTTGTTGGGTTCGTCAATCTCGTCTTGTGGATTGGTGGCAAGAACACTGCCGGCAAGATAAAGTGTGCCGCAAATCAGAACTCTTGGTGCCCGACCTGCCGCGTGCGTCCGTGCGATACGATCCAGCGCTTGCGCCACATTCTCCGCCGGCGCTGCGTCCAGGCCATGAGCCTCGGCCGCCTGGACGATTTGCGTCGGCGCCATGGTCGCATCTTCATGGGGGATGGCAACGGCCTGCAGTTTAGGGGCCAAGGCACGAAACGGTGCCAGAAAATTGGCTATATCCTTGTGGTTTAACATCCCCACGATCAGGTGCAGGGGCATTGGACCGTCATCCCGTGCCTGCCAATCAGCCAGGGTCTGGGCCAAAGCGGCGCCAGCCCCCGGGTTGTGGCCGCCGTCCAGCCATAATTCCCCCGCGGAGCCAAACCGGTCATGTAGCTGGTCGTAGAGGGGCCCCCGCCGCAGGCGTTGCAGACGGCCGGGCCATTCTGCGGTGGTAAGGCCGGCGGCCATGTCCTGCGCGGAAACGGAGAAACCCTCCAAATTCTGCAGGCAGGCCAGGGCGACGCCGGCGTTTTGCAGTTGATGCACGCCATTCAGGCCCGGCAGGGGCAGGTTCAATGCCCCCATCGCCGACTGGAACTGCAGCCGGCCGTCGCTTGCTTGTACCTGCCAGTCATGGCCTTGGCGCAACAGCTTGCCGCCGATCTGGGCCGCTTTGGCCTCGATTGCCCGCGCCGCATCGGGCGTCTGTTGGCCGATGATGCCGGTTACCCCCGGCTTCAGAATTCCGGCTTTTTCACTGGCAATTTCGGCCAGGGTGTCGCCCAGGAAATGCTGATGATCCAAGGATATTGTGGTAATCGCCGTCAACAGCGGCTTGTCGATTACATTGGTGGCATCCAGGCGCCCGCCCAGACCGGTTTCCAGCAGCAGAATATCCGCCGGGCTGTCCCGGAAGGCCAGGAAAGCGGCCGCCGTCGTGACCTCGAAATAGGTGATTGGGTCATTGCCGTTGGCGTCTTCGCAGGCGCGTAGAACCGCGACCAGATATTCATCGGATATCAAGCGGCCACCGAGGCGGATGCGTTCGTTGAAGCGTACCAGATGGGGCGAGGTCAGGACATGAACGCGCTGTCCCGATGCTTCCAAAGCTGCCCGCAGATAGGCGATGGTCGAACCCTTGCCATTGGTTCCCGCCACATGCACCACGGGCGGCAGATGGCGTTCGGGGTGGTCCAGCTTTTTCAACAGAAGCTGCAAACGTCCCAAAGAAAGATCAATCAGCTTTGGATGCAGTCGAATCAACCGCGCCAGGACGGCCTCGCATTGCGCCGTGCTCAATGACGAACCAGCCGCCGCGCCGGACACTTCAGGGCGCGCTGCCAGAGTCACCGGTCTCGCCTTCCTGCCGCGTGTCCGTCAACGCGGGAATTTCCAAATCCGGTTGCGGCAAGCTGATCACTTCAGCCGATGGCGGCCGGTTGCCCAGCAATTCAACCACCCTGATCAGGGTCTCGCGCATGGCATGGCGATGCACCACCATATCCAGCATGCCATGCTCCAGCAGATATTCCGCCCTTTGGAACCCTTCGGGCAGGCGCTCGCGAATGGTATTTTCGATCACCCTTGGACCCGCAAAGCCGATCAACGCACCCGGTTCCGAGATCGCGACGTCACCCAGCATGGCATAGCTGGCGGTAACGCCTCCCGTGGTGGGGTCGGTCAGGACCGAAATGTAAGGCAGTCCAGCTTCCTGCACCAATTGCACCGCGATGGTGGTTCGGGGCAATTGCATCAAGGACAAAATACCCTCCTGCATGCGGGCGCCGCCGGCAGCGGCGAAAATGATCAGTGGCGCATGCTGCAGGACTGCCAATTTGGCCGCCGTAATAATGGCCTCGGCCGCACCGAGACCCAGGGAGCCGCCCATGAAGGAGAAATTTTGCACGGCGATAACCGCGCCATGCCCGCCCAATTTGCCATGGGCGACAACGATGGCATCCTGTTGCGCGGTCTTGTTCTGGGACTCCTTCAGGCGATCCACATAGCGTTTCTCGTCACGGAATTTCAGGGGGTCGATCAAAACCGCCGGCAATTCGATGGTTGAGAAGTCACCCTCATCAAACAGATTGGGGAAGCGCTCCTCAGGGCCGATACGCAGATGATGGTCGCAATGCTGGCAGACGAACTGGCGCAGCTTGATTTCCTTGTGATGGATCATCTGACCGCAGCTGGGGCACTTGATCCAAAGATTATCGGGCACCTCGCGCTTGCGTACCAGTGCCTGGATCTTAGGCCGAACAAAATTGCTAAGCCAATTCAAGGCGTTATCCCTCTCGCGCGGATGCGGCCACGCCTGCCGCCAGAGCCTGGGTCAGATCCAGCACCGCGGCCACCGTTGCCGCCGTGGCCTTGCCGTCTGCGTCCAAGCTGTTGCGCACGGCATCGGTAAATGCGGTGCCCACGACCGCGCCATCGGCGACGGCAGCCATGTCGCGCGCCTGTTCCGGCGTCCGGATACCAAAGCCAACCGCAATAGGCAAATCGGTCTGTCGGCGAATACGGGCCACGGCGCTTGCCACCGTGTCGGCATCCGCCGACCCCGCCCCCGTGATGCCGGAATAAGAAACGTAATAGACAAAGCCCGAAGTATTGGCCAAAACAGCCGGCAGACGATTATCGTCGGTGGTCGGCGTCGCCAGGCGAATAAAACTAAGACCTGCTGCCAAGGCGGGCAGGCACAGTTCCGCATCCTCCTCGGGCGGCAGATCGACGATGATCAGGCCATCAATGCCCGCGGCCCGGGCCGCGGCCAGAAATTCCGGTACGCCAAAGGCGTGAATGGGATTGTAGTAACCCATGAGGACGATGGGTGTTTCCGTATCCTGACGCCGAAAATCCGCCGCCATGGCCAGGGTTTTCGCCAACGTGATGCCGGCCTTCAAGGCGCGCAGACCGGCTACCTGAATGGAAGGGCCATCGGCCATGGGGTCGGTGAAGGCCATGCCGAGTTCAATTATATCGGCCCCGGCGGCGGGCAGGCCCGCCATGATCCTGGCCGAAGTTTCCAAATCGGGGTCGCCGGACATCACATAGGTCACGAGGGCGGCGCGCCCTTCTGCCTGAAGTTTGGCGAACCGCGCCTCGATCCGCGCCCGACCGTCGATCATCGCCGTCATACCTCTACCCCCAGCATCCCGGCCACGGTAAAGATATCCTTGTCACCCCGGCCGCACATATTCATCACGATGATATGGTCCTTGGGCAGATCTGGCGCGATCTTGGCCACATAGGCCAGGGCGTGGGCTGGTTCCAGGGCTGGAATGATCCCTTCCAGCTTGCTGCATAATTGAAAGGCGGCCAAGGCTTCCGCGTCCGTGGCCGAGACATAGTTCACCCGGCCCACGTCGTGCAGCCAGGCATGCTCGGGACCGATGCCGGGATAGTCCAGGCCGGCTGAAATGGAATGGGCCTCGATAATTTGGCCGTCGTCGTCCTGCAACAAATAGGTGCGGTTGCCATGCAGGACGCCAGGGCGCCCACCGGTGATCGAGGCCGCATGACGCCCCGTTTCGATGCCATCACCCGCCGCCTCGACCCCGAATATCTCAATGCCCTCGTCATCCAGAAAAGGATGAAACAGTCCCATGGCGTTGGAGCCGCCGCCGATGCAGGCGACCAGAGTGTCGGGCAGGCGGCCTTCCGCCAGCAGCATTTGTTGCCTGGCTTCCTCGCCGATCACCGACTGAAAATCGCGCACCAGTTCCGGATAGGGGTGCGGCCCGGCCACGGTGCCGATAATATAGAAGGTATCATTCACGTTGGTGACCCAATCGCGCATGGCTTCGTTCAAGGCGTCTTTCAAGGTGCGGGAGCCGGAACTGACGGGTATCACCTCGGCTCCCAACAGTTTCATGCGAAAAACGTTCGGCTGTTGCCGCTGTACATCCACTTCGCCCATATAGACCGTGCAGGGCAGGCCAAACAGGGCCGATACGGTGGCCGAGGCCACGCCATGCTGGCCGGCGCCGGTCTCGGCGATAATGCGGGTCTTGCCCATGCGCCGCGCCAACAGGATCTGACCCAGGCAGTTGTTGATCTTGTGACTGCCTGTGTGGTTCAGTTCGTCACGCTTCAAATAAATCTTGGCGCCACCGAAATGGGCCGTCAGCCGTTCGGCGAAAAACAACGGACTGGGCCGGCCGGCATATTGCGCCAGATAATAATTCAATTCGTCGCGAAAACCCGGGTCGGCCTGGGCCGCCCGGTACGCGGCTTCCAGTTCCAATATCAAAGGCATCAGAGTTTCGGCGGCAAAGCGACCGCCATGGCTGCCGAAACGGCCGGCCATATCAGGCCCGGTTCTATAGGAATTTGGCTTCAACATATCCACTCGATGCTATGTCAGAGGGTCTTCACGACGTCAAGAAAAGCTTTGATGGCGGCGGGGTCTTTTACGCCCGGCGCAGACTCCACGCCCGAGGAAACATCCACCGCCCTGGCCCCGGAAATGCGCACCGCCTGGGCAACGTTGCCGGCGGTCAGGCCGCCCGACAACATCCAGGGCCGCCGCCATTGCCGGCCTGTCAATAGTGTCCAATCGAACATCAGGCCATTGCCGCCCGGCAGGGCATCCGCCATATCCGTTGGCGCCTTGGCATCGAACAGCAGCATGTCGGCCACTTCGTCAAAATCGTCAGCCACGTCCAAATCGGAGCGTTTGGCGATTTTGATAGCCTTCATTATTGTCAGATTGGCCGGCGCCGCTGTCTGGGCCTTTATCCGGGCTACGCGACCGGGACTTTCCCCGCCATGTAATTGGATCAGATCCAACGGGACTTGGGTCAGGACCGTTTCGAGCAGAGCATCATCGGGATCAACGAACAGGCCAACTTTTCTCACGGTTGCAGGGACAAGGGCGGCCAACTCCCGCGCCTGTGCCGGCGTCACGGCCCGTGGGGATTGCGGATAAAATACCAGACCCACATAAGACGCACCGCCCCTGACCGCCGCGTCTATCGCCACTGGGTCTTTCAGACCGCAAATTTTGGCTGCCATTGGCACAATTTTGGATGACTTTTCCATGGCGCGGTTTATAGCAAGGGCGGCTGTCTTTGTCCCTGTCCGCGTCAAAGATTTCGCATCACCAGCTGTGCCGCCGCCAGATCTTCCAGGGCGGTGCCCACGGATTTGAACAGCGTGATGTCGGCGTCTTGGCCGCTTGTCCGTCCCTGGACCAGTCCACGGGTCAAATCGAATAAATCCCCTTGCACGTCACTTTTCTTGATGCTGCCGTTGGCGAGGGGGATCGCGATATCGCCGCCTTCAATCATCGCGCCTTCGCGGTTATCCACATAGATCCGGGCCCGTGTGACCGCCGTGTCGTCGCATTCCCGCATGTCGGGACGAAAGGCTCCGACCAGATCCAAATGGCAGCCCGCCGGCAACCATGCCCCCATGACCAGGGGATGGGATGAAAGAGTGGCGCAGCTGATAATATCGGCCGCGCCCACGGCGGCTTCCAGATCCGCGCTGGCCGTTATTTCGACCCCCTCGACTTGCATCCCGGCCGCCAGGGCATCTGCCTTTTCGGTATTATGGTTCCATATCACCACGGACCGGATCGGCCGCATCGCCGCATGAGCCCGGATCAGATAGGGCGCCAGGGCGCCGGCGCCAACCATGACAAGCCTGGAGGCGTCCTGGCGGGCCAGATAGTCCGCCGCCAGGGCCGAGGCGCAGGCGGTACGCCGCAAGGTCAATTGCACGCCGTCGATCAAGGCTTGCGGTTGCCCGGTGGTCCCATCGAGCAATAAATATTGCCCCAATATGGACGCCAGACCAACCCGGCTGTTGTCGGGAAACACGGTAACCAGCTTGATGCCGATCTGCCCGCCGCGTTGGCCATCGATCCGCCATGCGGGCATCAGCAATAATGTACCATCGGCACCACCAGGGACGGGAATATTGTGATGGTGGCGCAAGGGAACATCGCAGCCGCTGCGAAACATCTCGCGTAATGCTTCGACCAGGGCTTGATCATCAAGCGCATTGTTGACGTCTTCGGCGCTTACCAAACGCATGCTGCTTGCCATATCGGGACCCCTATTGGCGCAATCAGGCAGCCTCAACCACCGCCGTCACATCGCTTTTCGGCGCGGTGCCGGTATTCGTACTTGACGCGCTGTCCGGGTTTGCCACCGCCTGCAGTTCCCCTTCCAGGCGGCGGACGGTCCGTTGTTCCTCGCGCAACCGCCGGCGGCAACGCCCGCCCCGCAGCCAGGCGATCAGGCTGCCGGCGATCAGACCGGCAAAGATACCGGCGAAAACCAGGCTGTATAACGGAGCGTCAACACTCAATGGCGTGGGATCAAGGGACAGGGTAACCGCGTGGCGATTCGCAATGGCAAAGGCCACAAATATCAAGGTCAGCGGTAACAGCAACAGCCAAAGTAGAAATTTCACCCGGCACCTGCCCGCTTAGTCGCTGATCTCGGGAACGGCGTTCGGGTCGGTTCCGGCCGATCCTCCGCCAGATGCATTCAGGCGTTCCCGTAATTCCTTGCCGGTTTTGAAGAAGGGGACGAATTTTTCCGCGACCGATACGGAGTCTCCGGTGCGCGGATTGCGGCCAATACGGGCCGGACGCCGTTTCACCGAAAAGGCACCAAATCCGCGCAACTCCACGCGGTCGCCACGCTGCAGGGCATCCGTAATTTCGTTGAATACCGTGGTCACGATACGTTCCACATCGCGTTGGTAGAGGTGCGGGTTCTGCTCTGCAAGACGGGCGATCAATTCAGACTTAATCATCTTCAGCTCAACTTTCCTGCGTTCCGGGTTGCCCACTCAACTAACCGGTCGAAGGTTTAGGCGCATGTCCCCAAGAAACCAAGACCGTGACCGTATTCAAATGACCGTATTCAAATGACCGTATTCAAATGACCGTATTCAAATGACCGTATTCAAATGACCGCATTCAAACGCGACCGATACAAATCAACAGCGGCCAACCCTTCAAGGTTGCCAAACCGACAGCAGCCCGTCAAGGGTAAGTCGTTCATTCTTAAACAGTTTTCCGCCTACCGTGTCAAGCGTTCGCGCAAGCAGGCTCGAACGTTCGCCCCAGCGGACTTCAATTGTCGGCAAATCCATGGAAACCCCATGACGATCCTCCAGCCAGCGTCGGGCGACCCTTTCGCCGCCCAGGGCATCGATCAGGCGCACCTTGATCGCTTGCCGGCCACTGTAGACCCGGCCATCGGCTACCTGCTTCAGTTCCTCGGCGTCAAATTTGCGCCGTTCTTGCACCAGTCCAGCAAACCAATCATAGCTATCTTCCAGCAGCATACGCAGGGCATTTCGCACCTCCTCCGTGACGGGTTCGACCGGCGAGGGTTGTCCCTTCAAGGGCGAGCTTTTCAGAGAAAACGGCTTAATGCCCAATTTTTCCAGCAAGCCGGTAAATTCAGCGGTCTGGAACAACACGCCGATGGAACCGGTCAATGAGGTCTCCATGGCCACTATATGGTCCGCGGCAATGGCAACGATATAGCCACCCGACGTGCCGATGGTACCGATCACCGCAACGATCGGCTTTTTTGCCGCCACCCGACGCAAGGCATGATAAACCTGCTCCGAACCGGCGGTGGTGCCGCCAGGACTGTTGATGCGGACAATGACCGCGCGCACCTTGTCTTGCGCGACCAAATGGTCAATCGCCTCGGCACGCTCGATATCTTCTGTGATGACGCCGGTGATGGACAGTCGCGCAACATGGGACTTGCCGCGGACATGGTAGTTTCCAATGCCGACGGCAATCAAAGCCATCACCGCCAGAGCGGCAGCGACCCGCCAGAAAATCAACCGCCGCTTCAGGCGCCGGCGATCTAAAATGGCATCGGCGTCCATGGGGCTACCACCACATTAATGATCCGGAAGGGCATGACTCGGCGCGGTGCGGGGTTGACGCCTTTAACTTTTCGCCTTGCCCTTGTCATCCTCGCCGTCACCGCTGCCCTCGGTTGCCTCGGCATCAACGCCAACATCGGCATCGGACTCGGGTGCTGCTTCAGGCGCGACCTCGGCGACGGCAGACTTTTTTGCTTCCGGTGCAGCGTCTTCTGCAGCTTCAATGACCGGAACTTCGGTATCGCCGTAATCGGGCTCACCGTCGTCGTCCTCGTCATCAGCGTCGGCCAACTCCCGCGCCCGACCCATGGCAGGGCCAAGAATATCGCCGAGGCTGGCGCCGGAGTCCGAAGAGCCATATTGCTGTACGGCTTCTTTCTCTTCCTTAATCTCCCGCGCCTTGATTGAAAGGGCCAGGCGGCGGGTGTTTTTTTCGATCGAGGTGATCTGCGCATCCAGCTTGTCGCCGATCGCAAAGCGCTCGGGTTTTTGTTCCGAACGTTCGCGGGACAAATCGGCGCGGCGGATAAAGCCACGCAAGCCATCGCCTACTTCGACCTCGATACCGCGATCCAAAATCGCAGCGACGGTGCAAGTGACGACATTGCCCCGCTTAAGTGTGTTGGCCTCGGCGAAAGGATCGCTGCCCATTTGCTTGATGCCTAGGCTGATGCGTTCCTTGCCGATATCAATGTCCAGCACTTTGGCCTTGACCATGTCACCTTTGTTGTAGCCCTGCATCGCCTCTTCGCCGCTCTTGTCCCAGTCGATGTCTGACATATGGACCATACCGTCCAAATCGAAGCTCAGGCCGACAAACAGACCAAATTCGGTGATGTTTTTGATTTCTCCCTCGACGACGTCGCCAACCGGATGGGCCGCGATGAATGCTTCCCATGGATTTTCCATGCATTGCTTCAGGCCGAGACTGACCCGGCGCCGTTCCGGATCCACATCCAGCACCATCACTTCCACTTGTTGCGATGTCGAAACGATCTTGCCCGGGTGGACGTTCTTCTTGGTCCAGCTCATTTCCGAGACATGCACCAGACCTTCGACGCCAGCCTCCAGTTCCACGAAGGCACCATAATCGGTAATGTTGGTGACCCGCCCGGTAAATTTCGCCCCCAGCGGGTATTTTACCTTGATGCCATCCCAGGGATCTTCCAGCAATTGTTTCATGCCAAGGCTGATGCGCTGGGTCTCCGCATTGACCTTGATGACCTGCACTTTGACGGTTTCGCCGATGGTCAGCGCTTCCGAAGGATGGTTGATACGCCGCCAGGCCATGTCGGTGACATGCAGCAGGCCGTCAATGCCGCCCAAATCAACAAAAGCACCATAATCGGTGATATTCTTGACCACGCCGTCCAGTATCTGGCCTTCGGCCAGGTTTGAGACCAATTCGGTCCGTTGAACGGCCCTGGACACTTCCAAAACCGACCGGCGTGAGACCACGATATTGCCGCGGCGACGATCCATCTTCAGAATTTGAAATGGCTGCAGTATGCTCATCAATGGGGTAATGTCGCGCACCGGGCGGATGTCGACTTGGCTACCAGGCAGAAAGGCTACGGCGCCCGAAAGATCCACTGTAAAACCGCCTTTGACCCGGCCGACGATCGAGCCTTCGACCTGCTCGCCCTTTTCATGGGCGACTTCAAGATGGTTCCAGGCTTCTTCCCGGCGGGCTTTTTCGCGGCTGATGACCGCCTCACCCAGAGCGTTTTCGATGCGCTCCAGAAAAACCTCGATCGCGTCGCCGACGGCTACTTCCTCGTTCGACTTGGAAAATTCACGCACGGAAATCCGGCCTTCGGTCTTCAGGCCAACGTCGATGACGACATTGTCGTTTTCGATCGCCACCACGGTGCCGTGCACCACGCGGCCTTCCAGTTGCTCCTGGGAAATAAAGCTATCCGCCAGAAGTGCTTCGAAGTCTTCATCCATGCCGGCGCCGCTGTCTAGGTCAGTCATCAAATGTCTCTTTCCACTATCGTTGTCGGCCAACCGGTTGTATCCGGCGGTCTTGAGCCAAAAGGAATTTCCTAAGGGCGCACCGCAATTTCAATACATTGTCCCGGAAGAATAATAATCCTGGGACGGCGGCAGCGATGGTTACGTCAGGAAATCAATTATGACGGCCCCGGAATGCAGCCCGGTGGCGTCAAGAAATTCATACTACTCCTTGATACAGACGGCCACGATCTTCAGCGCTGCCTGAACAGCGGCCTCTATATCCATTTTTGTGGTGTCGAGCAAGTGCGCATCGGCGGCCGGCGCCAGGGGAGATGCTGACCGCTCGGTATCGCGGGCGTCGCGTTTGGCCAGGTCCGCCTGTACCGTGGCCAGACTGATATCCTCGCCACGGCTCAGTAATTCGGCATGACGGCGCCTCGCCCGCGCTTCCATGCTGGCGGTCACGAATAATTTTACCGCCGCCTCCGGGCAGACAACAGTGCCAATGTCACGGCCATCAAGCACTGCGCCGGCGGCATCTTCGGGAGGGCGCGCGGCAAAATTTCGCTGATATTGCAACAGCGCGGCGCGCAAAGCCGGCTGGGGCGAAATCATGCTGGCCGCCTCCCCCACCTGTTCCCCGCGCAGGGCAGGGTCGTCCAGATCGCCGAGGCTGACGGCCTGGGCCTGGGCCACCATGGCCGGGATATCGTCCAGCGCCTGCCCGTCTCGCAACAAACGCAAGGCGACTGCCCGATACAACGCGCCAGTGTCCAGGTAGGCCAGGCCGAAATGCGCTGCCAGCCGCCGGCCAAGGGTGCCTTTGCCCGCCGCCACGGGTCCGTCCACCGCAATAATGAGACGATCTTTCATGGAACGATCCGAAAAATTATTCAAGGTGCATCTTCTATGCGCGCGCCCAACCCTGTCATCAATTCGACAAAGCCCGGAAACGAGGTATCGATCATTTCGCAACCGGTGACCCGCACCGGGCCTTGCGCTGCCAGGCCATACACCAAAAACGACATGGCGATGCGGTGGTCCATTTCTGTGTTGATACTGACACAGTTCCGGATTGGGGCGGCGCCATCGTGGCCATGCACGATCAGACCATCGGCTAGCTCTTCCACCTGCACACCCAGTGCGCCCAGGCCATTGGCCATCGCCGAAATACGATCACTTTCCTTGACCCGCAGTTCGCTGATGCCCCGCATCACGGTACGTCCGGAAGCAAAGGCAGCGACGGCAGCCAGGATGGGATATTCATCGATCATCGCCGGCGCCCGTTCACTAGGCACTTCGATGCCGCGCAAAGGGCCGGCGCGGACGATCAGATCGGCAATCGGCTCGCCTTGATCCTGGCGGCGGTTGTGTTCCGTGATCTGGGCTCCCATATCGCGCAAGGTATCCAGAAGGGCCGCGCGCAGGGGATTCAAACCAACCCCGGTGACCGCGACCTCCGAACCAGGCACCAGCAGGGCGGCTGCGATCGGGAATGCGGCGGAGGATGGATCTCCCGGTACCCGCACGGTTTGCGGCTGTAACTCCGGTCGTCCGGTCAGGGTAATGCGGCGGGCGCCATCGCCATCGTTACCGATCGTTACCTCGGCCCCGAAATGGCGCAGCAAATGTTCCGTATGATCACGGCTTGGACGCGGTTCGATCACCGCCGTGCAACCGGGCGCGTTCAGGCCGGCAAGCAGCACGGCCGATTTGATCTGCGCTGACGCTACCGGCAGACGGTACTCGATTGGCAATGCCCGATTGGTGCCGATGACCGTAATCGGTAAACGGCCGCCGCCTGACGCCTCGAAGCGGGCGCCCATTTGTTGCAGCGGCGTGATGACGCGTTCCATGGGGCGCTGCCGCAGCGAGGCATCACCGGTAAAAACAGAGGTGATCCCATGGGTTGCCGCAAGCCCCAGCAACAACCGCGCCCCGGTGCCTGAATTGCCCAGATCCAGAATATCGGACGGCGCCATCAGACCGCCAACGCCTACGCCGTTAATATGCCAGACGCCGTTGATACCGCGGCTTATTTCGGCGCCAAAGGCGCGCAGGGCCCGGGCCGTGGCCAGCACATCGGCGCCTTCCAGCAGGCCGTGTATGGTGCTTTCGCCAACGCTCAACGCGCCCAGGATCAAGGATCGGTGCGAGATCGATTTGTCTCCGGGCACGGTGATCCTGCCTTGCAGGCTGATGCCATGGGATGCGGCGGGATGGGCGATCTTGACGGACACTGTCGGCAGTTACCTAAATCATTGGCGGCGGCCTTATAGGAGGCGCCGGGGAAGGGTGACTTGCCTAGCATAAAGCCATGAGCATCGCTAGACGGACAAACCCAAATTCCATGGGCCAATCAAGTTGGGTGAAGTTCCATTTTTAAATGGCGGCAGAATCCCTGTTGACAGGCGCGGCGCATGTTCTCTATTGGGGTGCGCCGATAAATCCGAGCGGCAGAAAGTTTGGGAGATGATATCAGTGGCCAAGGCGGAATGGGGCGCCAAGCACACGTGCTTGAGCTGTGGCGCCAAGTTTTATGACATGGGCCGTAACCCAATCACCTGCCCAGCCTGTGCGGCGCCTTTTGCCCTTGCGGCGCCAGGGCGTCCGCGGCGCGCCCGCAAGGCCGAGGCAAAGGTGGTGCAGATCGCGGTAGCGACTGTGGCGGATGACAAGGAAGCTTCTGACGATGACGACGACGACGACGTGTCCCTGGCCGATGGGCTAGATGATTTGATCGACGACGATGACGACGATGAAGACGATGCCCTTGTTGCGCTGGCGAGCGATGATGACGATGACGATGATGTGTTGGCTGAAGCGGACCTGAGCAAGAGCAAGGGCAAGATTTCCGACGACTGAGCGAATGCGGATGATCGAAATCGGTTGACGGTTCCCTGCGGGGGGGTGTGTGGAGGATTGTCAGAAAATGTTATTGTGGGGCAGTTTGGCCTTGAATTGACTGCCCCCGCACCCTAGTTTCCGCCCGTCGCGTCCCCGCTTCGCCGGGCACGCTAAAATGGGGCCATAGCTCAGTTGGGAGAGCGCTTGAATGGCATTCAAGAGGTCGTCGGTTCGATTCCGTCTGGCTCCACCAAAATTCCAAGGGGTTAGCTCTTAACTGGCTAGCCCCTTTTTCTTTACAGTGGGTAATGCGCGACCGCGTGGATCAACGCTGAGTAAACAGGGGAAAGATCTGAAATGGGTTCCAAAATCGTCTTCGTTACACAGTTTCCCGCCGCTGCGGAATTCGCGCGGGAACTAGTGCCGGCCGGTTATGATCTGGTCATCGCCGAGGCGGCAAGTCCGGCATACAAGACAGCACTTGCCGATGCGGAGTATCTTGTTGGTTTCGTTGACATGCTGGTCAATGACGAGTTGTTTGCCCGCGGCCCAAATCTGCGGCTGGTACAATTGCTGAGTGCGGGCTATGACAATGCTGACATTGCCGCCGCGCGCAAGGCGGGCGTGCCGGTTTCGAACAATGGCGGCGCAAATTCGGTCGCGGTTTCGGAACACGCATTGCTGTTGATGCTGGCGGTGTCCCGCAAACTCGTTCGCCAGCACGCGGACGTGGCGGCCGGTCGCTGGCGTGGCAATGAGACGCCAAAATTGCATGAATTGCGGAACAAGACCCTTGGCATTATCGGTCTGGGCACCATCGGCAGGAAGACGGCGCGGTTGGCGTTGGCGTTCGGCATGGAGGTCATCTATTTCGACATCGCCCGCTTGAGCGAAGGTGAGGAAGATGCCCTCGGCGTGCGTTTTCGCCTATTGCGTGAGATCCTGCGTGAGTCTGATTTGATCAGCCTGCATGTGCCGCTGAATAGCTCGACCCGGCACATGATCGGTGCTGCGGCACTTGCCGAAATGAAACCCGCTGCGATGCTGATCAATACCAGCCGTGGTCCAGTCATCGACGAGGCGGCCCTGTACGACAGCCTGACATCGGGCGGCATCGCCGCCGCGGGTCTGGATGTTTTCGACCAGGAACCGCCAGCGGCTGACAACCCTTTGCTTCGTCTGGATAACGTCATTTTGACGGCACACATGGCCGGACCGACCTTCGAAAGCAACAAAGTCCGTGTCCGCAACGCCTTTGACAATGTCCAGCGGGTGAGCCGGGGCGATGCGCCGCTTTGGATTATTCCGGAATTAAAGACCTAATATAACCGAACCACGCCGTTGGAGACCCTTGCGGCGCTGCTGCCGGTTAAAACACCGCTTCGGCGATACGTTCCAGCTGCGCACCCATTTCGGCTTCTGTTTCGACGAAATCGGGCCGTACCACGACCCTTTCCGCCCCGGCATCGAGCAGGGATCTCAACTTGACCCGATCAGGTTCCTGGCCGTAAACGGTAATGGTGATGGATTTCGGATCACGGCCCGCCGCCGCAGCCATGGTGTCTAGCTGCCGCCGGCTTTCTTCCAGCACCGCCGGGGTGATCCGGTTGGGCATCCAGCCATCCGCATGATCCACGACGCGCTGCAATACGTTCTTCGCCATGCCGCCAAGCAGAATTGGCGGATAGGGTTTCTGCATTGGCTTGGGATAGGAACGCACGGGGGGGAAATCGAAATACTTACCGTGATGCTCCGCCTCATCCTGGGTCCAAAGCTTTTTCATGACCTCCAAAGCTTCGCGGGTTTGGCTCCATCTATGAGCAAAGTCGCCGCCCATGAGCTCTGTTTCCTCCTTGAGCCATCCCGTCCCCACGCCAAACAAAAACCTACCTCCGCTGTACAGATCCAGGGCGGCGACTTCCTTTGCCAGCAGCAGCGGGTTCCGCTCCGGCACCAGAGTTATCCCCGTCGCCAGCTTGATGGTCGTGGTTACCGCCGAGGCCCGTGCCAGGGCGATATAGGGTTCGGTGAAATGAGAGTAATTCCAAGGGATTTCGCCGCCAGTAGACGGAAATGGGCTTTCCGAATGCACTGGAACCGCCGGGTGCTCGGCGTACCAGATGGAATCAAAGCCCAGATCTTCAGCTTTCTTGGCCATGAAGGCGGGGTCAATATTGTATGCGGGCAAGGGAACTGCAGTGCCGATGTTCATCTCAAATTCACCCAATGCAGGTTGGAGCCAAAATCACGAATGCGGTTAGCAGAAAAGCAACCCACCATCCACCTCAACCGTAAAGGTACCGCGTTCGCTGGAATTTAACCAGACGCCCAGTCTACGTTTGGCCCCTGGTCCAGGGATCCCATGGTTATGGCGATGCGGCTCGCGACCAAGGCCGTTGCTGCACTGCTTTGGCTGACGTACTCTTGCCGGCCTATTTGAAATGAACACAGCCACGTTCGGATGGGGCGCGGGAGAACTGGAAATGGCCAAGAAAATCCAATTCGGTGTAATGCAGCGCGGTGTCTTCGCCTGGGACGAGGATATGCGGGCCCGCTTCCATGAGCTTATGGAGCAAGCCCGCATCCTCGATAAATTGGGCTATGACTCGCTCACCACAGGCTCGCATTTTTCCACCTATCCCAATCGCGAGTTCATGCAGATTCCCTATCTCTGCCGGGTCATGGCCGAGGCGCCCAACATGCGGCTAAATGCCGGTGTCGTGCTGTTGTCGCTACACAACCCCCTCGAGGTAGCCGAGAATTTTGCCGCCATGGATGTGATGTCGGGCGGGCGCGTGATTTTCGGCTGCGCACTCGGCTACCGGGATTTGGAGTACAAGGGCTTTGGCGTTCGGAAAGGCGAGGGCGTTGCCCGGTTTGAAGAGAACCTGGAAGCGGTGAAGCGGCTTTGGACGGAAGAGAAAGTCAGCATGGTCGGCTCGCACTTCGAGTTGGACGAGGCGGTCGTCTCCGTACCCGTGCAGCAAGTGCCGCGTCCACCTATCTGGATTGGCGCCAATGTCGACAACGCGGTCAAGCGCGCCGCCCGTCTGGGCGATTGCTGGTATTTGAATCCGCATCAGAATATGGAAACCCTGACGCGGCAGATGGATCTGTACCGGGCCGAGCTTGATAAGCTGGGCAAGCCCTTCCCCAAAGAGTTGCCGATCCGCCGCGAGGTATTCTGCGCCCGTACTCATGACCAGGCGGTGGAAATCGCCGCCCCGTACATGAAGCGCCAGTACGACCTTTACCAGACTTGGGGCCAGAACAAGGCCATGGCGAAGGGCGATCAGGACATCACCATGGACTATGACGATCTGGCGCGGGACCGCTTCATCGTTGGCGATCCGGACGAGGTTGCCGAAGAGATGCTCCGCTACAACAGGATCCTAGGCGTCAACCATATAATCATGAGCGTCCAAGGTGTCGGCATGCCGCAGGCCCAGGTGCTGGACACCTTCCATCTGATGGCGGAAGAGGTGTTCCCGAAAGTTGAAAATGGGATGGCGACCCCAATTCGTTGAAAACCGCGGCAAATTTACAGACCCGCGCGATCGGGTCGGACCGGCCGTCGCGGGGTCAGCCGGTGATCGGCCAACCCCTCGAGGCAAATACAGTGGCGGTTACGATTGGTTGGGCGCGCCGATGGCGACCGGCCGGACCGGTGAGCCTGAACCGCCACGGGACCGCAGCGGCAATATCATCGTGCACGAGGTCCAGACTTTATCCTTGGCCAAATCGGCCAAATTGGCATTCTGGATCTGATGAATGCCTGACACGGCCAGATTTTCGTGATGGACGGCGAAGGGCAGTCCGGCGGGAGCGCCTTCCGCCGGGCCGGCCTTGCCCATCAATTGACCATCGTTGACTGGGTCTGTGAACGGATTATCCAGAGCGACCAGAACGACCGCCTTTTCGCGCAGATATTGCGCCGCGTCGTAGGACAGGCCAGGACCCTTGGTGTAATACATCTTCTCGTTGTCCGGATCTTTCCAATTATCGCTCCAGCCGGTGTAGATGTAGAGCACGTCGCCCGGCAATAGGCCGCGCCAGGCGAGACCCTGCGCGGCCAGCATGGCGGTGATATCCCTGGTCGTGACCAACTGGCCGGGCTTCATCGCCTGGCCGCCGCCCAGATGGCTTTTGGCGTCCAGCAGCACCGCGGAAGTGACGATGGGCGGTACATTCTCGATGCCCAATTTTAAAAGCGGCGAACCTGCCGATGGTTTGACATCGCTTTGTCCATAGCCGCCATAATAATGCGCCTGGGCGGCGGGAAATTCGCTTTTGCCGTCCCAGGCGTCATCGAAATAGGCGAAATGCCCTAAAGCATCCATTTGCGTGCCCTGGGCGCCGGGTTCGCCGCTGGTTACCTGTTCACCATTGAAGGCGTGCCTGGTGCCGGGAATGCCCACGGTGGGGCGGTATTGATACTGCAACGGCACGCCAAAGGGCGATAGCGGCATGGTATTGGAGCGGAGGTGGGAAATTTCATAGGTTTTTGATTTGGCGTTGGTCAGATGTTGAGCGCAACGCATCCAAGTGCCGGGACCCATGGTATTGGCCATGCCCCGTTGGTCGCTGGCTGGCCACGGCGGCATGGGCACCATGGCCTTGGATTTCGCGACCACATCGGGACTACTTTGTGCCTCTGCCGCCTGCGTAATCCACATTGCACTCACCGCGAGCAATGCCGCGGTGCTTAACAGCAAAATTTTCATGTTTGCCTCCCCTAAAGCGGTTAATCTTTTCTAGGAACAGCGCCATTGTACGGGCTGTCATGTCAACGACTATAGCGGGCGCAAAGACCGAAAGAAAATGCCCTTGATGGGTTGGCGCGCATTTGTTCAGGCGATCACTATGGCGCCTGGCCAAATCGATCAACGCGTGAATAGGTCAGAATTATCAGTTCCCGGCGCGGGTTGGTGGAAGTCGACGGGGGCATCGACTAAGGCAAATAGATCTCGCTGAAATCGGCTGCCGGATTAATCCGGTAGCCGGCGCCGGCTGCGCCGCCCCAGGCATTTCCGCCCGGAGAGCCGATAACCTCGGCCAGTGCTGCGCCCAGCATCTTCCGGCTTGGCGGCAGCGGATATTCGAAACTTTCTTCCGCAGAACGCCTTCTACAGCGCGCAATAGCCCCCATCCACGGGGATGGTGACACCGGTAATAAAACCGGCGGTATCGGACGAGGCCAGAAACAGGGCCGTGCCGATCATTTCTTCTGGTTTGCCCCAGCGGCCCATGGGCGTGCGCTGCAGGATCGGATCGGCAATTTCTGCCATGGCCTGGATGGGCGCCGTCAAATTGGTGCTGATCCAGCCGGGCGCGATGGCATTGACGCGAACGCCGCTTTTGGCCCAAAGGGCGCCGAGGCTCATGGTCATTTGCAGGATTGCCGATTTCGAAGCGCCATAGCCCGGTCCCCTTGGCGAGCCGAAATACGAGGTCATGGAAGCGATATTGATGATCGAGCCGCCTGATGGCTGTAACTTCGGATGCAGGCGGTGACACAGGCGGTAAACCGAATTCAGATTGATATCGATGGTCGCTTCGAAATTCTCCGGCTCGTAGGCGGCAGCGCCGCGAAACGTGGTGCCCGCGTTGTTGACCAGCACATCCAGTTGGTCAATGCCGGCCGCCAAAGCTTCCACCGCGGGCACATCCAGCATGTTCACCTGTTGATAGGTAAAAGCTGAAAGGTCGTTGGGATAGTCGTCCATGCCGCCTTTGGTTCCGGTAATCCTCACCAGAGCCCCCGCGTCGCGAAAGCCACGGGCAATGGCCAGGCCGATGCCACTGGACCCGCCTGTCACCAGCACCGACTGGCCGGAAAAGTCAAAACTTGCGCTCATGCCTGTTACTCCTGCTTCTGTTCAAGATCCAAACCTACAAGGCATCACGGTATGGGGAAAGAACGGCGGGCAAAATAAGGCTGCTTAGGTCAGATCAACTGCACTTTGAATAGCCGCAGGAGATGCAGGTTTCGCAGCCTTCTTGCCGGATCAGGCCCGGCGTGTTGCATTTGGGGCAGCCGCGCAGACGGGGACTGTCGGTATGGCCGTCACCATTGCGATTGCCACCCGCCGCCAGGGCGATGCGGGTCGCTTCGGTCTCCGTGTCGGCGTAAGGATTGACGATAAAGCCGATAATGATCATGTGCCGCTCGATCACCTCGCCGATAGCGGCCAAAAGTGATGGAATGTAGCGGCCGTCCACCCAATAGCCGCCACGAGGATCAAACACTGCCTTCAATTCATCGACGACGAAAGAAACATCGCCGCCACGGCGGAAGACGGCCGAGATCATCCGGGTCAGGGCCACAGTCCAGGCGAAATGGTCCACGTTCTTGGAATTAATGAAGACCTCGAACGGGCGGCGGCGGCCATCCTGAACGATATCGTTGATGGTAATATAGATGCCGTGGTCGCTTTCGGGCCAACTGATCTTGTAGGTCTGGCCCGGCAATGCGCCGGGGCGGTCCAGGGGCTGGGTCATATAGACCACCCCGCCGGCGTCAAGCTCATCGCGGGGTCTGGCCTCTGGCGGTACAAGGGGCAGTTCCGGTTCCGCGGGCAGCATTGGCCTCGCTGTTTCGCCAGACTCCAGCACCGCCCCCGTGACGTCGTTCGGACGGTATGTCGTACAGCCCTTGCAGCCGCTGTCATAGGCCTGCATGTAGACATCCTTGAAGGCGTCAAAGGAGATATCTTCCGGCAGGTTTATGGTTTTCGAGATAGAGGCGTCGATGTATCTCTGCACTGCGGCCTGCATATGGACATGATCCGATGGGCTCAGGGCGGTGGCGGTGACGAAATAGTCGGGCAATTGCGCCGCATCGCCAAAAATTGCCCGGAATTGGCGATAGGCATAATCACTGACGGGTTCTTCCCGCCGGTTGCCGTCGGGCATGGTGACGTGGCGGCGATAGGTAAAGGCAAACACCGGCTCCAATCCCGATGAGACATTGTCCGCGAAGATCGAAATGGTCCCTGTCGGTGCGATGGAGGTCAACAAGGCGTTGCGAATGCCGACATCGGCGATGGCCGCGCGCACATCCGCATCCAATTCCCGTACGCTTTCGCCGGCCAAATAGGACGCCGCCTCGAACAACGGAAAGGGGCCCTTTTCCCGCGCCAAATCGATACTGGCCATATAGGCTGCCCGGCGCATCTCGGCCATCCAGCTTTCGGTCAGGGCGATCGCCCGATCCGAGCCATAGCGCGCCTTGCAAAAGATCAGGGCATCCGCCAGCCCGGTTACGCCCAATCCGATCCGCCGCTTTGCCCGCGCTTCGTTCCGTTGTGCCTGTAGGGGAAAATTGGAGACATCGATGGCATTGTCCAGCATGCGCACGGCCATTTTCACCAAACAGCGCAATTCGTCCAAATCGATTTCCGGGTCGGGACCAAAGGGATCCCGCACCAGGCGGGCTAGATTGATTGAACCCAGCAAACAGGCGCCGTAGGGGGGCAGCGGCTGTTCACCGCACGGATTGGTGGCATGGATTTCTTCGCAATAGGCCAGATTATTGCGTTGGTTGATGCGGTCAATAAAGATCACACCGGGTTCGGCATAAGCATAAGTGGCACGCATGATGCAGTCCCACAGGTCCCGTGCCCGAACGCTACGATAGGTGCGGCCGGCAAAATGCAATTCCCACGGCGTGTTATCCTTCACCGCCTGCATGAATGCATCGGTGATCAAGACAGACAAATTGAACATGCGCAGACGGCCAGGGTCCTGCTTGGCCGCGATAAAGGCTTCAATATCGGGATGGTCACAGCGCAGCGTCGCCATCATCGCGCCGCGCCGATGGCCCGCCGACATGATGGTGCGGCACATGGCGTCCCAGACATCCATGAAAGTCAACGGACCGGACGCATCGGCGCCAACGCCCGCCACGGGTGCGCCATTGGGTCGCAAAGTGGAAAAGTCATAACCAATGCCGCCGCCTTGCTGCATGGTCAGGGCGGCTTCCCGCAGATTTTCGAAGATTCCTGACATATCGTCAGGGATCGTTCCCATAACGAAACAATTAAACAGGGTGACGTTACGTTTGGCACCGGCGCCGGCTAGAATGCGCCCGGCCGGCAGAAATCGAAAGTCATCCAGAGCCTCGAAAAATGGATCTATCCAGGCCTCGGGTTCGGCTTCCGCCGCCGCCAACGCCTGGGCCACCCGGCGCCAGCTGTCTTCAATGGTACCGTCGACCGCCTGGCCATCAGCCCCCTTCAGGCGGTATTTCATGTCCCAGATTTGTTGGGAAATTGGTGCGACGGATGGCATCTGATCCTCTTACCATGAGCCCCGAACGGCGGCAAGAAGGCCGGGTCGGCAGGCGTATGTTCTTGTTATGTACCATACGCGATATGACACCGTAAAGGGAGTCATAATTTCCCCCCCCGTTCCGGCGAAGCTTCCGCCTCAAGAGCAGCGGTGGCGGTTTCGATGCGATCCTTTAACAAGGCATCAAACTCCTTGCGTGGCAGGCCGGGCGGAATGGGTTCCAGGAACTCCAGTACGATGGTGCCGGGTCGGCGCATAAATTGCCGCCGCGGCCAGAACAGACCGGAATTCAACGCCACCGGCACCACCGGCGCATCCAAGTTCCGATATAGCGCGGATACGCCAGGTTGGTAGGGCGCATCCTCGACCGATGCGCCCGTTGCCGTACGCGTACCCTGGGGGAATATCACGATGGGCCGGCCCAGCGCTATGGCGGTCCGTCCATCTTCCAGCATCGCCCGCAACGCTTTTGTGCCAGCCTTGCGATCCACCGCAATCATGCGGGTCTTGCGACACAGCCAGCCGTAGATGGGAATGCTCAACAGCTCCTGCTTCATGACTATTGCCGGATCGTCAAGGATGACGTGCCAGATCAAGGTATCCCATGCGGATTGGTGCTTGGCAGCCACAATCGCGCCGCTATGCGGGCGCTGTTCCAGGCCACGATATTCTATATGGATGCCGACGCTCCATCGCATCAGATAATTGACGCCTCTGGCCCATTGCCGCTGACCCCAGACGGTCACTTGATAGGGCAACACCAAAGCGGGCAAAAACGCGATCACCATGAAGGTCGACCATGCGTAAAACAGCAGGTTGAACAGATTGGACCGAATTGCCTGATTGGTCTTAAGAACCATTGATATTACCATTCTGCCGGCTCAGACGCACGTTGAGAAGACTGATCAAATATTTGCTGTACTCCACCGCCAACAGTTTCATGGTGCCAGGAAAATGCCACCAATCGGCCAATTTTACATGTTCTGGGAACACCGGGTTGGCCCGCAGCGTGACCGTCGGCATGGCCCGTTGAAACAGCAAGAGGCTGCGCGGCATGTGATAGGACGCCGTAACCAGATGCAGACTGCGATAACCGTGCCGCTCTATCCACAGAGCCGTCTCTATGGCATTGCCCTGGGTGTCTCGGGCTCGATAACCAAGCTCAACGCAGCATTCGAATTTATCCGCGCCGACGCTCTGGCCAGCCTGCAATTCTGCCGCCGTGGTGCCTGGTTCGACTCCGGAAATCAACATGATTTTGCCCATCCCCGCCGACAGCATCTGCAGGCCGACCTGCAGCCTGCCTGTACCGCCCGTCAGGACCACGATGGCATCGCTGATACCGGGCTGTGCGGTCATCTGCCGGGGCAATTGGGCTGTGAATAACAAGAAACCGCCCAGCCAAAGCAGGATTATGGCGGCTATGACCAAAACCAGGCCATGGCGCAGCCGCGTCCGGCGTCGAATTCTAAGTGCCGCCATCAGTGGCGCTCCATCTTCCATGACGCCCCATCTTCAAGGCATCCGGGTCAGTTCACGCAGCACCGTGCGCCGCGCCGTGAACGCCGTCAATGTCGCTGCCAGGAACGGCAGGACGGCCAGAGACATCAAGGCAAGGGGCGTGAGGGCAAAATTGCCCAGCAGCGGCCCGTCCAGATCAGCGGCCAGACGCGACAGGGCAAAAAGCGCGGCGGCGGTAACCGCCAGTCCAATGAAGCCGCCTTTTAAACCCATGGCCATGGCGCGCCATAGGAACAGCCGGGCAATATAGCCATCGCGCGCGCCCATGACATGAAGCAGACTGACTACTTCCAGATGGGCGGCGAACGCCGCCCGCGTACCAAAAATTACCACCGCACAGGTCGCAAAGCAGATCATCGCCAGACAGGCCAGCATCATCCACTGCAACGACTGGCTTAACCGGATCAGTTTGCCAAGCCAAAGTTGGTGATCATCAATGCGAATATCCGGGCCAATCCTGGCCAGCTGTTTTGCCAGCATAGTCAAGTCCGCCGGCTGTGAGCGCGACAAACGTACATCAATCAAATAGGGCAGCGGTAGATCTCCGATCAAGCCGCCGCCACCCAGCCAGGGCTGCAATAATTTGGCGATCTCCGCCGGCTCCAACGGTCGCGCTTCCGCAACACCGGCGGTAGCGCGCAGCGCCTTGGTCACGACGGCGACGCGGGCGAGGTTTGGCTCGGCGTGACCCGCTGGGTTGCCTTTGAGCGGCGGAATTTCAACGGTGATCGTGTTGGCAAGGTCATTGCGCCAGGCGCCGGTAGCCTGATGCAGGGCCAGACCGGCTGCCCCGGCCAGAGCGGCGAAGAAAACCATTACCGCCACCACCCAGGGCAAAAAGCGCCCCGCGCCTTCCGAATCGGGTATTAGGTCTGGTCGTGCCATGGCATCCTATCTGGTTTTGTGCCCGGGACCGGCATCGCCCTTGCCGCCGTCCTGGCCCGGGCCAGGTCGCAAGACGCAATCAGCCAAAACCAACACCGGTTGGGAAAAGCGCCGCACCAGAGCGTCGTTGTGGGTGGCCACGACGACCGCCGTGCCGGAGCGGTGCAATTCCTCGAACAGACGCACCAGACGATAGGCGATGCGGTCGTCAACATTGCCGGTGGGTTCATCGGCAAGCAGCAAACTGGGTTTCGAGATTACGGCACGGGCAATCGCCACCCGTTGCTGCTCGCCACCGGACAAGGTGTCGGGATTTTCATGCAGGCGGCTCCCGAGGCCAACCCAATCCAACAACTCCGAGACATTGTTGCGGGTGCGCTTTTCATCCTCGCCGGCGATGCGCAGGGGCAGGGCGACATTGTCGAAAACGCTCAGATTCTTCAGCAGGCGAAAATCCTGGAATACGACACCAATCCGCCTCCGCAGGGCGGGCAGATCGTTTCGGTGGGTCTTGGCGAAGTCGTGGCCGAACACCTGCATGAAGCCCCGCGACGGGCGCTGGCCCAGATACATCAGCTTTAGCAGCGTGGACTTACCGGCACCCGAGGCGCCAGTCAAAAAATGAAAACTGCCGGGCGGAATATGCAAGTTGATATCGCGCAGCACTTCCGGCCCCATGCCATAACGAACACCGACATTTTCGAAGCGAACCATTCGAAGCAAACCATCCGACGCGGCTTTTGGGGTCGAAACCCTCTCGTTACAGGCTAGTGTGGTAGCTCTGAAATCCGGCGCATTATGCGCGCCCAAATTCAGCATATGACTCACACTGGATTCAAATAGCTAGCGGCCCGCCGTTCCGGGAAAGTCATGGTATGAATTTTCCGGGCGGGACACTTGGGTCAAGATGCCACGTGCCCGGGCCGGGGTCCAGCGCCGCAAACGCAGTCCGCTCGACAATTCCGGCGGTCGGCGGATGTCAATGACACATACAGATGTCCGGTTTTTGTAGCACATTAAATGTCCGCTTTTATTTGCTAGGCC